>NZ_JAESIF010000052.1:0-48806 GCF_016757295.1 Streptomyces sp. M2CJ-2 | reverse complement strand
GTCCTTCACCAGCCGGGCGCCGGTGATCCGGTTGTTCTTGTCGGCGCGCCTGCCGACCGGCAGGTCCCTGGTCCAACGGAAGTGGACCCGGCCCACCTTGGGGATGTTGACCATGCCCCAGCGGCGGTGCACGCGCACGATGTTCAAATCCCTGCTTTGCGGGATGTCCACGGACATCACCGTGCGGATGCGGGACTTGAAGTTCGGTGCGCCGGTCCGCCCCTCCCAGCAGTTCCTCCACGCCTGGAAGTAGGTCTTCAACACCGCCTGGGCGGCCTGGGCGGGCAGCACGACGCGCCGTGGCCGGCCGCCCTGGACGGCGCCGGGTCCCCGCTCGACGGACTGGCCCAGGTGTGCCGCAGCGCCGGCTGGTGGTGGCCGTTCGAGAAGGTGGCGGTGGTGTGCGAGCGTCCGGTCGCCCCGCACCGTGACGAGGCGGGTCGACTGGACCACGGCGACGGCCCGGCGCTGGAGTTCCCCGACGGGTTCGCCCTGTGCGCCTGGCGCGGCATGCCGGTGCCGCGTGCCTTTCTGAAGGAGCTGCGCACCCTCACGCCGGAGCGGATCCGGGCCGAGGAGAACGCCGAACTGCGCCGGGTGATGCTCGAGTACTACGGCTACGACCGCTGTCTGACCGACTCCGGGGCCGAGCCCGTGCACCGGGACGATACGGGCACGCTCTGGCGTGTCGAACTCGTCGGCGACGAGGCGGTCTTGATGGTGGAGGTCGTCAACTCCGCTCCGGAGCCCGACGGTACCCGTCGCACGTACTGGCTTCGGGTGCCGCCGACGACGCGGACCGCCCGGGAGGGGTGGCCTGGACCTTCGGGTTGGCCCCCGAGGTGTACGAACCGCTGAGGCAGACGTGAGCCCGTACGGGCGTTCGCGGGGCTGATTCCGCCCTCCGGGGGTAGGCGAGGAGAACAGGAACGCCGAGGACGGCAAGGGCGCAGGCCCGTGGAAAGGAGCCCTCATGCCCGGCATCGTGGAGCGCATCAAGCGGTTCGCCAGGAGCCCTCAGGGGCAGCGCGCGACCGAGCAGGTACGACGTGCCGCGGCCGACCCCCGGCGCCGCGCACAGGCGCAGCGCCTGCTGGGCAAGCTCCGCGGCCGTCGCCGTTGACCGTCTCCCCCGCACGTCGGCACGCGCCCACGGCGACGCCCGGCGGGCGGGAGCAGTGGCGGCGGAGCACTGAGCGGGACCCGTGCGTGCCGGGTCGGCCGGTCCGGCATACGATCGGCCGACCCCGATCCCGCAAGGAGCTCTGCCCGGTGACCGCCGTCCTCCCGCCGCCCCGCACCCCCGTCGGGCTGCTGCGCCCACGCTGCCTGACCCGTGTCGAGGACGGCGAACGACTGCACGCCCTGCTGTGGGTTCCGGGGCCGGGCCTGCGAATGATCAGCAGCGCGGTACTGGGCGGAGGTATCGGCGAGCGGGCCTGGGTCCTCAACGCCCAGGTTTCCCACGGTTATCGGCGTACCGACCCCGCCCGGCACCTCGCCGCCCTCGCCTCCGGTGCGGGCGCACGCGGTCCGGGGGTGGGACTGATGACGGCCGCGGACGTCTCGGCGTACGCCCACGCGCACGACGGCGGCGCGGAGGCGGTCGTCACGTCGGGCATCGAGGTACGCGGCTGGGCCGCCGCTCCGGCAGCGGGTACGGACGGCACAGCCGGCACAGACCGCACGGGCGTTCCGGGCACGATCAACATCGTCGTCGCCGTGCCGGTTCCGCTCAGCGACGCCGCCCTGGTCAACGCGGTGGCCACGGCCACGGAGGCAAAGGTGCAGGCCCTTCTGGAGGCGGGGCACGACTGCTCCGGGACCCCCACCGACGCGGTGTGCGTCGCCGCCCGCATCCCCTGCCCCGGCGAGGAGCCGCAAGTCTTCGCCGGGCCCCGCTCCCTGTGGGGTGCACGGTTGGCGCGGGCGGTCCACCGCGCCGTGCGGGAGGCCACGCCCGCACCCTGAGGCCGACGTCCCGGCCGGTCCAGGAGTCACCCGTTCCTCCGGGCGGCCACCCGGTCGGCCTCCCCACCGGCGCCCAGCAGACCCGTGTGCCGCATCGGGTCCTCGGCCTCCAGACGGGCCAGTTCGCGGCGGGCGACCCGCAGCACCACCGGCGGCAGCGCGGCACGCGTCGCCTGAGCCAGGCGCAGCCAGCGGGGCACGTACACGGCCGTACTGCGCCGCTCCACTGCCGCTGCCAGCCGGGCGGCGACCTGGTCCACCGGGTACACGCGCCGGGCTGGCAGCGGCATCCGGGCGCGCAGTTCCCGCAGCACGGGGTACCGGTCGGCGTCGCGGATCATGTCGGTGTCGGTCCAGTTCAGGTATCCGATGCCCACGGCCACGCCGTGGTGCGCCACTTCGGCCCGCAGCGCGTGGGCGAAGGCCTCCACCCCGGACTTGGAGGCGCAGTAGGCGCTCATCAAGGGGGCGGCGCCGATCGAGGCGAGCGAGGCGACCTGCTGGTAGTAGCCCCGGGTCGCCAGCAGATCGGGCAGGAAGGCGCGGGCGGTCGCCGCACTTCCGGTCAGGTTGACGTCGATGACCCGGCGCCAGTCGGCGGGGTCCGAGGTGGCGAACGGGCCGCCTTCCGCGACACCCGCGTTCGCCACGACGACGGACGGTGTGCCGAGGCGCGTCCGCACCAGTGCGGCGGCATCGCCGAGGGCGGCCTCGTCGGTGATGTCGACCTCGCAGACCAGCGTCGCCGTGGGCAGGCCGGCCGCCACCGCCGTCAGTGCCGCCTTCTCGTGGCCGAGCAGGGCGAGCCGGGCCCCTCGCCGGGACAGGTCGCGGGCCAGGGCCGCTCCGACTCCCCGCGCGGCGCCGGTCACCACGGCGGTGCGGCCGTGGAGCGGGTCGGCCTTCATGGCCGTTCCCTTCGGGATGCCCGGGTGCGGTCCGCGCGGTTGCGCTCCTCCGCCCGTGCCCCGGGCTCCAAGGTGGTGTCGGGACGGGCGGTGTGGTCGGGATGCCCGGCGGTACGGCGGGCTTCCTTCATCTCCGCCTCGTAGAGGTGGTCGTGTCCCTCGGCGAGTTCCTCGACGGCGGCGTGTTCGAATTCCCTGAACGGCTCGTAGTACGTGTGGTCGTAGGCCTCGACGATCTGGAACGTCCAGTGGCCGGGAATCACGTTCCGGCCCAGGACCTGTGTGCGCACCGTCTCGGCCCATTCCGGGTGCCCGGCCTCGCGAAGAAGTTCGACCGCCCGGTCCAGTTCGAGGTCGGCGGTGCCGGTGAGCTGGTGGAAGCTGTAGAGGTGGCCCCGGGCGCGCTCGGTGGTCTCCAGTGCCTTCGACAGCGACCCCAGGGCTTCCACGGTGATGCGGCTGACGCCTTCGGGGCGCTGATGCGCGCGGTCGGGACCGTCGTCGTGGCTGGTCATCGTCTCGCCTCCGCCTGTGGTCGTCGGTGTTGCGGTCATCCGCCGTCGGCTCGGTCGCCCGGATCGGGTTGCCTGCGGCCGGTGCGGTCTCGGCGGGCCAGCAGGCGTTGCACCCGTGCCGGACCCGGCGTCAGGTGCCGGCGCAGGGCCACGCGGGCGGCGTTGGCGCCCGGTGCACCGTGGACTCCGCCCCCCGGGTGTGCTCCCGCGGACGCCAGGTACAGACCCTTCACGGGCGTCTCCGGTCGTCCGGTGCCGGGCGTCGGGCGGAAAAAGAGCTGCTGGTGCATGGCCGTGGTGCCGCCGTTGATGGCGCCGCCGTGCAGATTCCGGTCGAGGGACTGGAGCGTCGGCGGAGCGAGCACGCGCCGGGCCCGGATCCGGGAGCGGAACCCGGGTGCGAACCGCTCGACCTGGCGCTCGACGCGGTCGGCCATGATCTCCTGTTCCTCGGCGTCCCAGGTACCGGTGAGTCCCTCGTCGCCCGCGTCGCCGGCGACGGTGTGGGGCACGTGGGTGTAGGCCCACGCGGACTCGGTGCCCCGGGGGGAGCGGGCGGGGTCGGATGTCGTCATCTGCCCGAACAGGCAGAAGGGGCGATCGGGGACCTGGCGCACGGCGAGCTGGGCCGCGAACCGGGTCAGTTCGTCGATGCCGTCCGAGAGGTGGACGGTGCCGGCGCCCGCGGCCTGCTCGGCCTGCCAGGGCACCGGGCCGTCGAGTGCCCAGTCCACCTTGAAGGTGGCGAAGTCCCACTGGAAGCGCCGCAGATCGGACACCAGCTGGGCGGGGAGGTGCACGGCGTCGACGAGTTCGCCGTACAGGGCCGGTACGGACACGTCGGCGAGGACGGCCCGCCTGGCGCCGATCGTCTCTCCGTCCGCGGTGCGCACCCCCACCGCCCGGCCCTCGCGCACGACGATGCGGTCGACCCGCCGGCCGCAGTGCAGCAGGCCACCGCGTGCGGCCAGGCGCCGGGAGAGTGCCTCGGTGAGGGCGCCGGAGCCGCCGACCGGCACGGGGAAGCCGTAGGTCTGTCCGAGCATCGACATCAGCCAGCCGAAGCCCCCGCTGCCCGCGGCCTCCGGTGCCAGGTCGGCGTGGAGCGCGTTGCCGGCCAGCAGCAGCCCGCCGCCCTCACCCCGGAACTCCTCCTCCCCCAGGCGGCGGACGGGCAGTACCAGGGTGCGGGCCATCCGCAGACCGCCCGCGCCGCGCAGCCGGACGACGGACCGGACGACGGAGCGGATCGGCGGGAACGGGGTGAAAAGTGAGTTCAGGAGACTTGGGCGAAGGTTCTGCCACGCGTCGTGCAGCCGCCGCCAGGAGGCTCCGTCGCCCGGCGCGAAGGCCTCCAGGGAGTCGACGGTGACATCGATCCGGCGGTCGAGCACCGCACACCTGCCGTCGCTCAGCGGGTGGGCCAGGACGTGCGGGGCATGGCTCCAGCGCAGCCCGTGGTCCTCCAGGCGGAGCCCTCCGAGCACCGGGGACGCGACGGCGAGCGGATAGAAGGAGCTGCAGAGGTCACTGACGAAGTCCGGGTGGACGCCCCGGTCGTGCCGTACCGCGCCGCCGGGCTCCGGTTGCTCTTCCAGCACTTCCACACTCCAGCCCGCGTCGGCCAGGAGGTTCGCCGCCACGAGTCCGTTGGGACCGGCCCCGATCACTACGGCGTCAGGCACGAGCGCCTCCCTGGCCGGACTCCGGCGACACGACCTGACCGAGGGGGCGGCGGCGCTCCTCCTCGGCGGCCTCTGCCTCGCAGAGCTTCGCCAGCCTGGCGAGCATGGCGCGGTGGCGGACCTGGAACAGGGCTTCCACGGCCGCGTTGTGCAGGCGACCGCCGACTCCGCGCAGTGGATGCTCGTCCACGAGCACCAGGCACTGGTCTCCCCACGGCCGCAGCTCGATGGCGATGCGCGCCGTACCGAGGGGGCCCGCGTCGGCTTCGAGTTCCAGGGCCTCGCCCTGCTCACAGCGTCGGACGATCGTTTCGTTGGACAGGCGGAGGGGCCCCAGCCGCACCTCGTAGCGGATCGCCGCGCCGAGCCGGGGCCACCGGCCCCGGGCCGGCTCCGAGGACGAGGTCCCCACCACCCACTGTGCGTAGCGACGGCCGTCGGCGAGGACGGCCCAGACCGTCTGCGGACTCGTACTGATCAGACGATGACGAACCGCCACTTCGACCTCCCGTGTCCGAACGGCACCAGCCAGCACTGAGTGCCCCGAATCGGATGTGTCAACCGGCGGCGACACCCTGCTCCGGCCCGGGCGGACGGCCACGCCGTCCGTGCTCCGCCCGGCCGGCGGGCGGGGCCAGCGCCCAGCGGATGCCCGCGGTGACGGCGGTGCCGAACGGACGGACGAGCATGCCTTCGGCCGGTGCCGCCCTGGGCAGCCACAGCGCGCGGGACGCCCAGTTCGGCAGCAGGGACACGGCGCCGGCGGCGAGGGCACCGTAGGGCAACCGGGCGAGGACCGGAACGGGCGGGTTGAGCAGCAGGAAACGCGCCGCGCCGCGTGCCTCGGGGGTCGACCGCAGTTCCCCGCGGTAGTCCGCCAGCCGGTCGGCGAGTTCGGCTCGGCTCCTCGGCGGGTCGGGCACGCCGAGCGCGGTGGCGATGTGCGCCATGTCCGCCACGTAACCGTCGCAGCCCTCGTCGTCCAGCGGGCGGGCACCGTAGTGCTGGTGGGCGCGCAGGAACATGTCGACCTCCGCGATGTGCACCCAGCACAGCAGGTGGGGGTCGGCGGCGTGGTACTCGTGGCCGTCCGCGGTCGTGCCGCGCACCGTCTCGTGCACGGCCCGTACCCGGTCGACGGCCTGCTGGGCGCCGTCGGCCGGGCCGTAGGTGGTCATGGCGAGGAAGGTGCTGGTCCGCTGCAGGCGGCCCCACGGGTCCCCGCGGAACCCGGAGTGCCCGGCGACGGCGGCCATGGCCAGCGGATGGAGCGACTGGAGCAGCAGGGCCGACAGTCCGCCGATGAACATCGAGGCATCCCCGTGCACCCGCCTGACGGGCCGTTCGGGACCGAACCAGCGCGGACCGGGCGTGCCGTGGATACGGGCACGGTTGTCGCGGCCGTCCGGTCCCGCCACCCGGGAGAAGATCGCGTCACCGATCCGGTCGCGCACCATCCAGCCGCCCTCCGAAAGGAGTCCCATGGCTCACTCCCGCCTCCTCACGCCCGCGCCGGCCGGCCGGCGCGGGCCGCGTGTTCAGGGAACATCACCCTTCCAGTCGAACACACGCCCGCCCCTGTCGCGGGGCACGTACAGGGCGCGGCCGCCCGCGCCGTAGCGGCCTATCTCGGTGGGCAGCCCGACGCCGCCCCGCAGTTCCGCCTCGGAGCGGTCCGTGATGTCCAGCAGGAGACCGTCCAGCGGCCCTCCTGCCAGCTCCGCGTACGACCGCCCGTCGCGCGGCCCCGGATCGTCGTGGTCCGCTCCGTAGACCCTGCCGCGCATGAACTCCAGCTCGTCCATACCGGCAGGGTGGCATCCACCACTGACAATCGCGTTCAGCTCGTGTCCGTCCAGCTGTGGGCGACGTCGATCACGAGACGGTCCGGGAGCTGCAGCACCCTGAACGGCAACCGGGCGCGCACCCCGAGCCCGATCTGGGTGTCGCCCTCGAAGCCGGCTGCGAACCGCGCGTCCCTGAAGGTGCGGTACCCGGTCAGGTCCACTCCCGGCAGGGGTTGTCCGGCACGGGCGGGGTAGGTGGGCCGGCCGGTCTCGGGGTCGTACGGCGGAGCGGCCACCCGCACTTCCAGGACGGCGCCGCCGGCGACGGAGACGGGCCGGCCGGAGCCGTCCTGGTACAGCCGGTCGACGTACCGGACCGTGTACCCGATACCGCTGCCGCCCGCTCCCGGCAGGTCGACGACCATCCGGTCGTAGCAGGTGTGGTGTCCGGTCCTGACGTCCCGGACCGGTGCCGTCGTGGCCGTGGGAGCGGTTTTGGCCAGGCTGCCCCAGCCGGTGGGGCACGCCGTGGACCGGGACGTCGCGGCCTGGAGGGCGACGGCGGGTGTGGCGGCAGCGGGGACCGCCGCCACACCCAGCGTGCCCCCCAAGAGCGCCAGAGTCATACAGATTGCTCTTGTTTTCATCATTTACGCCCCCAAGGGTCGCCTCCTGCTGATATCGGGTGAGACGACCGAGTTGGACAAAAGGTTGCACCGGGAGGAGGCGAGAGGGAGGAAGTCGCCGCCCGGGACGGAGCCGGGGTGACCGGCCGGACGACGAGGCGCTGCCGCTCACGGCGTTCCGTCGGGCGGCCGGGGCCTGGTCTCCGTGCCCTCGGCGTCGGGGGCATCGCCCCGCCCCTCGCCCGGTTCCGTGGCCCGCAGGAGGAGGACGGTGATGTCGTCGTCGGACTGGCCGGTGCGCTCCGCGGGGTGCAGGAGGCGGTCGATGAGCCGGTGCAGGTCCAGGTCGGCACCCGCCGCCAGACGTTCGGCGAGCCGCTCGGTGGCGTGGGTGGTGTCGGTGCCGGGAGCCTCCACCAGGCCGTCGGTGTAGAGGGCGAGGACGGCGCCCGGGGGAAGGCCGACGGTGGTGACCGGATAGTGGCCGCCGGTGTCGATGCCGAGCAGCGGTCCGGGGTCGAGGTGCACCACGTCGGCCCGTCCGGGGGCACGGCGCAGCAGCGGTGGGACGTGGCCGGCGTTGGTCAGGGTCACTTCGTGGCGTGCCAGGTCGATATGGGCGTAGAGGCAGGAGACGAGCAGCTCGGAGTCCAGGTCCGCGAGCAGCCGGTTGGTCCGGGTGAGGACCTTGTCCGGTGCCGCGCCGGCCGTGGCGTGCGCGTGGACGGCGAGACGGACCTGGCCCATGAGGGCCGCCGCGGTGACGCCGTGGCCCTCCACGTCCCCGATGACGGCGGCCACGGTGGTCTCGTCGAGGGGCAGTACGTCGTAGAAGTCGCCGCCGACGTCGAGGCCGTGCCCGGCGGGCAGGTATCGGACGGCGACGTCGAGGCCGGGCGCGGTGGGCAGGGCGCGTGGCAGCAGGGTGCGCTGCAGGGCGGTGACGAGGTGGTGCTGGGCGTCGTAGAGGCGGGCGCGGTCGAGGGCCTGGGCCATCAGGCCGGCCAGGGAGGTCAGGACGGCCCGTTCGTCGGCGGTGAAGGTGTGCGGCCGGTCGTAGGACAGGACGCAGCAGCCCACCGGTCGTCCCGAGATGGTCAGCGGGAGGAAGGCCCAGGCCGTCTTGTCGCTGAGGTGGACGGTGCTGGGATACCCGGCGGCGATCTCGTCCCGGCTGCCGAAGAAGGCGGCCGTGCCGCCGGCCAGGACATCACCCGCGGGGGTGAGTTCCGTGTCCAGGTCCAGGGCGTCGAGCCGTTCCACGACGTCGCCGGGGTAGCCGTGATGGCCGACGATCTGCAATCGGCCGGCCTCGGCCGAGGCGAGCATCAGGCCTTGGGCACCGAAGGCGGGCAGTATCTGGTGGGCGATCAGGTCCACGAGGTCCCGCACGGTCACCGTCTCGGTGAGCGCGGCGGCCAGATGGACCAGCTGGTGCAGGCGCCCCATGGGGGCCGGCTCGGGGCGCGGCACGTCCGCGGGCGTCGGCAGGACCGCGGTGTACCCCTTCCGGGGGGTGACACGGACGCTGATGCCGCTGCTGCCCGGGTGGAGTTCGAAGGTCAGCCACTGGTCCGGGGGGCGGCGGGCGGCATAGGTCACGGGTACCCGGCTGACCACCGCCGTGCGGTAGTGGTCCTCGTAGACCGGGTCGTCCAGCCAGGGCAGGGACTGCCAGGGCCTGGTGCCGAGGAGCTGTTCCGTACGACGGCCGAGCAGGCGGGCGGCGTCGGTGGTGAGGAAGGTGATCCGGCCCTCCAGATCGAGGGACACCGCCCCTTCGGGCAGCCGCTCGAGATAGTCGGAGGCGGCCAGCCCGGTCTGCGCCGGGCCGGCCACGGCGTCCGGGGTGACGATCCGCGGCCGGTCGTGGAGGGTGGGCGGCCGGGAGCCGTCCTCCAGGAGACGTGCGAGCTGACGCGCGCTGGTCGTGATGTTGTGCCGTTCACGGGCCGTGACGTGCTGCGGGTGGTCGGCGGGCCACATCAGGCCGACGGCGCCCCAGCACCGGCGGGCACCGGTCAGGGGCATCGCCGCCATCGCGAACGGGTACGGCAGGACCGCGGCGATCCGGGGGTATCTGCGCACCATCTCGTCCTGACCGCCGACCCAGACCAGCCGGTCCTCCCAGACGGCGTCGGTGACGGGCGTCGGCGAGATGGGGGACAGCCGCTGCCACGGGGTGCTGAAATCCTCCGGGATCCCGCTCAGCCATCCCAGGCGCAGCACCCCGTCCGCCGCGTCCAGCAGGTAGAGGGCGCCGACCGAGGCTCCGGTGCGCCGCACCGTGGCGGCCAGGCCCGCACCCAGGGCGTCGTCCAGCGACGCGGCGCCCAGGAGCGGCTCGTTCATCCTGGACATCACGGCCTCCGGTCCCGCGGCAGGAGGGCTGCCCGCCCGTCGGAGAGGGTGCGCAGGTGCCCGCTGTTCCCTCAGGGACGTACACGTTCCACACCCCGGACGGTACGCCCGACCCGCTCCGCGAGCATGTCCTCGCGGCCCGCCCCGCTCGGGGCCGGCGGGACGGGCACGCCCGGGCACCGGGCCGCCACCGGCTGTGGCCACCGTCGCGCAGTCCGAGATGCCGGGGTGATCCCCGCCGCATGTAATGGAGGCGAGGCCAGGACCGGCTCGGCCTCGGCACAGGAAGGGGCGGAGAGCCGGGGCAGAGGAGAACACGCCCATGCCTGCTGAGCACGGAGGAGACGAGGCACGGGGCGGACGCAGGCCGGGGATGCTGCGGCGGCTGGGCGAGTGGTGTGCGCGGCACTTCGTGATCGTCGTCGTTGCCTGGCTGGTGGCCCTGGTGGCGCTGCAGGTGACGAGCCGTTCCTTCGGGGGGACGTACTCCGACGACTTCACGCTGCCGGACGCCCAGTCCCAGCAGGGCATCGAGGTCCTCCGACGACACGATCCACAGGCCGGCGGCTACGGCAGCCAGATCGTGCTGCACGACGAACAGCGGCCACTGACCGCGTTCGGTTCGCAGATCTCCACCGCGGTGGCCGAGCTGGAGAAACTGCCGCATGTGCTGTCGGCACAGAATCCGCTGTCCGCCGCCGGGTCGTCCACCGGCCGGTCGCAGCCCGACGTCGGTCCGCTCTCCTCCGACGGGAAGACGGGCTACATCACGGTCCGCTTCGACGTCCAGCCCTCCACCCTGGGCGACGACTACCTGGACGGGGTGGACGACGCCGTCCAGCCGCTGCGGGCGGCCGGGGCGCAGGTCGAGTACGGCGGGCCGCTCGGTGAGCTGGCCAGGCCCGCGCCCAACGACCGGGTGAGCGAGCTGATCGGTTTCGGCGTGGCGATCGTCGTCCTGCTGATCGGGTTCGGCAGTGTGCTCGCCGCCGGCATTCCCCTGCTGACGGCGCTGATCGCGGTCGTCGGCGGTCTCGCCGTGCTCGGGCTGCTGGCGGCCGCGTTCACCTTCGCGACGGTCTCGCCGACACTGGCGACGATGATCGGCCTCGGCGTCGGCATCGACTACGCCCTCTTCCTGCTCACCCGCTACCGGCAGGACGTCATGGACGGCGAGGACCCGGTACGGGCCGCCGGTCACGCCACCTCGACCAGTGGACGGGCCGTCGTCGTCTCCGGCTGCACGGTGATCATCGCCCTCGCCGGTCTGTCCGCGTCCGGTGTCTCCTTCATCGCCAAGCTGGGGCTCGCCGCCGCCGTCACGGTCGTCTCCGCCGTCATCGGCGCGCTGACCCTGGTTCCCGCCCTGCTGGGGCTGATCGGCCGGCACATCGACCGCTACCGGGTGCGCCGCCCGGTGGCCGAGACCGACGCCGAGCCGGGTGCCGAACCGCAGGGCACCTGGCACCGCTACGCCCGGCGGGTGGAACGCAGGCCCTGGCGGTATCTGGCGGCGGGCGTCGCCACGATCGCCGTCCTGGCGACCCCGGTGTTCTCCCTCCAGCTCGGCCACATCGGCGACGGCGCCGACCCCACCTCCTTCACCGACCGCCGGGCCTACGACCTGATGACCGACGCCTTCGGGCCCGGCTCCAACGGCCCGCTCACCGTCGTCATCGACCAGTCCCCGGTACCGGACTCCGACCGGTCCGGCCTCGCCTCACAGGCCCAGAAGACCCTGGACGCGGTCGGTGACACCGCCGCCGTCACACCACTGACCGCCACGCAGGACGGTGACGTCCTGGTCGGCACCGTGTACTCGACGGCCTCCCCGCAGAGCGCCACGACGACGGACCTCACCAACCGCCTGGTGGACGACACCCTGCCGGACGCCGTGCGGGGCACGGAGGCCAAGACCTACGTCACCGGTACGACGGCGGCCCAGGTCGACTTCCGCGACCTCATCGCCGACCGGCTGCCGCTGATCATCGGCGTGGTGGTGGCGCTGGCCTTCCTGGTCATCCTGGTGGTGTTCCGGGGACCGCTCGTCGCCCTCAAGACGGCCGTCCTCAACGTCCTGTCCATCACCGCCTCCTACGGCGTCGTCGTCGCCGTCTTCCAGTGGGGCTGGGGCGGGCCCGCGCTCGGCGTCTCCGGCACGGTGCCGATCGAGAGCTACGTACCGATGATGATGTTCGCCATCATCTTCGGCCTCAGCATGGACTACGAGATCTTCCTGCTCTCCCGCGTCCACGAGGCCTGGCTGCGCACCGGCGACGCCAAGGACTCGGTCGCCCACGCCCTGGAGATCACCGCGCGGGTCATCACCTGCGCCGCGCTGATCATGGTGAGCGTGTTCGCGGCGTTCATCATCAGCGAGAACATCGTGGTCAAGATGCTGGGTCTGGGCCTCGCCGTCAGCGTCCTCATCGACGCCACCGTCGTACGCCTGCTGATGGTGCCGGCCGTCATGACCCTGCTCGGCCGCCACGCCTGGTGGACACCGCGATGGCTGGACCGGATCCTGCCCCACATCGACACGGAGGGCGAGGGCGCGCCGGGGCCTTCGGGAAGGCCCGGATAGCGGGACGTACGCACGACGGCGGCAGGCCCCGCGCGGGGCCTGCCGCCGTCGTGCGTACCCGCGCCTCGCCGCGCGGGACGTTCGGGTCAGGTGCGGCGCACCCGGCGCAGCAGCACGAAACCGGCGATGACCAGGACCGCGCCCGCGGCCGCCGGCCAGAGCTGGGCGCCCGTCTCGGCCAGACCGCCGCTCACGGTCTGCGGCTCGGTGGCGTCGGCCGCCGCGGCCTGCCGGCCGGCGTCGTCGGTCGCCGTGCCGATGCCCGGCGTCTCCTGGCCGACGGCGTCGCCCTGCTGGTTGCCCGCGCCTGCCGCGCCGTCACCCTTGGGCGCGGCCGAGGCGCGGACCTCGGGCTGCTTGTCGCCGGGCGGGGTGGTGGCGTCGTCACCCGCGGGCTCCTCGGTGGCCGGGGCGTCGGCCGGGGGCTCCGAGGGGTTCTCCTGGCTTCCGTCACCGGCGCCGGGCTTGTCGCCCTTGCCTCCCTTGTCACCCGGCTGGGCGGCGCCGTCACCGGGCTGCTCGGCGCCGTTGCCGCCGTTGCCTCCCCCGCCGGGAGCCTCGGTGGGCTCCTCCTTCGGGTCCTCACCCGGCTGTTCACCGCCGTCGCCGGCGCCGACACCGCAGGTGCGGCCGCTGTTGATGCAGTCGACCATCTCCTGCATCAGGTCCTCGTCGAAGACGTTGATGAAGTCTCCGTGGTCGGTGCCCGGCTTGTGCAGCTGCTCCGGGAAGGAGTCCACGGCGAACAGCGGGGTCGTCGCACCGCCGTCGTTCAGGCTCGGCGCGTCGACGTCGTAGACGATGCGCTGGACCAGCTGCGGCACGGGCGTGAAGCCGGACGGGCAGTTGCCCCGGGCGTCCATGAACGCCATGTGCGTGCGGTGGTTGGCGCTGTCGGTGTTGCGGCCGTCCCAGCAGCTCTGGAAGTCGAAGGTGCGGACCACGTCACTGCCCTGCGGGCACAGCGGGTACTTGTCCTCGAGCTGCCGGTCCTCGAAGCCGGTGCAGCTCCAGGACGCGTTGGCGTTGGCGGGGCCGTTGACGAACGACTTGGCGTCACCGGTGATGATGCGCAGCAGCCGCGGCATGGCCGTGACCTCGCCCTGCGGGTTGCCCACGAACGTCAGCGTGACCTCCTTGGGGGTCACGATCTCACCGACGTTGCCCTCGATGCCGCCGCCGGGGGAGTTGGCGTCCTGCTCCTCGGTGCCGTTCTGCAGCCGCAGCACGGGCCAGTAGTACGACGACTTGTCGCCCTGGTCCTCACAGCTGGTGTCGGCCGCCGCCAACTGGTCGTCGCTGGAGAAGGCGTTGGTGGCCTGGTTGCCGATGTAGTCGTGGAAGTGGTGCGCGCCGTTGGCGACACCGGGGGCCGCGATCACGTTGTCCGAGTTGAACAGACCGTTCTCGTTGACTCCGCAACTGCTGACGAAGGTGCCCTTCGAGGCGTCCGCCGTCGGGTCGGGCTTGACCACGTTGGGCTGGACGCTCTGGATGTCCACGAAGTCCGCGGCGACGGGCCCGTTGCCCGCCTGTCCGCCGTTTCCGCCGCCCTGGTCCTGGCCGTCGCCGCCGTTCTCGCCCCCTTCGCCCCCTTCGCCCTGGTCGCCGGCCTGACTGTTCCCGTCCTGGCCGTCTCCCGGCTGGGCGGACGCGTTTCCGGAGTCACGGACGGAGCAGTCGGCGAGTTCACCGAGGCCCTCGGGGCGGTCTCCCTCCTCCTCCATGGCGGCCGCGATGCGTTCGAGGGTCGCGGAGCGCTCCTCCTCGAGCGGGTCGATGACCTTGTCGTCGGCGACGCCGGGGTCCTGCTGAATGGCCTGCGCGGACTCCCCCAGCCGCTGATAGGCCTGGGCGATCTGCTCGTCCAGCGCGGCCAGTTCCTTGTCGACGTCCGGCCGCGCCTTCTCGGGGACCGTGGTCAGGTTGGTCGCCACGTCGGGGCAGTCGATGGTGGCGCCGCCGAGGACGCGCGCCTGACCGGCCCCGCCGACGGCGTCGTCCTCCGTCGCGGAAGCGTAGACGTTGGCCGCCATCAACCCCCCTCCGCCCAGGATCAGCGCGACCGCGGCGAAGGTCGCGCGCTGTGGACCTCGTGGGCGTCTGCGTGTGTTGCGTGCCAAGGCGGTACTCCTACGCTTTTGTCGCGGGGGGGCGGGCATGGAATTCCCACGCCCCATACGTAGGTGCGTCGCGGTGTGTTCAGCGCCTCACGGTTTCTTCGAGAAATCTCAGGAACCGCGCCGGGAACCGCAGGGCACCCGAGCCCCCGCGGTTCCCGCCCGACTCGGCGTGCACGGCGGGGACTTCGGGGGCCGGGCAGATGAAGCGACCACCGTTCAGCGGAAGTTCACGTCCGCCGTCGGTCGGCACACGGGGTCCTCAGAGCCGGTCGTGGTCCCGCGTCGAGCGCCCGAGGCAGGTGACGGAATCGTCGAGGAGCACCTCGATCTCGTGGAAGCCCATCCGGTCGCAGAAGGCTCTGGCGGAGCTGTTGGCCTTCGCCATCACGAGGTGGACCGAGGGCACCCCGCGGTCGTGCAGCGCCTTGAGGAACGTCCGCATCAACTCCCGGCCGTACCCGCACCCCTGCCACCAGGGCAGCAGGTCGATGTGCAGGTGGGCGGGGTAGGCCGCCGGTTCGGGGACGGACATCCGCTCGGGGTGGTGCAGGAGCCAGGCCATCTCCTCGTCCGGCGTCCCGGGCAGCCCGTCCGGCTCGGGGTGACGATCGGCGACCAGCGGCAGCCACGCGGCACGGAAGTGCCGCGCGAAGCGGGACGTGTCGGCGGTACCGAGGACGTAACCGACCGCGCGCCCCTTCCCGTCGTCCAGGACGAAGGCGAGTTCGGGCTCCAGGTGGACGTAGGGGGCGGCGAAGACCGCCGGGAGGATGCCGGGGTCACGGTAGTGGGGCCGGGCGTCCCGACCGTTGTGCGCGGTGCGGACACAGATGTCGTCGAGGGCCGGCCGGTCCCCGCGGCGGTACGGACGGATCACGGGAGAGGAGATCATGCCCGGCATCCTGCACGCTTTGGGAGCGCTCCCACAATCTTGTTCCGCTCCCGCGGCCGCCCGCGCACGGAGTGATTTCCCGTTCCGTGGTTACTCGGGGGCCATGAAACTGAATGTCCCGGGACGCCACAGGCGGTCCGACGGTGACGCCCCGGACCCGAAGCGCTCAGGCCCCGGCCCGGAGCACTCAGGCCGGGAACCGGTGGAGCAAGGACCGAGCGACGAGGTGGAGCGGTCGGCACCGGACGCACCGGCCGAACTCCCGAAAGGGGCCTGGGGCGCCGCGCTGAAGGGTGCGCTGCGCGAGTTCAAGGACGACGAGCTGACCGACCGGGCCGCCGCGCTCACGTACTACGGCGTGCTGGCGCTGTTCCCGGCACTGCTGGTCCTGGTTTCGCTGCTGGGTATCACGGGCCGCTCGACCACGGACAAGGTCATGGAGAACGTCCAGCAACTCGCCCCCGGGGCGGCCCGCGACATCATCACCCGGGCCGTCGACCAGCTCCAGGGCAACGCGAGCACCGGCTCGGTCATGGCGATCGTCGGTCTCGTGCTCGCCCTGTGGTCGGCGTCGGGCTACGTGGCGGCGTTCATCCGCTCGGCCAACGCGGTCTACGACATCCCCGAGGGGCGCCCGGTGTGGAAGGTGCTGCCGGTGCGGCTCGGGATGACGGTCGTGCTGATGGTGCTGGCCGTGGTCAGTGCGCTCATCGTCGTCTTCACCGGTGGTCTGGCCCGTCAGGTGGGCGGCACCCTCGGCATCGGGGACGCCGCGCTGACGGTGTGGTCCATCGCCAAATGGCCGGTGCTGGTCGTCCTGGTGACGATCATGATCGCGCTGCTGTACTGGGCCGCTCCGAACACCCGGGTCAGGGGGTTCCGATGGATCACCCCTGGCAGCTTCCTGGCCCTGCTGATCTGGCTGGCCGCCTCCGGCGGGTTCGCGTTCTACGTCGCCAACTTCGCCTCGTACAACAAGACGTACGGCACGATGGCCGGTGTCATCGTCTTCCTGGTCTGGTTGTGGATCACCAATCTGGCGATTCTGCTGGGTCTGGAGTTCGACGCGGAGATCGCCCGGCAGCGGGCCATCGCCGGCGGTCACCCGCCGGAGGCCGAGCCGTACACCCAGCCCCGGGACACCCGCGCCTGGGACGAGCAGGACCGGCGCCGGGTGGGGGGAGGGAGCTGATCCCGCCACCCCCTCCCCCGGGGGACGGGCGGGTCAGTCCGTCAGCCCGGCGGCGAGCGTGGCGCCCAGTTCCCAGCACCGCTCGACGGCGGCCTTGTCGGGTTCGCCGGTGACGGTCACCGCGTCCGCGGCGCGCCGCCAGCCGAGGCCCTTCGTGATGGACTCGATGCCCCGCACCGCCCCGGTGACGTCGCTGCCGCCGTGCACGTAGTAACCGAACGGCCGGCCCCGGGTGGTGTCGAGGCACGGGTAGTAGACCTGGTCGAAGAAGTGCTTGAGCGCCCCTGACATGTAGCCGAGGTTCGCCGGGGTGCCGAGCAGATAGCCGTCGGCGTCCAGGACGTCGCCGGCCGTGGCGGAGAGCGCCGCCCGCCGGACGACCCGGACGCCCTCGATCTCCGGGGCGCCGGCCCCGGACAGGACCGCTTCGAACATCGTCTGGCAGTTGGGCGAGGGCGTGTGATGGATGATCAGCAGAGTCGGCACACCCCGACCCTGCCGTGTCGGCCGGGGCCTTCGCAAGCCGGTCCGGCGTGCGGGGAGGAGCGTCGGAAGGAACGCCGAAGGGAGCAGCGGGGAACGGTTGTGAGGGCGGCTCGGGGATGGCACGATGCCCGGCATCGATACGCGGAGACGGGGTGCGTCTTGGTCGACGGGAATCGCAGGTCACCGGCAGCGGCGGTGTTCGACGCGCTGGGCAGCGACTACGAGAAGGCGTTCGCCGCCTCCGAGGCGCACCGGGCTTCGCTGGCGTGGCTGCTCGAACGGCTCCCGCCCGGCAGCCGGGTGCTGGACGTGGGCAGCGGGACGGGCCGGCCCACGGCCGCCACGCTCGCCGCGGCCGGTCACCGGGTGCTGGGTGTCGACGTGTCGCCGGTGATGGTGGAGATCGCGTCCCGGCAGGTGCCCGAGGCCGAGTTCCGCTGCGGCGACATCCGTGAGCTGCCGCTCGAGGACGGTTCCTTCAATGCCGTCTGTGTGTACTTCGCCCTGCTCCAGATGTCCCGTGCGGAGCAGGCGGACCTGGTGCGGCGGCTGGCCCCGGCCCTGCGCCCCGGCGGCCTGTTCGCGCTGGCCACCGTGCCCCTGGACGTCGAGGGCTTCGACGGTGTCTTCATGGGGCAGGACGTGCGGGTCACCAGCTTCGCCGCCCAGGCCGTGACCGCGTTGGTGCGCGGGGCGGGGCTGACGGTGCTGTCGGAGAAGAGCGTGATGTTCGTCCCGGCCCACCCCGACGCCACGCCGGAGCCCCAGCTCTTCCTGCACGGCCGTCGCGAGGGCGAGGAGGCGGCCCCGGCGGGCTGACGCCGGCCCGCGGGGCAGGGCCTAAGGAAGCGGTTTCGTCTCGCCCCTGAGGTCGGCGAGCAGTTCGGCCTGGCCGGCCAGCACTCCGGACAGGATGGTGCGGGCCACCCGGAGCAGTTCCGCCACGTGCGGGCTGGTCAGCGAGTAGTACACGGTCGAGCCCTCCTTGCGGCTGACCACGAGGTTCGCCCGGCGCAGCACCGCCAGTTGCTGGGAGAGGTGAGCCGGTTCGATACCCACCTGGGGCAGCATCTCCGCGACGGCGTGCTCGCGCTCGCTGAGGAGTTCCAGGACCCGGATGCGGGCGGGGTGGCCCAGGGTCTTGAAGAACTCAGCCTTCAGTTGGTACAGCGGCATGGTCATCGTGCCGTCCCCTCTCCGGTTTCCGGTTCCCGGTTTCCGGCGCGCCGCCCCGGTCCCGTCGTCCGGTCCGAGGTCCCTCGCCCCACCTGTGCGTCGTCGGCACCCGACCTCGCCGTTCTCTGAGCTTTCCGACATTAGCAACTTCGTACATTCCTGTGTTCCGGTGGCTGTGCCGGCCGATCCCCTGGTCGGTCAGGGCCTGTTCGACGGTCCGGTGGGCTCGGCGGTCGGCTGCGGGGCCCTGGGCGCGGGCAGGACGCCGGTGAGCTCCAGGTGCTCGCGGGCCGCGCGGATCGCCTCCGGCGTCGCGGCGTACTCCCGGCCCTCGTGCCGCAGCATCTCCAGCGCGCCGACGGAGTCGAGGACCTTGCGGTGGTCGGGCCGGATGCCGGAGACCATGACGACGGTGCCGCGGCGCCGCAGTTTCGCCACCGCGTCCTTGAGCACCAGGGCGCCGGTGGCGTCGATGACGCTCACGTGGGAGAGGCGCAGGATGATCACGCGCACGTCGGCGAGTTCGGTCAGTTCCAGCAGGAAGCGGTGGGCGGCCGCGAAGAACAGCGGGCCGTCGACGCGATAGGCGACGATGTGCTCGGCCAGCAGTTCGCGTTCCTCCTCCGTGTGGTCGCCCTGGTCGAGCGGGAGCGGGGCGAGGTGCGCCTGCCGGGCGACGGCGCTCAGCGCGAGGAGGCCCGCGACGGCCAGCCCGATGATCACGGCGAGGACGAGGTCGAGGGCGAGGGTGGCGACGGCCGTGAGGACGAGGACCAGCCCGTCGGAGCGGGTGGCGCGGGCCATCGCACGCAGCGAACCGACCTCGACCATGCGGACGGCGGTGGCCAGGAGGACGCCCGCCAGCGCGGCGAGCGGGATCTTCGACACCAGCGGGGCGGCCGCGAAGACGATCCCGGCGAGGACCGCCGCGTGCGCGAGGGAGGCCAGTCGCGAGGTGGCTCCGGTGCGGACGTTGACCGCGGTGCGGGCGATCGCGCCGGTCGCGGGGACGCCGCCGAAGAGCGGCGACGCGATGTTCGCCAGGCCCTGGCCGAACAGTTCGCGGTCCGGGTCGTGCCGTTGGCCGACGGTCATGCCGTCGGCCACGGAGGCGGACAGCAGCGACTCCAGCGCGGCCAGTGCCGCCACGGCCACGGCGGGTGCGACCAGTTCGGCCAGTGCGCCGGTGTCGAGGAAGGAGAGCGAGGGGGTGGGCAGGCCGGAGGGCAGGTCGCCGATGGGGCGTACCCCGTCCAGTCCGGCGACCTGGACCACGAGCGTGGCCGCGATCACGGCCAGGATGGAGAACGGGACGGTCGGCCGCAGGCGCGCCCCGATCAGCATCACGGCGGCCACCGAGAGCGCCAGGGCGACCGCGGTCCAGTCGGGTGTGCGCGCGAACTCCTCGAACGCCCGCCAGGCCACCACCAGCACCCGGTCGCCCTCGGGCATGGGGACACCGAGGGCGTTGGGTACCTGCTGCAGTCCGATCACGCACGCGATGCCGAGTGTGAAGCCCTCCACCACGGGTGCGGGCACGTACCGCATGCTCCCTCCGGCCCGCAGCAGCGCCAGCACGACCAGGATCACGCCCGCCATCAGCCCGACCGTGAGCACGCCCGACGCGCCGTGGTCGGCGACGATGGGGACGAGCACCACGGTCATCGCCCCGGTCGGGCCCGAGACCTGGAGGTTGGAGCCGCCGAACACGGCGGCCAGCGCACCGGCGACCACGGCGGTGGCCAGCCCCGCCTCCGCGCCGAGCCCGGAGGAGACGCCGAATCCGAGGGCGAGGGGCAGTGCGACGACGGCGACGGTCAGTCCGGCGAGCAGGTCGCGGCGCGGATCGCGCCGCATCTGGTCGAGGTCGCCCCGGGTGGGCAGCAGCGACGTGATCCGGGCCCAGGCCCCGGCGAGCAGCAACGGTACCGACACAACCCCTCGACTTCCCGGTGGCTACGGCGCTCCGTCGTACGGCGTGCCCCGGAGGCCACGACGACGGGCATATCAGTCAAGGATGTAGGCAATTGCCAATTTTTGCAATTCAGCAGATGGTCAATACAGCACATGGTCCATGCGCACCCCACTCGGACCGTGCGTCCGTCAGCCCGTCATGCGCTTCCGCCACGTCGGCTCGACCAGCCGCCACTCGGCCTCCCACGCCACCGCGCGCCGCCGCTGGAGCCGCCCCCGGACGAGCCGGCCGCCGAGCAGGACCAGTCCCCCGCTCGCGGCTGCGACCGTGAGGCCCGCCATGACGGCCTGGAACTCGGCGTCCACTCCACCGGGCGGTTCGGAGACCATGCGCCCCTCCCCGTCCGTCCACACGGTGACCACGCTGCCGGCCCTGCTCCCGGGGTCGACCTCCGCCCGGCCCGTGCGGACGGTGCCGTCGGGGGCGGTCCACCGGACCTTGGCCCACACATGACCGCTGCCGTCACCGTTCTCGGCCACCGGCGCGGGCAGTGCGTGTGCCGCGTCCCCGACCAGTGCGGCCGGGACCGTGCGGGCCTGGGCTCGGCGCTCCGCGAGGGACCCGTCCACCGCGCCCGCCGCCTCCAGGCCGGTGAACACCCCGGCCAGGAGGGTCAGGACGAGGGTGGCGAGCAGCAGCCAGGCTTCGATCAGATCGCTGCGGCGCCGCAGCGGGTTCTTGCGCCAGCGCCACAACCACACCCTGCGTGGCCGCGCACCACGCGTCCGCGCCATGGGACGTCACCTCCTCGCGCGGGTGCCGGAGGCCACGACGTGCCGCGCCGGTGTGTCGGACCGGTTGGTTCGTCGGGGCCGCGGCGCCTCCTCTCCAGGGTCCGTCACCGGGGCCGTTCGGCGCATGGGCCGAACGGCCCCGTGCCGGGTTCGGACCGGCCCGGAAACGGCCCACGCACCGAACGGCCCAGGGCGCAGCCTGCGCCCGACCGCGTCGGCGGATCTCCCGAAGGGTTCCGGGGCCACCCTGCTCTTCCAGTCTGAGCGCACCCGGAAAGTTCCGCTCGGGCCGCTGCCGTCCCGGCCGGTGGTCGCTTCCTCCGGGACGAGAGCCCCTACGCCACCACCGGCCGCGCGATGCCGCTGTGCAGCAGGTGCCGGGCCTGCTGGGCGTCGGCCCCCAGGCGCAGGGCGAGACGGGAGAGCAGCTCGTACAGGCGTCGGACCGCCTCCAGGCGCTCCAGGCGCGGTGCGAGCGCCGAGAGGGCGATGGCCAGCGTCACTCCCGTCAGGGCCACGGGGCCCAGCGGGGTGCAGCCGAAGAAGTGGCTGACGCCGGGGGTCTGGACGAGGGCGGCGAGCACCGCGGCGGAGCCCAGGGCCGTCGTCCACACCAGGAGGCTGTGCCGGCGGCCGGAGAGGGTCTGCACGAGTTGGGCGCCGACCACGCCGCACAGGGCCATGGTGGTGGAACGGCGGTTGCTGCCGGGGGTGAGGCGGCCGATCAGGTACGCGGTGACCGCGCCGAGGCAGGTGGTCACGCCCCGGCGCCGGATGGCGCGCAGCAGGGGGGCGCCGAGGACGTCGAGGCCCATCGGGCCGGTTTCGGCATGGGCCGCCGTCGAGGGATCGTCGCTCGGGGTCACCGCCACCGCCATCGCCGGGAACATGTCCGTGAGCAGGTTGACCAGCAGCAGCTGACGAGTCGACAGCGGTGAGGAACCGGCGAGCAGGGTGCCCAGCACGCTGAAGCCGACCTCGCCCGCGTTGCCGCCGATGAGGATGCTCACCGCGTCGGCGACGCTGCGCCACAGCGCGCGGCCCTCGCGGACCGCGTCGACCAGGACCGACAGGTCGCCGGTGGTGAGGACGAGGTCGGCGGCGTTGCGGGCGGCGGCCGAGCCGCGCGCCTCGATGCCGACGCCCACGTCGGCGGCGCGGATCGCCGCGGCGTCGTTGGCGCCGTCGCCGGCCATGGCCACCACCCGGCCCGCCTGTTGCAGCGCCTCCACCACATGGAGTTTCTGCTCGGGCGCGACCCTGGCGACGACTCCGGCGCCGTGCAGGGCGCGGACCCGGTCTCGGCGGCCCATGGCGACCAGTTCGTCGCCGGTGACCACCTCGGTCGCCTCCGGCCAGCCCAGTTGCAGGGCGATCGCGCGGGCGGTCTCCGGGTGGTCGCCGGTGAGCATGACGGGCAGGATGCCGGAGCGGCGCAGCTCCGTGAGGAGGGCCTGCGAGGTGTCGCGCGGGACGTCCGCCAGGGCGATCAGGCCGACGAACTCCAGATCCGCGAGGCCGGCTTCGAGTTCGGCGGTGGCGTCCGGGCCCCGGCACGGCCGCCGGGCGACGGCGAGAACGCGCAGCCCCTGCCCCGCGAGGGTGTGGGCCGTTTCGGTCGTGTCGTCGGGCAGGTCGCGGCAGGCCGGGAGGACCGTCTCGGGGGCGCCCTTGACCACGAGGAGGTCACCGGCGTCCGGGCGGGCGCCGCCGTTGTCCCGGCCGACGGCCGCGGCATAGCCCCGGCTGGCCTCGAAGGCGAGTTCGCCGCTGGGCGCCCAGGACCCGTCGGGCGGTGCGGCGTCGAGGACCGCCTCGTCGGTGGCGTGCGCGACCCGGCGGCCCTCACCCGTCTCCACCTGCGGGCAGGCGCGGGCGGCCAGTCGTACCACCGGCACGGCGGACTCGGCGTCCGGGGCGAGGACGGTGCCGTCGGCGGTGGCGACCCGGACCAGGCGCAGCCGGTTCTCGGTGAGGGTGCCGGTCTTGTCGAAGCAGACGGTGTCGACCCGGCCGAGCGCCTCCAGGGTGCGGGGCGTGCGCACCAGGACGCCGCGCCGGGACAGGCGGCGGGCCGCCGCCATCTGGGCGACGGTCGCGACGAGCGGCAGTCCTTCGGGGACGGCGGCGACGGCCACCGCGACCCCGCCGCTGACGGCCTGCCGCAGTGGGCTGCCGCGCAGCAGCGACAACCCGGTCACCAGTGCGCCGCCGGTGAGCGTCACCGGCAGTGCCTTGCGGGTCAGTTCCTGCAGCCTCGCCTGGACGCCGGCGGGCGGTGGGGTGCGGGCGGCGAGCGCGACGGCGCGGCCCGCCTCGGTGCGGTCGCCGGTGTCCACCACCAGCGCGACGGACCGGCCGGCCACGACGGTGGTGCCCTCGAAGACCATGCAGGTCCGCCCGCTCACCGGCGCGCCGGGAGTGGCGTCGACGTCCTTGGCCACGGGCAGGGACTCGCCGGTGAGCGCCGACTCGTCGACCTCCAGCCCGTCCACCTCCAGCAGCCGTGCGTCGGCCGGTACGACATCGCCGGCGGCGAGGCTGATCCGGTCGCCGGGCCGCAGCCGGGCCGCGTCGACGGTGATCGTGCGCCTGCGGGTGTCCTGCCGGCGTGCCTTGGGCTGCTGGCGGGCGGCCAGCCGGGCGAGCGCCTGTTCCGCGCGCAGCCGCTGGAGTCCGCCCGCCACGGCGTTGAGGTCCATTGCGCCGACGACGAGCAGCGCGTCGACGAGCGAGCCGAGCAGGGCGGAGGCGACCGCCCCGGTGGCCAGGACGGGCGTGAGGGGGTCGTCGAGTTCCCGGCGGACGGCACCGGCCGCCTGCCAGGTCCAGCGGGCCGGGGCCGCCACGGGGGTACGGGCGAGCCGGGCCGCCCGCCGGCGGGACCGGTCGGCGAGCAGGGCGAGACCGCGGGGTTCGGCGTCGGTCGCGGGGCTGCTCAGCCGGTCGCGCGCCTCGTGCGGCTCCAGCGCGTGCCAGGGCACGTGCAGCCGTGGTTCGGGCGGCGTGGCGCGGGCCACGCCCACGGCCTCGGCCCAGCCGGAGAGCAGGGCGCCCGCCGCGGCGATGTTCACCGGGGCGTGCCGGGTGAGCCGCCGCCAGGCGCGGCCGCCGGGTGTGCCGCCGCGGGCCACCATGAGCCCCGACAGGGCGGCGCCCGCGCGGGCCAGGACCTGCGAGCGGCGGCCGACCCGGCGGACCGCCGGAATGGCCGTCAGCAGCCGCCACACGTCGGCCGTTCCGCCCGGGGCGAGCACGTCGGCCCCCCAGGTGACCGCCGACCGCGCGTCGGTGAGGGCGACGGCCACGTCACCGGCGGGCAGCCCGTCCGCCACCTCGCCGTCACCGCGTTCGGCCACCCGGGCGACGCTCACCACGATGTGCCCGTCGTTCTGCAGCGCCCGGATGACGTCACCGAACGGCATGTCCGCCGGGGCCGCCTCGTCCGCGAGCCGGGTGATGTCCTTCAGGTCGGAGCCGCCCGTGATCACGACGTACAGCCCGGCCCGGCGGGCCGCGTCGAGGACGGCTTCGGCGAACGGGTCGACCGGGTCGTCGAACGCGGCGGTCCCGCCGTCGGCGTCCGGGGTGTCCGGGGTGTCCGGCGGGCGGCTGCGCAGGGCGTCGGCGTGCAGGACGAGGGAGTCGGCGATCTCCAGCTGGCGCAACCGCTCCCCGCTGCGTACGAGCATCCCGGACCGGGCGAGGAAGGTGCCGAGGGCCGCTTGGAAGGCGGCCGGGCCGTAGCGTGCCGCCTTGGGGGATCCGGCGAGGACGGCTTCTGCTGCCTCCTGGGTCTCGTGTGTGACGAGGAGGGCGGCGGCGGCGCCGGCCAGGCTGCCGGTGCCGGCGTTGGCCGCGTAGGCCTGGGCGGGGGTGACCCGCAGCGGTGGGCGGCTGTCGGTGGGGCTGGGGACGCCGGCGCGTTCCTCGGTGCAGAGGTCGTCGTGCAGCGCCTCGAAGGCCGCGGCCCGGGCCACCGCCTCGGTCAGCTGGCCGGTCCGCAGCAGCCCGTCGAGGACCAGGGACATCGGGGACTGTCCGGCTCCGTGGGCGGCGGCGTTGGCGGCGGCGAGGACGAGTTCCATGCCGTCCCAGCCGAACCGCTGCCGCAGCAGGGCGCGGAAGCGGGGGTTCTCACGCAGCAGCGTGACGGCGGCGGTGACCGTTCTCGGGGTCCGCGGCAGGCCCAGCGAGCGCCCGGCGAGGGCCCCGGCCGCACCGGCGGCGTCCAGCAGCAGCGCGGCGGCGCTGACCCGTACCTCGCGGGGGTCGCCGGGGTGAGGGGTCTCGTCCTCCTCCGGATCGGCGCTCTCGCTCAGTCCGAGGCGGGCGGCGAGCGCGACGGCCCGCTCGGTCACCCGGTCGCCGGCCGCGTCCTCCGCCGCCGTCACGACGAGGCGGGTCAGTCCCTCGTCCCAGTACGCCGTCAGCACGTCGGGGTGGTCGAGGAGTTCGTCGGCCACTTTGCGGGCGAGCGGGCCGGCGTCGCCGCCGGGAGCCCGCAGCGCCAGGTGGACGCGGTGTCCGGCCCGCCAGTGCCGGCCGCCGCCCAGGGCGTTGCGGGCGACGTTGCCGATGCGGCGCGTCGTGTCGTGGACGGACGTCATGCCCTGGGCGGTGCTGCGGGCGGCGCCTGCGGCGGCCCCCGCCACGGCCCCGGCGAGGGGGGCGACATCGAAGCCTGTGAGCATCTGAGGGTGTCCCGTGGTCCTGGATCAGCCGGTCTGCGGGTCGTGTGAGCCGTCCCGGCCCGGGTGACGGGCGGTGTGCGGTTCGTGGTGCGCGGTGGCTTCGGCGACCTGCTTGAGCGCGGACGCCGTCGCGGTGTCGCCCACCTTGGCGGGCTGTTCGTGCACGTGGGGTTCCGCCGGTTCGTGCCGGTGGCGGGAGAGGTCCAGCCGGTCGCCGGGGCCCTGGTCGGTGGGCGGTCCGGGCGCGGGCTCCGGTTCCGTTCCGGTTTCCGGACGGTGCGCCCCGTGTCCGCCGGACGGTGCCGCGCCGTTCGGCGACTCCGTCTCCGGCGGCCGGGCCGGACGCTGCTGGGTGAGCCAGGCGACGGCCGCGCCGGTCAACGCCACCGGCCACTCGACGACACCGGCCACACCGAGCACGCCGGCCCCGGCGTAGACGGCCATGCGGCGACCGCGCGGGGACACCGCCCCGATCGCGTCCAGCGCGCCGCCGGCCGCCTTCCCGACCTGTTCCGCGCCCGGCACATGCCGCAGACCCGACGCCACGGCCCGCAGGGGCTGTGGAAGATCCGACGAACGAGACGTGTCTGGGCTCATGTCGGTCATGTCGTTCATGTCGGCCTCCAAAGCGCATCCCCCAGGGGCATCCATCGGCTTCCCCGCCCTGTCGCCCATATTCAGCCGTGAACGGCCGGAGCGCTTTTCCTGTTCACCCGAGGTGGTCCCGTCGCCGCCCCGCCGCACGCACAGCGGTCCCCACGCCCCGCATCTCCGCC
Source organism: Streptomyces sp. M2CJ-2 (assembly GCF_016757295.1). NCBI lineage: Bacteria > Bacillati > Actinomycetota > Actinomycetes > Kitasatosporales > Streptomycetaceae > Streptomyces > Streptomyces sp. M2CJ-2. The sequence goes on along the minus strand of NZ_JAESIF010000052.1, from coordinate 22,321 downwards.
GGTGTCGGACCGGGCGCCCCGGGTACCCAGTGCGGACACGGCGGCCGACCCGTCCCCGGGGCAGGGACGTGGGGCCGCGGCCGTGCGGATCGTCCGGTCGGGCGAGGGGAGAGGACATGACGGAGAACGGCGACGACGCCCCGCGCGTCCGGCGTCCGGGGGTCCCCGGCGTCCGGCCGGCCACGGACGCGCCCGGCCGGACGCCGGCACGCGCCGGGGAGGAGAACACCGCGCTTCCCCGCGACCGCAACCAGGCCATCCTGGAGGCGGCCAAACAGGTCGGGGCGATCCTCAAACGGAACGGGCACCGTTTCGCACTGGCCGGCAGCGTCGCCGTCCACGCCCACGGCGGCAGCGGGAACCTCCAGCACGACGTCGACTTCTGCGTCCGCCCCGAGGACGCCGAGCCGGTGGCCGCCACACTCCACGAGGCCGGGCTGACGGTGTACACGCCACCGGAGGACTGGCTGATCAAGGCCACGTGTTTCGGCCAGGACGTCGACATCATCTTCGAGCTGGCGCACCGGCCCGTCTCCATGGAGATGCTCGACCGGGCGGAGGAACTCCCGGTGGAGTCGGTGCGCATGCCCGTCCTGGCACCGACCGACCTGCTGTGGAGTCTGATCGCCGCCTTCTCCGAGCACCACGTCGACTTCGGCGCGGTCCTGCCCATCGCCCGGGCCCTGCGCGAGAAGGTCGACTGGGACCGGGTACGGCGCGACTGCGGGGACGAGCCCATGCCGGCCGCCTTCTTCTTCCTGTTGGAACGTCTGGACGTCATCCGGACGCCCCACCCCCCGGACGCCCCGTCGTCCGGGGAAACCGTCGTCCGTGAGCCCGCGGAAGGAGCATCCCCATGAGCAGCCGAGGTGCCGGACCGGCGGGTGGCGTGCCCCCGGCGCAGAGCCGGGAGTACCGCGTCGCCCATCTCCAGGACCGTCTCGCCGCCGGGGAGCTCGGTGAACTCGGCGTGCGGATCGAGGTCCGCGGCGAGGCCGTGCTGGTCACGGGGACCGTTCCCTCGGCCCCCGCCCGCGAGGAGGTCCTGCGCGTCGTGCGCGAGGAGCTCGCCGGGCTTCCGGTGCACTGCGATGTCGTGGTCAACGAGACGTCGTCGCCCGACCAGGCGGAGGAGCTGACATGATCCGGATCGCCGCTGTCGGGGACATCCACATGGGGCCGGACAGCCAGGGGCTGCTCCGTCCCGCGTTCGACACCCTGCCCGACTGCGCCGACCTGCTGCTGCTGGCCGGCGATCTCACCCGGCACGGCACCCCGGGGGAGGCTCGCGTGGTGGCCGAGGAGATCCGGGACCTCGCCGTCCCGGTGGTCGCCGTGCTCGGCAACCACGACCACCACGACGACCACCCGGACGAGGTCACGGCCATCCTGCGGGACGCCGGGGCCCGGGTCCTGGAAGGCGAGGGGACGGTCGTGCGCAGTGGCGGCACGCGCGTCGGGGTGGCCGGCACCAAGGGGTTCGGGGGCGGGTTCGTCGGGCGCAGCGCCGGGGAGTTCGGCGAGCCGGTGATGAAGGAGTTCGTCCGGCACTCGCGCCGGTGCGCCGACGGGCTGCGGGCGTCCCTGGAACGGCTGGACGCGGAGGGCTGCGACCTCCGGATCGCCCTCACCCACTTCTCCCCCGTGCCGGAGACCCTGGCCGGGGAGCCGCTGGAGATCTATCCGTTCCTGGGCAGCTACCTGCTGGCCGAGGCGATCGACACGGCCGGCGCCGACCTCGCCGTGCACGGGCACGCGCACGCCGGCACGGAGCACGGCATGACCGGCGGAGGCGTCAAGGTGCGCAATGTCGCCCAGCCGGTCATCGGTCGCGCCTTCCACGTCTACCATCTGCCGGTCCCGGAACGCGTGAGCACGTCAGCCGGTACCGAAGCGTCCGGCTGAACACAGCCGCGCACCCCGCTCGTCCCAGCGCCGTCGGCCCGTTGCCGGCGGCGCTTCCCGTCCCACCACGCCCGGCGCCTGCCGTCGCGTCCTGGTACTGCACCTGGCGCATTCGCCTCACCAAAGCGCGAAATTGGCGCGCTCCTGACATCGCAGCGGGCGCCACGGGCAAGACCTGGGTCCTGTCCGGCGTTTCAGCCGGACCGGTCTGCGGGGTCCGGCGCTGGGGATGCCTCCCACGCCCTTCAGGCAGTGGGGAGCGTCGCGGGGCGGAAGGCCGTCCTCGTACGGGACGTACGCGGGCGGGCCCGGCAGCGCGGCGGAGTGCGGCAGCGGGCCCGGCAAAAACCGCCGGCCGGGCCCCGGGGCTCGCGGCGGCCGGCCCCCGAACGAAGGAGACGTACCGAATGGCCCTCAGACATGCCCGGACCACGCGCCGAGCGGCCCTGGCCGCGCTCGGCGGGCTCGTCCTCACCGGCCTCCCCTCCGTCGCGGCGGCCGGGCTCCCGCCCACGGCGGGACCCGCGCCCGTCACCGCCCGGCCGCTGGGCGCCGACGCCGACCGGCCGTCGGCGCAGTTGTTCGGCGCCCTGCGGCGCGATCTGGGGCTGTCTGAGGCCCAGGCGTCCGAACGGCTGGCCAACGAGGCGGAGGCGGGCACCCGCGCGGGCCGTCTGCGCATCGCCCTGGGCGAGCGGTTCGCCGGCGCCTGGGTGCACGGCACGGCCTCCGAGAACCTCACGGTCGCGACCGTCGACGCCGGGGACGTCCCCGCCATCGAGGCCCAGGGTGCGACGGCCTCGGTCGTCCGGCGGACGCTGTCCGACCTCGTGGCGGCCAAGGCGAAGCTGGACGCGGCGGCCGCCCGGGTCCGGACCCTGGACACGCCCGTGTGGTACGTCGACGTGCCGAACAACCGCGTCATGGTGCAGGCGAGGAGCCAGGCGGCCGGCGCAGCCTTCGTCGAGGCGGCGGGGCTCCAGGGCTCGGACGTCGGCATCCGCACGACGACGGACTCGCCGCGCCTGATGCGGGACATCACCGGCGGCGACGCCTTCTACATCAACGGCACCGCCCGCTGCTCCGTCGGATTCTCCGTCACCGGGGACGAGCAGCAGGGCTTCGTCACCGCGGGCCACTGCGGCGCGCCCGGCGCGGTGACGACCGGCTACGACCGCACCGCCCAGGGCACCTTCCAGGCATCGACGTTCCCCGGCAAGGACATGGCGTGGGTGGCCACCAACGACCGGTGGACGGCCACGCCCGGCGTCAAGGCGCAGGACGGTCAGGAGGTGCAGGTCACCGGATCGGTGCAGGCGCTCGTCGGTGCCGCGGTGTGCCGGTCCGGTTCGACCACCGGATGGCACTGCGGGACGATCCAGCAGCATGACACGAGTGTCGCCTACCCCCAGGGCACGGTCGGCGGGCTGACCCGGACCACGGTGTGTGTCGAGCCGGGCGACTCCGGTGGGCCGTTCGTCGCGGGCGTCCAGGCGCAGGGCGTCACCTCCGGCGGCTCCGGGAACTGCACCAGCGGTGGCACGACGTTCTACCAGCCGGTCAACCCGATCCTCAGCGACTTCGGCCTCGTCCTCATCACCACCGCCCAGGCCACGACACCGGCCCCGCAGGACGGCGCCACCCAGGAGTGGACCGAGGGCCGTGTGTACGAGGCCGGGGCCGTGGTGACCCGCGACGGCGTGCGCTACCGGTGTCTGCAGGACCACCAGGCCCAGGGCGCGTGGGCACCGGCCGAGACCCCGGCCCTGTGGCAGCGCAGGTGACCGCTTCACATGGGCCGCGGTGAAGCTCCGGGCGGCTGAGTACGTCCATGGCCGCCTGGTGCCCTGCCGACGCGTCCGGACACCGCGGGGCAAACGGGCGGCCCCGGCCGGTGTGGCCTAGGCCACGCCCCGGAGGAGACCGAGGCCATATCCGGCCGGGTATGCCGGAAGCTACCGTTTCCGGGCAGATGTCCTTGACCCCACCAGCTCGGACGGCCCGGCAGTGAAAGCAGACCTCTCCCCCGTCATCGCGGCGACCACGCAGTGGCTGACCCGTTCCTTCCCCGCCTCCGGCGGGGCTCTCGCCTCCGCCTTGTGCGAGGTGCAGGCGCGGCAGGCGGTGACGGTCGCCGCGTGGCTCCGGTATCCGACGGCGATGGACGCCGCTCTGGTCGGCCTGGCGGGCCCGGGCGGTTCGGCACGGCTCGACGGGGTCACCGGAGTCGACAGTGGCACTGACCCCGACCTGGACGCCCCGGACGACACGGACGCCTGGCGCACCTGGGTGGACGAGGTCGTGACCAGCTGGGCGGCCTGCCTGCTCGCCGACCCGGACATGGCCTCCCGCGCCGTGACCGCGCTCGCCGGGGGAACTCACACCACCGGTGCGCCGGCCGAGTTCCGGCGGCTGCTCGCACCCGACGAGACCGACCGGAGGGCAGCGGCGCTGCTGCGCCACCCCGACCTGCTGGCGCCCGTGGCCGAACTGCACCGCTCCCACTTGCTCGACCGTCTCCGTCCGGACCACACGCTCACCGCCTGACGCAGGGCCCCGTACGCGCCCTCCACCCGAACCTCTTGCGCGGCCCGGGCAGGTCCACGGACGGCGTCAGTCGAGCTTGCCGCGACCGCTCAGCGCGTCGCGGAGCCGGTCGACCAGGCCGGCGCCCGGTGCCAGCAGCTTGTTGGCCGGGGGCTTGTCCGGGGCGGCGGGGTGCGGCCGGGTCGGGGCCGTCTTCTTGGCCTGCCGGACCTTGTCACCGAGCTGGTCTAGCTGTTCCGGGGAGCAGGACGCGCGCAGCTTGGGGAACAGGTTCTGCTCCTCGTCGGCGATGTGCTCGCGGATCTCGCCCATCAGCATGCCGACGAGCCGGTCGAACTCGGCGTCCCCCGCGTCGCGGCTCTCCAGGTCCTTCATGACCTGCTCGGCCTTGGCGTGGTCCGCGAGTTCCCTGTCGGCCAGGGTGTTCCCGTTCTCCACGTGCTCGCGCACGGCCGGGTAGAGATAGGCCTCCTCCGCCACCGAGTGCCGGACGAGCTCGATCGTCGCCTGGTCCGCGTACACCTTGCGGTCCTTGTGGCCGGGCGGCAGGTCCTCGATCTTGCCGAAGAGATCCTCGACTTCCCGGTGGTCGGTCATCAGTTCGTCGATGACGTTGCCTCCGTGTCCCATGTTCTTCACCTCCGGATCGTGGTGGCACCCGGCCGGGGCCACCCGCCTCTGGGTTCCCCGGGCTCCGGGGGGCTAACGCGATTCGGACCCCCGTCGGCTCCCTCACCGACGGGTCCCGGGTCAGCGGGGCAGCTTGGACCGGACGCGGGCGGCCGCCGCGGCGGGGCGGGCTCCCGCCCGGGCGGCGTGCCGCACCAGGCGGGCATCGCGCCGCAGTTCGCGGGCCGTGTGACGGCCGCGCCACAGCAGCGAGGGGGCGGCTCCGGTGTCGTCGGCGGCGATCAGCAGACCGCCGAGCATGGCCAGGTTCTTGAGGAAGTGGATGCGCTGCTGGACACGCTGGGCGGTGTCGTCCTCCTCCCAGAAGCGGTGCCCGGCGAGCGTCGTGGGCACGAGCGTGACCGCGAGTGCGAGCGCGGCGGTGCGCGGGACGCGTCCGGCGGCCAGCAGCAGTCCGGCCACGACCTGTACGGCGCCGTTGAGCCGTACGGTCTGCTCGGTGCGGTCCGGGAGCACGGCGACGCGTTCGGCGACGGGCCGGACGACGGGCTCGGCGACCGGGACGACGGCCTCGGGGTGGCGAACGGATTCCAGGCCGCCCGCGACGAACATCGATGCCAGCATCGGGCGGCCGACGGCGCGCAGCAGACTCATGGCCTTCTCCTGGTGGGTGTCGGGGGTCTCGGGAGTATCAGGGTGCTGTCGGTGGGGTCCGTGGTGCGGCTCGCCGGGTTCCCCCGCGGGAACGGGCCATGCGGCGACACCCGCTGTGGTGACGGCGGACGGTGTCTCACCAGAACCGGTTCGTGAGCGCGGGCCGGCGGACCGCCTGGGCGGCGTCGCGCAGGCTCAGGGCGACACTGATGGTGGCGCGCAGCGCCGACGGCCGTACCGTCTGGGCGGTCTCGGTGGCCAGGACGAGCAGGCAGGCCGCGGCCTGTTCCACCACGGAGACCGGGAGGGTGTAGTCGCTGTCGGCGGCCGTGCGGAACGCCTTCAACGGGATCCCGGCCCCGTCGACGGTCCGTTTGGCGGCCTGCTCCAGGTGCTGTGCGGCCTGGTCGCACACGGAGGCGGGCAGGGTGAGGGTGCGTTGGAACGATGCGCTTGTCATGACTCGATTGGTCCCCGGAACCGGTCCGTTCGATCGGCGGGCAGCGCGTTTTCACCGTCCTGCGTGACGAGTTGTGACAAGTCGGGGTGCGAGTGCCGGGCGCGAAGGGGCGCGCGACGCGAACACCCCGGGTCGGCCCCGTGGCGGGGCCGGCCCGGGGGCCGGTGACCTGTTCAGCGGTTCACCACGTGCCGTTCGTCGGGGACGCAGTGGGTCATCGTCAGTCCCCGCACGTCACGCGGCGGGTTGTCGCCCAGGTTGGCCAGCCGCTTGCGGTCCTCGTCGGTGAGGTCCTGGCCGACCAGGGGTTCCAGACCGGCGACGTCCCCCGGAGAGATGCCGAGTCCGTCGCCGACCCGGCGGCCGAGTTCGTTCTCGACCAGCAGGAAGTGCCACACCATGCGCTCCTGCACCGGCCGGTCGCACTGGGAGATCAGGTCGACGAAGTTCTTCACCAGGTCGTCGCGCTCCCAGTCCTCCATGAGCAGGTAGCGCTGGCCCGCCTGGAGGTAGTCGTTGGTGCGGGGGATGCGCTTGCGGGTGAGGTAGCCCCGGATCTCCGGGCCCTGCTCGTCGTGCGACGGCTCCTTGGCCTCACGCAGGCCGCCGGTGATCGACGGTTCGTAGTTGACCTGGGGGTTCTCCCCTGTCTGGCCCACGAGGTAGGTCATCTGGCCATCGCGTTGGTTGGTGTTCACCTCGGCGGCCTTGGCCTGGTTGACGGGGAGCTGGAGGTAGTTCGGGCCGACCCGGTGGCGCTGGGTGTCGCTGTAGGAGAAGGTCCGGCCGACGAGCATCTTGTCGTCGGAGAAGTCCAGACCGTCGACGAGGACACCGGTGCCGAAGGAGATCTGCTCGTTCTCGGCGAAGTAGTTCTCCGGCATCCGGTCGAGCACCATCCGGCCCACCGGCTTCGGCGGGAAGTCCTGCTCGGGCCAGGTCTTGGTGTCGTCGAGCGGGTCGAAGTCCAGCTCCGGGTGCTCGTGATCGTCCATCATCTGGACGAGCAGTTCCCACTCCGGGTAGTCACCGCGCCCCACCGCCCCGTAGAGGTCCTTGGTGGCGTGGCCGAGGGAGTCGGCCTGGACGTTCGCGGCGTCCTCCTCGGTCATGGAGCGGACGCCCGCCTTGGGCATCCAGTGGTACTTGACGAGCTTGGTCTCGCCCTCGGTGTTCACCCATTTGTAGGTGTTCACGCCGAAGCCCTGCATGTGACGGTAGTCCGCGGGGATGCCGCGCGGACTGAACAGGTTGACCAGCATGTGCATGCACTCGGGCGTCTGCGACATGAAGTCGAAGATGCGCCGCGGCTGCTGCTCGAAGGTGACGGGGTCGGGCTTGAGGGCGTGGATGACGTCCGGGAACTTGATCGCGTCCCGGATGAAGAAGACGCCGAGGTTGTTGCCGACGAGGTCCCAGTTGCCGTCCTCGGTGTAGAACTTCACGGCGAAGCCGCGCGGGTCGCGGGCGGCCTCGGAGGAGTCGCGTCCGCCGATGACGGTGGAGAACCGGACGGCCACGTCCGTACGCTTGCCGCGCTCCTGGAACAGCAGGGCCCGGGTGTAACGGCTGACCGGCTCGTCGCCCCAGGTGCCGTAGGCCTCGAAGTGACCGTACGCGGTCACTCCCCGGGCGTGCACGACACGCTCGGGGATGCGCTCCCGGTCGAAGTGGCTGATCTTCTCCAGGAACTGGTAGTTCTCCAGCGTGGCGGGCCCGCGGGCGCCGACCGTGCGCTGGTTCTGGTTGTCGTGGACCGGATGGCCCTGCCGGTTGGTGAGTACCTTGCGGTCGTCGCCCGGGGCAGGACCCCGGCTCGAAACGTCCGTCATGTTCGTGGACTCCTTCGGCTGCTCATGACTGGTGGCGGGCCGGGACACGGTGGTGTGTGGCCGTGGGCCGGCCGTCGCGGCCGGCCCGGGTGATGTGTTCCTCCGGTGCCCCGGGCTCGCGGGCCCCGGAAACCGGGGCCCGCTCACGGAACCTCCCACCGCCGGACGGCCTGGCCGCGCGCGTCTTGCCGGTGGCGTGCGTACGAGGGCCATGCTGCCGTGCATCGCGGAGAGCGGCGACTCGGAGCGACGGCGCGCACACCCGCGACGCGCGGGTCGGTGCGAGAACGGCGGGGCAGTCCGCGGCCGCCACGGCTGTCATGAGATGGGCCGGCGACGGGTCCTGGGGGGAAGGACACGCGGGAGCGCGACCGGTCCCCCGTTCCGGTCGTGCTCCCGCGGCAGGGACGAACCTATGTGAACGGCGACGCGGGTGTGTATCGCACCGATGCCTGCTGCGACGGCCGCAGGACTCAGCCGTGCACAAGCGAGTCCGATAAAACCCGTTTCACCCCGCGCGCGGTCGGCCACCGAACCGTCGAGAATCCGGTCCGGTCCGTCGTTCAACCGGACGAGGGTGCCGGTGCGGGACCCGTGAACGCCGGGTGCTCGAGGTCTCCCAGCGCCAGATGGGCCAGCACGACCTCGTACAGGTCCGTCCCGGCGGCCAGCAACTGGCGTTCCAGGACCGGCTCGGAGCTGCGGACGTGCTCGCGCACGGTCTGTGCGTGGACGCCCAGGACCTGTGCGGCCCGCTCGGCGTTGACGCCGGCGGCGATCCAGGTACGCAGCGTGCGCCGCAGGGGGCGGGCGTCCCGGTCCAGCCGTTCGAGCAGCTCTTTGGCCCAGGAGCGTACGGCGGGCCCGGACACCAAAGGCGTGAGCCTTGAGGCGGGTGTCGCGCAGGTGCCGCCGGCCTGTCCGTCCTGGAGGTTGATCTGGGTGTGCAGCGCCAGGTGCACGACGGCACGGGCGGTGACGTCGTCGAAGTCGGTGCCCAGCATGGTCTCGACGCGTTCCATGCGGGCGCGCACCGTGTTGCGGCTCACGCCGAGGATCTTGGCCGTGTTGACGGCGGTGAACTCCAGGCCGAGGCGGGTGGTGGCGAGGAGCTCGGCGCGGGTGTGGTGCGGGACGGCGTCCAGTGGACGCAGCAGCCGGGCCGCCCAGCCGCGCAGGGCCGCAGGGTCCATCAGCCGCTCGGGATGGGTGCGCTCGGCGTACACCGCCGTCTTGTCCGGGCGGAAGCGCGCCACGGCGAGGGCGCTGACGGCCTGCCCGTACGCGGTGGCGGTCCGGGCCAGGCTCTGCCAGACGCTGCCCCCGAGGAAGGTGTCCGGGTGCCGTTCGACCAGGGACTTCAGTTCGCCGGCGGTGGCCTCGCGGGGGCTGACGACGATCACGTGCCCGTCCATGGCCGGGCACCGCACGACCAGGGCCTCCTCCTCCGTGGTGTCCAGACACTCCTCCGCGAGGCGGTCGCGGTGGGCGGGCTCGGACTCGACGACGTAGACGCATGCCGTGTCGGCGTCGAGCAGGCCCGGCCAGAGTCCCGCGGCCACCCGACGGGCGGCGACGGTGTCCTCGACCATGAGGAGTTGCAGGATCGCCAGCCGCAGGTCGGCGCTGGCCCGCCGCAGCCGCTGCCCGGCCGCGGCGGTCTCGCGGGCGGTCAGCAACAGCTCAACGACCTGGGCGGTGTGCGCGACGATGTCGGCACTGCGCCGGTCGAAGGGGGCGTCTCGGGAGACTGCCAGTGCCCAGACCTCAAAGGGGTGCCCGACCTTCACCAGGCGCAGGTGGTGCTCGCCGTCCTCCCAGGCCGCGGAGGCGATCCGGCCCGAGGTGACAGCGGCGACGAGGTCCTCGTCCAGCGGCAGCCCGGTCCCGGCGACGAGGGCGCCGGAGGCGTTCCGGAGAGCCACCGACGCGTGCACGGTGCCGGCGAGCCAGTCGACGATCCTGCGGACGTCACGGCCCGTCGGCCGCAGGTGCTCCAGTAGTTCCTGCGCCCAACCGGGTTGCTCCGATCGCTCCCCTGCCGTCGGCTCCGGCCGCCGGATTCCGTCCTTACGGGCTGTCACCTCGGTCTTCCCCTCGTTCCGCCGGGCGTCCTCCGCACGGCCCCGGACGTTACCCCACCGATGCGTCGAGCTCACCATGGGCGGACACAGCGTCCAGGGTGCCCTGCGCCCGGCCGGGGCGCGGGCGGGCACCGGCCGGGGTGTGCGGTCCTGCCACCCGGGCGGCATAAGCTCGGTGAATGGCGAAGTACTTCGACGTGCACCCCGACAACCCCCAGCCGCGCACCATCGCCCAGGTCGCCGGCAGCATCCGCGCCGACGCCCTGGTCGCGTACCCCACGGACTCCTGCTACGCGCTCGGCTGCCGACTGGGCAGCCGGGAGGGCATCGACCGGATCCGTACCATCCGCAAGCTGGACGACCGCCACCACTTCACTCTGGTGTGCCGGGATTTCGCGCAGCTCGGCCAGTTCGTACGGATCGACAACGACGTGTTCCGCGCGGTCAAGGCGTCCACGCCGGGCAGCTACACGTTCATCCTGCCCGCGACGAAGGAGGTGCCGCGCATGCTGCAGCATCCGAAGAAGAAAACCGTCGGCGTGCGCATCCCCGATCACGTCGTCACCCAGGCGCTGCTGGCGGAGCTCGGCGAGCCCCTGCTGTCCAGCACCCTGCTGTTGCCCGGTGAGGACGAGCCGATGACCCAGGGCTGGGAGATCAAGGACCGGCTCGACCACCAGGTGGACGCGGTGCTCGACTCCGGGGACTGCGGCACCGAGCCGACCACGGTGATCGACTTCTCGGGCGGGGAGGCGGAGATCGTACGGCGGGGCGCGGGCGACACCTCACGGTTCGAATAGGGGTGGTCGGCTGACCGGTCGGTCACCAGCGTCCCGGGGCGGTTCCGGTGATCGGCTTTGAGGGACGGCCGTCGACACCCACCGGCACGTCACCGGTCAGCATCACCCGGTGCATGATCCGCGGGTGGCCCAGGTGGGCGGCGTCGCTCGGAGCCAGGTGGATGGTGGCACGGTTGTCCCAGAACGCCACGCTGCCCGGCTCCCACCGGAAGCGCACCGTGTACTCGGGCCGGGTCGCCTGCTCCAGCAGCATCTCCAGGACGGCCTGGCTCTCCGGCCGGGACAGGCCGGAGATCTGCTCGACGTAGTAGCCGTTGACGAACAGCACCCGCTCCCCCGTCTCCGGATGGACCCGCACCACGGGGTGCTCGGAGGCGGTCTGATGGTCCAGCAGGTGCCGCAGATACGCGTCGCCTCCGGGCCGGGGCTGGTAGCCGACACCCAGCCGGTGCTCGGCGCGCAGCCGGTCGGCGAACTCCCGTACCGGAGCGGACAGTCCGGCGTAGGCGGCGGCCAGATTCGACCAGGTGGTGTCGCCTCCGTAGGGCGGGACGGTCTCCGCGCGCAGGATCGTCGCGGCGGGCGGATCGACACGGGCGCCGTGGTCGCAGTGCCAGCCGCGCAGCAGGGTGTGGCGGCGACGCCGCAGCCATTCGTCGTGCTCCATGCCGAACCGTCCGCCGAGCTCCAGCCGGTCGGCGGTCGTCTCGATCTCGGGGAAGCCGGGCGGCGAGGCCTTCCCGCGCCGGGGCAGGACGACCGGCTCACCGAACCGCCGCGCCAGCGCCACGTGTCCGGCGTGGTCCAGGCGCTGTCCGCGGAAGAACACCACCTTCCAGCGCAGCACCGCCGCCCGGACGGCGGCGATCACGGCGTCGCCGGGCTCGTCCGCGAGGTCGACGCCGGTGATCTCGGCGCCGATGTGCCCGGCGGCCGGACGCACCTCGACGCCCGCGTTCTCCTTGACGTCCTCCCCACCGCCCGCCCCGCTCTCCGCGCTCCCTCCGCCCGCCCCGCCCGCACCGCTTCCACCCGTCGTCATGTGCGCCCTCTCCGTCGATCCGTGTCGATCCGTACGGACTCCTGCCGATTCATGCGAGTGCGTGTCATCCGTCCGGCCCGCCCGTCAGGTTGATCATTGGCCGTCCGGTCGGTGAGGCTGGAGGGTGACGACACTGTCCATGGGAGGGTCCCCTAGTGATCAGCATCCCGAACCACGCACTCAACGACGGCACGACGATCCCCGCCCTCGGCCTGGGCACCTGGCCGATGGACGACGCACAGGCGGAGCAGTCGGTGACGGCGGCCCTGGAGATGGGCTACCGCCTCGTCGACACGGCGACGAACTACCGCAACGAGACCGGTGTCGGCCGTGCCGTGGCCCGCGCCGACGTCCCGCGCGAGGAGGTCGTCGTGACGACGAAACTCCCCGGCCGCCACCACGGCTACGAGGAGACCCTCGCCTCCTTCGAGGAGTCACGCGCACGTCTCGGGCTGGAGTACGTCGACCTGTACCTCATCCACTGGCCGCTCCCCCGGGTCGACAAGTACGTCGACTCCTGGAAGGCCATGATCAAACTGCGTGAGGACGGGCTCGTACGCTCGATCGGGGTCTCCAACTTCACCCCCGCCCACATCGAACGGCTGGAGAAGGAGACCGGGGTGCTGCCGTCGGTCAACCAGGTCGAGCTGCACCCGTTCTTCCCCCAGGAGGAACTGCGCTCCTACCACGCGGACAAGGGCGTGCTCGTCGAGAGCTGGAGCCCGCTGGGCCGGGGTTCACAGGTGCTGGACGACCTGACCGTGGCCTCGGTGGCCGAGGCCCACGGGGTCACACCGGCCCAGGCGGTGCTGCGCTGGCACATCCAGCTCGGCGCACTGCCCGTGCCCAAGTCGGCCGATCCGGGACGGCAGCGCGCCAACCTCGACGTCTTCGGCTTCGAACTGGACGCCGCCCAGATGCGGGCCATCGCCGACCGGTCCCACCGGCGCATCGGTGGGGACCCGGAGGTGCACGAGGAGTTCTGACCTCCCCGCCCCGCCGGCGAACTCCGCCCGCCGGCCCATGTCGTCACCACTGCCGCGGTCGCCCGCTCACCACCGGCCCTTTGCACCCTTGGCGACTCCGCGCGCCCACAGCACCGGTGGCACCTGCGGGGGCAGCCGTCCCCGGGTCGCGACCCGCTGCGGTGCGGGGCGGCGGCTCCGGTCGACGGCCATCGCCACACGGGCGGGGAGCACTCCGGCGAAGAAGGCGGCCGTGGCCGGCGCGGCGGCCTTGCGGGTCTGCGGCAGTGCCACTCCGGCGGTCGGCGCGAGTTCCGCGGCGCCGCTCGCGTAGGTCCAGACCCGGGGCGAGCGATCGGACCGGGGCGCGGTCCCTCCTCCGACGTCCCGCCACGCGGCGTTACCGGCCAGTGAGCATGCAGGGGGAACCGGGCTTCCCGTTCGCGCCGGGGTCGGCGCGAACAGGACCGGGCGGCGCATGCCGAAACCGTCAGGCCGCGCGCCCCGTCCGGACCTCACGCCCGAGAAAGCGGCCGTCGGCATTCCGGACGGAGGGGAACGGTCCGGTAACGGCTCGTCGAGTGTTGGGCAGCGCTTCACCATCGGTACGCCCGTGGCCCCTTGGCACGGAAGTGCACAGCCGGGATGCTGAACTCCCTTGCCCCCCACAGCCGTTGGGCTGCGCCCGGACCATGAGGAGGACGCAGTGTCGTCGAGCACGTTCCGAACGCACCGCAGGAGATGGCTGACCGGTCTCGCCGGTGCCGTCGCTCTCGTCGTCGCCTTCCCCGCCACCGCCTTCGCCGCCCCGCCGCCGGCCCTGCCGGCGAACGCGGACAGCCTCGACCGGACCTTCCAGCCCGCCTACGACTACGACACCGACGGGTGCTACCCCACACCCGCGATCGGCCCGGACGGAGCGATCAACCCCGGGCTCAACCCGACCGGCGCCCTCAACGGCAACTGTCGTGACGCCCCCGACCTGGACAGCACCAACGGCTACTCGCGCTCGAAGTGCAACAACGGCTGGTGCGCCATCGTCTACGCCCTGTACTTCGAGAAGGACCAGGCGCTGCCGGGTGTCAGTCTCGGCGGCCACCGCCACGACTGGGAGCATGTCGTGGTGTGGGTGCAGAACGACACGGCTCAGTACGTCTCGACGTCCAACCACGGCTCGTTCTCGATCCACGCCCGGTCGGCGGTCCGCTTCGACGGGACGCATCCGAAGATCGTGTACCACAAGGACGGCATCAGCACGCACTGCTTCCGGCTCGCCGGTTCGGGTGACGAACCGCCGGAGAACCACAAGGGCAGCTGGCAGTTCCCGCCGCTGGTCGGCTGGAACGGCTATCCGGCCGGGCTGCGCGAAAAACTCGTCGCCCACAACTTCGGCAGTGCGAACTTCGGCCTCAAGGACGGGAGTTTCGCCTCCCATCTGGCCGCGGCGAAGCCGTCGGGCATACCGTTCGACCCGAACGCCTGATACCGGCTTCCGGACAGCTGACCGCCTGTCACCGGGAGTCCGGACGGATCCCCCGTTCGGCCTCCCAACCGGTCCGTCCTGCAGGGGGATTCGAGCGGAGAGGTCTATCGTGTCGCCATGTCGGTCCCCGAACTGATCCGAATCGTCTCCCGCGACTCACCCATGGCGCTCGCCCAAGTAGGGCGTGTCCAGGCCGAGTTGGCGGTCGCCCTGCCCGGTGTACGCACCGAGGTCGTCCCCGTGCGGACCACCGGGGACAAGTGGCTGGGCGACCTGTCGCAGGTGGAGGGCAAGGGTGCGTTCACCAAGGAGGTGGACGCCGCGCTGCTGGCCGGGGAGGCGGACGTCGCGGTGCACTGCGTCAAGGACGTGCCCGCCGACCGCCCGCTTCCGGCGGGCACCGTTTTCGCCGCGTTCCTGAAACGGGATGACGTCCGTGACGCACTCGTGCACCCGGGCGGACTCACTCTGGACGAACTCCCGGTCGGGGCCAGGGTCGGTACCTCCGCGGTACGCCGGGTCGCGCAGCTGGCGGCCACCCATCCGCACCTCCGGTGCGTGCCGTTCCGCGGCAACGCCAACCGGCGGCTGGCGAAGCTCGCCGCCGGTGAGGCGGACGCGCTACTGCTCGCGGTCTCCGGCCTGGAACGCATCGGCCGGGGTGACGTGATCAGCGAGGTCCTCTCCCCCGAGACGATGATGCCGCCCATCGGCGCGGGCGTCCTCGCCCTGCAGTGCCGTGAGGGCGACACCGGTCTCATCGACGCGGTCAGCGCCCTCGGTCACCCGGACACCCATCGGGAGGCCACCGCCGAGCGCATGTTCCTGCATGTGTTGCAGGGGCACTGCAACAGCCCGATCGCCGGGTACGCACGAGTCGACCGGAGCGGCGAACTGTCGCTGCGGGCCTGCGTCTTCACGCCGGACGGCAAGGTGCGGCTGAACGCCCACGAGTGGGCGGGCCGACTGGATCCGGCGACGCTCGGCACCTCCGTCGCCGTGGCCCTGCTGCGCCAGGGCGCCCGCGAGATCATCGACGGGATCGCCCACTGACGGCGGATCAGGCGGTACCCTCCTCCGCCTGGTCCCGGAGGAACGCGCTCAGCTGGTGCGCGAGGCCCTCCCTGGCCCCGCCCCCCTGGGCCCCGGCGGTCCCGTCGTGCACGGCGATGGCCCCCGACCACAGGCGCCGGCCGGTCCACTCCTCGTCGGCCCGGAGCTGGACCTGGACGTCGACATGGCTCAGGGACGTCTCGGGGGCTGCCGCGTAGAGCACGGCGGTGGCGCGGCGCAGCGGATAGACGTCGAATCCCTCGATGAACTGTGAGTTGCGCCAGTCGATGAACGCGCTCTCCCCGTCGGGCCCTGTCCGTACGTCGACCTGACCGTCCTCGAGATGAATCCCGAATTTCCGCTCACCGCGGTTCTCGACGGTCACACGGACGCTGAAGTACGTCAGTCCTTGGGCGGCGTCGTCCCGTCCCCGGGGCGGTTCGCCCGATTCCAGACGGTGGACGCTGACCCGCAGACCGGCATGCTCGTCGTACTCCTGCCAGTCCCCGACCACGTTCGGCTCGTACACGGTTCACCTTTCCACTTCCGTCGCTGCTTCCTATCCGTGGGCTCCCGGCACTGTCAAATACGCGGAATGCGTCGTGGTCAGGTGGTTCATCCCCTCTGATCATTGATCAAGCGCTGTGCTGGAACAATCCGCCGGACCGGCCGTCCGGCCCGGACCACGGCGTGCCGCACATCACGTCCGGTGTCGCGATCACATCGGCGGGCCCGGAGGCGGGCCGCGCCACCGGCGGCCGGGACGCGAACCCGCCCGCGTCCCGGCCGCCGACCGGCTCCCCCGAGCCTTCCGGAACTTCACACAATGAATTCCCGCGATTTCGCAGCGTATGTTTCCTGCGTATTCCCTCGTATTCCCGCGCATTCCCGCCCCGGAAATTCGGGAAGCAGTTTCACCGGCGCGGCGCGGGGGAATGAAAGGGCCAGTGCTTCGGACCGGAGGCACGACCGTGGGAACCGGCTCGCCGCCCCCGGGGTCTCCTCCGTGCGGTCCGAGCCCGCGCTCCCACGGTGCCCGTCCACCCGGCACCTGCTCAGGGAGGTGCGCGTCATGCGTATCGCCGGCAGCACCACGAAGCCGCATCCCCACCACGACGCACCCGACACCGCCGAGGACTTCCTCCGCCTCGCCCGGCTGCCCGAGGGCCCCGAGCGCAAGGCGCTGCGGGACCAGCTCGTCCGTTCCTGGCTGCCCATGGCCGAGCGGATCGCCGTCCGCTTCCGGGGGCGCGGTGAGGCCCTGGAGGATCTGTACCAGGTGGCGGCCCTGGGCCTGGTCAAGGCGGTCGACCACTACGATCCGGCGCGCGGCAACGCTTTCGAGGCGTACGCCGTGCCGACCGTCACCGGCGAGATCAAGCGTCACTTCCGGGACCACATGTGGACCCTGCACGTCCCCCGCCGGGTCCAGGACCTGCGCAACCGGGTGCGGCACGCCGTGAAGGAACTGGCGCAGACCACTCCCGGCCGGGCCCCGACGACCGCCGAGATCGCCGCGTACGCGCAGCTGACCGAGGACGAGGTGCGCACCGGCGCGGAGGCCCTCGAGTGCTTCTCCGCGCTGTCGCTGGAGGCGGAGATGCCCGGTACGGACGGCTACGCGCTCGGGGACTCGCTCGGCGGCCCGGACCCCGCCTACGACACCGTCGTCGACCGGGTGGCGGTCCGGCCCTGTCTCGAGGCCCTTCCGGAGCGCGAGCGGCTCATCCTCTATCTGCGGTTCTTCCGGGGCATGACGCAGAGCAGCATCGCCGAGCTGCTCGGCATCTCGCAGATGCACGTGTCCCGGCTGCTCAGCAGCTGTTTCGCCCAGGTACGTGAGGAGCTGCGGACGGAGGCCGGCTGATCCGGTCCAGGACCTTCTCCAGCTCAGCGCCTGTCTCCGGCGGCAGCACACCGGTGCTTCCCCAGCCGACGATCGTCCCGGCGATGTCGCGGAGTTTGACGTTGGTGTGCTGGGAGACCTCCTTCAGCACCGTCCACCCCTGATCGGGTGACACCCGCCCGATCGCGACGATCACACCGATCGCCTGGTCCACCACCGCGTGCGAGACGACCGCTTCCTTCAGCTGCTGCACCTCTTCCTCCAGCCGGAGGATCCGGTCCGCGTCCGCGTCCCCGTCCGTGGGCATGGTCACCTCCGGGTCCGGTGTGCCGCTCTCGTGGTGTCCTCACCCGGTGCTCGGGTGCCTTCACCCAGGGTCCTGCCCCTCCATCGTCGTCACTCGCCCCGTCCGGTGCCACCCGGACGTCGCGGAGATGTCCTGGTCACCGTTTCGGCGCCCTCACCGGGGTACTCGGCAGGCGCCCGGAGCGGTACAGGCCGGACACTGGAGTCCTGCAGATGGCTGCCAGGCCGACGAGATCAGGACGCGACTGCCATGAACCACGACACGCCCTCCACCCTCGGTACGACGGACGTCTTCTCCACCCAATCCGTGTACGGGACACCATGCTGGGTGAGCCTGACCAGTCGCGACATCGGGTCGACCGAGGATTTCTACACGGCCGTGCTGGGCTGGCGATGGCGCCCTGCGCGGCTGGGCGAGCGGTTCAGGATCGCCCTGGTGGACGGCGCGCCGGTGGCCGGCCTCGCCGGGGTGGCCGACATGTGGCGGATGGCCGTGGCCTGGACGCCGTACTTCGCCGTGCGCAGCGCGGACGAGGCCGTGTCGCGGGTGCAGGAACGCGGCGGCACCCTGGCGGTCGGTCCCCTCTCCCTGCCTCCGGGGCGCGCGGCGCTGCTGGCCGACCGGGACGGCGCGACCTTCGGTGTCTGGGAGGGCGAACTGTTCACCCACTGGCTCAGCTGGCGCCGGTCACAGCCCGCCTTCGTCAGGCTGCACACCCGTGACGCCTTCGACGCCGCGATCTTCTACGGCGAGGTGTTCGACTGGGGTGCGGCGGGGTCCGGTCGCACCGAGGTCGTCTACGAGGGCGACGAGGTGGTGCTGCGCAGTGAAGGGCATGTGGTCGCCTGCATCGAGTCGGGGGCGCTGGGGTCGGCTCCCGATCCTGCGATCCGGCCGCGCTGGCAGGTCCACTTCACCGTGGCGGATGTGGCCGCCTGTGTCCGCGCCGCCGAGCGGCACGGCGGCAGTGTGCTGGCCCTGCGGGAGGACGAGGCCGTGCTGCGCGACAACGAGGGCGCCCAGTTCACGGTGACCGCGCGCCGCGGCCGCTGATCCGGGCCTGCCGGGCGGTGTGCCCGGCAGGCCCGCCCGTGTCTCATTTCGCGGTGAGTGACGGCCTGGACAGCAGTACCAGGCTGCGTGGTCCGACCGTCAGCCGGGTGCCCGCCTTGTGCTCCGACTCGTCGGGGAGGCCGTCCGGGTCGGTGGTGTCGATCAGCGCCGTCCAGCGTTCGCCGTAGGCGGCCGCCGGGAGGCGGAATTCCACCGGTTCCCAGTGGCTGTTGAGCAGGAGCAGGAAGGAGTCGTCGACCAGGCGCCGGCCGCGCGGATCGGGTTCGGCGATGGCGTCGCCGTTGAGGAAGACGCCGACGCTGTGGGCGTCGGAGCGCTGCCAGTCATCGTCGGTCATCTCCTCGGCGTCCGGCAGCAGCCACACCAGGTCGGGCAGGTGCCGGCCCGCGCGGCGCGCGCTCTCGCCGCGGAAGAAGCGGCGCCGCCGCAGCACGGGGTGGGCGGCCCGCAGTGCGATGACCCGCCGGGTGAAGTCCAGCAGGGCGCGCTGCTCGTCGGTCGGCCGCCAGTCTGTCCAGGAGATCTCGTTGTCCTGGCAGTAGGCGTTGTTGTTGCCGCGCTGGCTGCGCCCCACTTCGTCACCGTGGGAGAGCATCGGGATGCCCTGCGAAAGGAACAGGGTGGCAAGGAAGTTGCGCTGGCGGCGGGCCCGGAGTTCGAGTACGTCCGGGTCGTCGGTGTCGCCCTCGGCGCCGCTGTTCCAGGACCGGTTGTGGCTCTCGCCGTCCCGGTTGCCCTCGCCGTTGGCCATGTTGTGCTTGTCGTTGTACGAGACGAGGTCGCGCAGGGTGAAACCGTCGTGCGCGGTGACGAAGTTGACGCTGGCGCGGGGCCGCCGCCTGCTGTGCGCGTACAGGTCGGAGGAGCCGGTGAGCCGGGAGGCGAACTCGCCGAGTGTGTGCGGTTCGGCGCGCCAGAAGTCCCTTACGGCGTCCCGGTACTTGCCGTTCCACTCGGACCACAGCTGCGGGAAGTTGCCCACCTGGTAGCCGCCCTCGCCGACGTCCCAGGGCTCGGCGATGAGCTTGACGCGGCTGATCACCGGGTCCTGCTGGATGAGGTCGAAGAACGCCGACAGCCGGTCCACCTCGTGGAACTGGCGGGCCAGGGTGGCCGCGAGGTCGAAGCGGAACCCGTCGACGTGCATCTCGGTGACCCAGTACCGCAGCGAATCCATGATCAGCTGGAGTACGTAGGGGTGGCGCATCAGCAGGCTGTTGCCGGTGCCGGTGGTGTCGTAGTAGTGCGACCAGTCACCGTCCACCAGGCGGTAGTACGAGGAGTTGTCGATGCCGCGGAACGAGAGGGTAGGGCCCTTCTCGTTGCCCTCGGCGGTGTGGTTGTAGACGACGTCCAGGATCACTTCGAGCCCTGCCGCGTGCAGGGTCCGCACCATCGTCTTGAACTCGGTGACCTGTTGGCCGCGGGTGCCGTGGGCGGCGTAGGCGTTGTGCGGGGCGAAGAAGCCGATGGTGTTGTAGCCCCAGTAGTTGGCCAGGCCGCGGCTCTGCAGCACGCCGTCCTGGACGAACTGGTGGACCGGCATGAGCTCCACCGCGGTGACCCCCAGCGAGGTCAGGTGGTCCACCACCGCCGGGTGCGCCAGTCCGGCGTAGGTGCCGCGCAGTTCGGCGGGGACGCCGGGGTGGGCGCGGGTCATGCCCTTGACGTGGGCCTCGTAGATCACCGTGTCGGCATACGACCGACCGGGCCGGCTGTCGTCACCCCAGTCGAACGCCGGGTCGGTCACCACACCCAGCATGGTGTGTCCGGCGCTGTCGGCCCGGTCGGGGCCGTCGGGCCGGCGCTCGTAGAGCGAGGGGTGGTTGTCGATCTGTCCGTCGACGGCCGTGGCGTACGGGTCGAGCAGCAGCTTCGCCGGGTTGCAGCGGTGTCCGGCCGCCGGTGCCCACGGCCCGTGCACCCGGTAGCCGTAGCGCTGGCCGGGCCCGACACCGGGCAGGTAGCCGTGCCACACCGACCCGTCGACCTCGGTCAGCGGGACGCCCGTGTGCCGGCCGGCGTCGTCCACCAGGACGAGTTCGACGTGTTCGGCGACCTCGCTGAACAACGCGAAGTTGGTGCCCTCGCCGTCGGGGACCGCACCCAGCGGGTAGGGGCGCCCGCTCCACGCGGGCGCCCCTTTCCGGTTGTTCCGTCGGGTCACCGGGCCGCCTCCAGAAGGCCGGCCGGGGTGCGCACCAGTCCGGTCAGCTGGGCGACGCTGATCACGCGGGGCAGGTCCAGGCCCTCGCTGGCCCTCGGATCGGGCGCGGTCGGCACCAGCGGGACGCGTTCGCCGGCCCGGGCCCGCCGTGAGAACCAGATGACCCTGCTGCCGGTCCCGGTGGCACAGCAGCCCCAGCCGTCGCTGCTGGCCGCGATGTGCTCCAGACAGCCGCGCAGCTCCTGGTCGGGCCGCAGTGCGCGGTCGTGGTCCCCGATGGCCGTGATGAGGTGCTGGCCGTTCCACCACATCTCGATCGACGTGTTCTTGTCGGTGGCGTGCTCGTCGATGGCGTGCAGCAGCATCTCGGTGCCGCGGCAGACGGACTCCATCAGGTTCTCCAGGTCCCAGTGCCGGAGGTGGGCGGCCAGAATGCGGCTGACCTGCCCCACCCGCTCCGGGGTCACTTCCACGTCGAGGTGGTAGTAGCAGGGCACTGTCGTCTTCATCGTCATTGGCTCCTCACCGCGAAGCTCCCGATTCCCCTCGCCCCTGCGGGACGAGCCCCGAACACGAAACGTGAGCGGTTGGCGCTTCTGAGTCACCATCAGCGTGACCCGGTTGGTCCATCCGTGCAACACGAGCGCACGGCCGAGCTCCCCGGGGCGACAGCCGCGCATGACGCGACCCGCCCCGGGCCCCACCGTCGAGCCGTAGCCGGTCCGAGCCCGACCCGCATCCCGGCTCTTAATGATTGAAAAACCAACAAGACGCGAAGTTACCGGGCATGCACCATGTGTGAACACCCTCGATCGCCGTCACGGGTCCGTGCCGCCGTACGCACGACCGTCACCCCGCCGTCGGGAGTACGTACCCCATCGAGCCACGGAAAGGTGAACGGCGCCATGCTGCTACCCGCCAGAGCCGAAGTCGCCCGGCAGTTGCGTCGCTACCGGGCCTGGGAACGCGTGATGCTCGCCGCCCCGACGGATCGCACGGTCCGCACCACGTTCGAGGACTCGGGATACACCCTCTGTGTGCTGATGGGCAAGCGCTGCGCGCGGGAGGCGGCCGACGCCGCCGAACGGTACCTGCGTACCAGTCTCGTCACCTACCTGCAGGAACAGAACGAGTGGACTCGTCCGGCCGCGAACGCGTGGCCCGGTCCGGCGGCGAACGACAGGCCTCGTCCGACCGCCCCGCCGAGACGGGTCCCGCCGTCGATCGAGCGGCGCTCCCCGGCGGGAAGGTGACGGACCTTCCCGCCTCAGTTTGGTCCCCACGACCGGGCGCCGGCCCGGCGTCGAGCACGGCGGAGGTACAGACCCATGAAGACGACGCGGACCATCGGACGTATCCCCGTACGGGACGTCCGGCCGGCCGTCGAATGCGGCAGACGGCCGGCGAAGGCCGTCGTCGGTGAGACGTTCGAGGTGACGGCCACCGTGTTCCGTGAGGGGCACGAGGCGGTG
>NZ_JAESIF010000051.1:0-49299 GCF_016757295.1 Streptomyces sp. M2CJ-2 | reverse complement strand
CCGTCCGCCAGCGCCATCAGGCCGCGGAGGAACTCCGGGCGGCGGGCACCCACGACCACGGCCCGGTGCTCCAGGGCCGCCCGGGTGGTGGCCAGCGAGTAGCCGACATCCACCGGGCGCAGCCCGGCATCGGCCCGCACCCGGTCCGCCAGCCGGGCCGCCTGCGCCCGCACCGCCTCGATGCCGCGCCCCGACAGCACCCACGGCACCACCGGCAGCGAGGCCGTCGGGGACGCCGAATCGGAGTCCTGCGGCGGTTCCTGCGGAGCCTCCTCGATGATCACATGCGCGTTGGTCCCGCTGATCCCGAACGACGACACGCCGGCCCGGCGGGGGCGCTCGCCCCGCTCCCACGCGCGTGACGAGGTCAGCAGCTCCACCGCGCCGGCCGACCAGTCGACCTGCGTCGACGGCTCGTCCACGTGCAGCGTCGCGGGCATCACCCCCGCGCGCAGGCCCAGGACGACCTTCATCACCCCGGCCACCCCGGCCGCCGCCTGGGTGTGCCCCAGGTTGGACTTCACCGACCCCAGATAGAGCGGGGACCCCTCCGGCCGGTCCTGGCCGTAGGTGGCCAGCAGCGCCTGCGCCTCGATCGGATCACCCAGCGTGGTGCCGGTGCCGTGCCCCTCCACCAGGTCCACCTCGTGGCTGGTCAGTCCGGCGCCGGCCAGCGCCTGGCGGATCACGCGTTGCTGCGACGGGCCGTTCGGGGCGGTCAGGCCGCTGGACGCGCCGTCCTGGTTGACCGCCGAGCCCGCCACCACCGCCAGCACCCGGTGCCCGTTGCGGCGGGCGTCCGACAGCCGCTCCACCACCAGCACGCCCACGCCCTCGCCCCAGCCGGTGCCGTCCGCACCATCGGCGAAGGACTTGCAGCGCCCGTCACGGGCCAGGCCGCGCTGCTCACTGAAGTAGACGAACATGT
The DNA here is from genome assembly GCF_016757295.1 of Streptomyces sp. M2CJ-2. NCBI lineage: Bacteria > Bacillati > Actinomycetota > Actinomycetes > Kitasatosporales > Streptomycetaceae > Streptomyces > Streptomyces sp. M2CJ-2. The sequence continues at coordinate 48,371 of NZ_JAESIF010000051.1, read as the reverse complement.
CGGGGGTGGCCATCACCGTCACCCCGCCCACCAGCGCGAGGGAGCAGTCGCCGCGCCGCAGCGCCTGACCCGCCCAGTGCAGCGCCACCAGCGACGAGGAGCACGCCGTGTCCACCGTCACCGCCGGGCCCTCCAGGCCCAGCGTGTACGCCACCCGGCCCGACACCATCGAACCGAAGCTGCCGCTGCCGGGGTAGTCGTGGTACATCACGCCGGCGTACACGCCCGTGCGGCTGCCCTTCAGCGACGTCGGGTCGATGCCGGCCCGCTCCAGCGCCTCCCAGCAGGACTCCAGCAGCAGCCGCTGCTGCGGGTCGGTGTTCCGTGCCTCGCGCGGGGACATCCCGAAGAACGCGGGGTCGAAGTCTCCCGCGCCGTCGAGGAATCCGCCTTTCCGGGAGTAACTGGTCCCGGGCCGTTCGCCGGAGGGATCGACGACGCCGTCGATGTCCCAGCCGCGGTCCGCGGGGAATTCGGTGACGGCGTCGCGTCCTTCGGCCAGCAGCGCCCACAGATCCTCCGGTGAGCGGACCCCGCCCGGAAAACGGCACGCCATTCCGACAATCGCCAGCGGTTCGGTGTCGCGCAGCGTCGTGTCGCGAATCTGGCGCCGGGCTTCCCTGAGGTCTGTGGTCGCCCGCTTGAGATAGCTGAGAAGTTTTTCCTCATTGCTCGCGTTGCTCACGATCGACATTCCCCATGGATTTCCGGAGGGCCGGGCCGCCCTGCCGAGTGGACGCTACGACAGGTGGGTTTTCCCGCCCACCCCTAATCGGAGAGAAGTGCCCCTGATTTCCACGGCCGGGTAGCGGTGACCTCGTCACCGAGCCAGGAGGCGAGCCGAGGTGGTCCGGGCAGCGCCGCGTTCTCCTCACCGAGCCGCCGCGCCGCGGCGCCGAGCGCGGGGTCGGCCAGCAGCCGACCGAGCTGCCCGCCGAGGGCGTCCGGATCCCCGGTGTCGGCCGTGAGGGCGGCGCCATGCCTCTCCAGCAGCCGGGCGAGAGCGGTGCCGGACTCGGCGCCACCGAGGTCGAGCTGGGGCAGCCCAGCGGCGAGGGCGGCAGCGGCCGCGGCGGACGAGCCGTCGTGGACGACGGCGGCGCAGGTCGACAGCACGGTGCTGAGGGGCAGTTCGTCGACGAGCCGCAGGTTGTCGGGAACGGAGGCACCGGGCGGGATCCGGTCCTCGGCGAGCCGTGCGACGACCTCGGCGTCGAGCGCGGGCAGGGCCGCCAGCACCTGGGCGACGGGCGTCCTGCCGCCGTCGAGGACGAGGCAGACCCGGATCCGCTTCGGCGCTCTGCCCAGCCATGCGGGCAGGACCGCCGGTCCGTCGTACGGTACGTGCCGCAGCGGCCGGGTCGCGCTGTCGGCGACCGTCCGCAGCGACGGCGGCGTCGGATCGAGGACGAGGCCCGGCGCCGGGTGGCCGGCGCCGTCCTCGTACTCCTCGCCCGGCATCAGCAAGCGGGCGCCGGGGACGCCATGCTCGGCGGCGGCCGCGGCCGCCGCGGGGGCGCCGGAGTCCCAGACGAGCAGGTCGTGCCGCCACACGCCGAGGTACGCCGCGAGGTCCGCGGCGGCGTCCGGGCCGGCCAGGGCGCCGTCGGGGGCGGGCTCGTCGGGGCCTGCCTCGACCGCGACCAGTCCCGTCCGGTTGACGCGCGGCGCGAACCGCGGTGGGGCGGCGACCTGTACCTCGTGGCCGGCCGCGCGCAGCGCCCAGCCCAGCGGCACCATGTTGTGCAGCCGTTCCGGTGCGGCCGGGACGGCGAACAGGACGCGCATGGCGACCTCCAATCATCTCCAGCCGGGGCGGATCCCGCGGTGAGGGATCCGCCCCGGGCCGCGGGGTCAGCTCAGCCGGGCGAGCCAGTCCTCGATGGCCGCGGCGGTGGTGTCGGCCGTCTCGTCGACCATCATGAAGTGGTCGCCGGGCACGGTCCGGATGGTGTCGGCGTGCTGCCAGGTGGTCCGCCACTTCTCGTCGTCGGTGTCCTTGACGAAGGGGCTGTCGGCGCGCAGCAGCAGGCGCGGGACGGCGAGTTCGCCGGGCGCCAGGTCACGGGAGAGCTCCAGGTAGCGGGCCAGTGCGGTGAGCTTGTCGCCGCTGAGGGCGCCGTACTGGCTGTCGCGGCCGAGGAGGCCGACGGCCATCTCGCCCACGACCTCGCCGCCGGTCTCGGCGACGAGACCGTCCCCGGTCTCGGCGGCGGGCTCTCCGACCGCGTAGCTGTCGAGCAGGATGACGGCAGCGGCGGTCTGTCCGGAACGGGCCAGCCGGTCGGCGGTGGCGTAGGCGATGACACCGCCGAGGGAGTGGCCGAGCAGGACGAACGGGCGGCCGTCCGCGGCGCGCAGCACGCTCTTGGTGAGGACGTTGATGACGGCGTCGGCGGTCTCGGGGAGGCGTTCACCCTCGAGGAAGCCGGGCATGGACACCGCCGAGAACTGGCGTACGCCGCGGAACCGGGTGGCCAGGCGCGCGTACTGCACGGCTCCGCCGAAGCCCATGGGGGTGGCGAGGCAGATCAGCTGGGGTTCGGCGGGGCCGTCGGCGAGCCGCACCGCTTCGGGGATCCGTTCGATGTCGATCGAGGAGGTGAACGTGGGCCGCAGTTTGGCGGCCCAGCTCAGGACGCCGATGCTCTCGTGCACCTTTCCGATGCGCACCGCCTGCCGGAACAGTCCGGTGAGGCTGTCCGGGGCTTCCACGGCGTGCGGCGCGGGGGCGGCCTCGGTCGCCGCGTCGATCTGCTGCCGGAGGTGGGCGGCGAGGGCGACGGGGGTCTGGTGGTCGAACACGACGGTGAGTGCCAGTTGTGCGCCGGTGGCCTCGTTGAGGGCGTTGCGCAGTTCGACGGCCGTCAGCGAGTCGAAGCCGGCCTCCAGGAAGTCCCGTTCGGCATCCAGGGCCGCGCCGCTCGAGTAGCCGAGGAGGGCCGCGGCGTGGTCCAGGACGAGGTCGCGCAGGATCTGCTCCTGCTCGGCGGCGCTCCGGCCGACCAGCTGCCGGCGCAGCGCCGCCTCGCCGGAGGATCCGCTGCTCGCGGCGGTGCGGCGGGTGGTGGGGACCAGGCCGCGCAGCAGCGCGGGAACACTGCCGGGGGCCGCGCCCAGGTCGGTCAGGTCCAGCTTCACGGGCACGACGAGCGGTTCACCCAGAGTGCCCGCGAGGTCCAGGAGAGCCAGTCCCTCCTCGGCGGTGAGCGCCGGCATCACATCACCACGACCCCCCTCGGAGGCGGCCGGCCGGCTGCCGGTCATGCCGCCGGCCTGCTCCCACTGCCCCCACGCCAGGGACAGGGCGGGCAGCGACCGGGCGACGCGGTGAGCGGCCAGAGCGTCGAGATAGGCATTGGCCGCCGCGTAGTTGCCCTGACCCGCCGCACCGAACACACCGGCAGCGGAGGAGAACAGGACGAACGCGGCCAGCTCCTGGTCCGCCGTCAGCTCATGCAGATGCCACGCCGCATCGGCCTTCGCGGCCAGCACCCCGTCCAGCCGCTCCGGGGTCAGCGAGGAGATCACACCGTCGTCCAGGACACCCGCGGCGTGCACCACCGCGGACAGCGTGCGCCCGGCCAGCAACCCGGCCGCGGCCTCCCGGTCGGCCAGATCACAGGCCGCCACCTCCACCTCGGCGCCCAGGGCGGTGAGCTCGGCGGCCAGCTCGGCGGCACCCGCCGCCCGGCCGCCGCGGCGGCTGACGAGCAGCAGGTCGCGCACCCCGTGCCGCTCGACCAGATGCCGGGCCACGAGCCGGCCCAGAGCACCGGTGCCACCGGTCACCAGCACGGTGCCCTCCGTCGGCCAGCCGACGGACTCCACGCCAGGAGTGGGCGCGGCAGGCACCAGACGCGGCACGCGGACCGCCCCGTCACGGACCAGCAGCTCGGACTCGTCGGCGGCCAGCACCGCCGGCAGCAGCGCGGGCACCGCCTCGGGCGCGTCGGTGTCGATCAGCACGATCCGGCCGGGGTTCTCGGCCTGCGCGGAACGCACCAGCCCGTGAACGGCCGCCGCGGCCGGATCACTGACCACACAGCCCGGGGCGTGCACGGCACCGGACGTCACCACCACCAGACGGGAACCGGCGAACCGTTCGCCGGCCGACCAGGACTGCAGCACAGTCAGCGCCTCACCCGCGGCGGCCCGCGCCGCGGCGCCGTCGCTGCCGCCCGGCACGGTCAGCAGCACCGCGTCCGGGACCGGCCCGCCCGCCTCGAGGGCGCGCACGTCGGCGGACGTCACGGGGGCGGATGCCTCCGGCAGCGCCACCGGCGTCCACTCCACCCGGAACAGGGAACGGGAACCCGCCGCGGAGGCGGCCTCCGCCGCCGCGATCCCCTCCTGGGAGATCTGCCGGAACTGCAGGGCGGACACCACGGCCACCGGCTGCCCGTCGGTGTCGGCCAGCTCGATCCGCACCGCGCGGTCCCCGCCGCTCCCGCCCGCCGGGGCGATCCGCACCCGCAGCGCCGCGGCACCGGAGGCATACAACTCCACGCCCTGCCAGGCATACGGCAGGGAGGTGTCCTCACCCGGGTCGGCCAGCCCGGCGGCCAGCCCGCTGGCCTGCACGGCGGCGTCGACCACGGCCGGGTGCAGCCCGAACCCCTCGGCGGCGGACCGCTGATGATCGGGCAGCGCGACCTCCGCGAAGATCTCCTGCCCGCGCAGCCAGGCCGACCGCAGCCCCTGGAAGAACGGCCCGTACTCCAGTCCGCGGGCGGCCAGCTCCTCATACACACCGTCCAGCGCGAACGGCTCGGCACCGGCCGGCGGCCACACAACCGCCTCGAATCCCGGCTCCCCGGCGCCCTTGAGCAGTGTTCCGGTGGCGTGCCGGGTCCACGGGGCGGCACCGGTCAGCTCCTCGGGGCGGGAGTGGATACCCACCGAACGAGCACCCGACGCATCAGGCGTGCCCACGGTGACCTGGAGCTGCACGCCGCCGCGGGCGGGCAGGACCAGCGGGGCGTGCAGGGTCAGCTCCCCGATCCGGCCGCAGCCCACCTCGTCGCCGGCCCGCACCGCCAGCTCCACGAATCCGGTGCCGGGGAAGAACACCGAGCCGCCCACCCGGTGGTCGGCCAGCCAGCCGTGGGTGGCCAGCGAGAGCCGCCCGGAGAACACCAACCCGTCGGAATCGGCCAGCACCACCGCGGCACCCAACAGCGGATGGTCGACGGCGCCGAGGCCCATGGTGCCGGCATCACCATCACCGAGAGCGGCCTTCATGTCGACGTCCGGCCAGTAGCGCTGCCGGTGGAAGGCGTACGTCGGCAGCTCGACGAGCCGCGCGCCGGTCCCGGTGTACAGCCGCTGCGGGTCGAGGCCGCAGCCGTGTACGTACAGCAGTCCGGCGGCGGTGCGGGCGCTCTCGGTCTCCGTACGGCCCTTACGGCCCGTCGGCACGACGACGACGTCGCCGCTGCCGCCGTCGGCGCCCAGGGCGGCCTCGACGAGGCCCGACAGGACGGTGTCGGCGCCCAGTTCGACGAAGCGGTCCGCGCCGGACGCCGCCAGGGCCCGCAGGCCGTCGGCGAAGCGGACCGGGCGGCGGCAGTTGGCGACCCAGTAGTCGGGGCTGCCCATCGCGTCGGGTCCGGCGACGGCGCCGGTGACGCTGGAGACGACGGTGAGGCGGGCGGGCTGGAAGTCCAGCTCCTCGGCGATCTCGGCCAGTTCCTCCAGCATGCCGTCCACCAGCGGCGAGTGCATCGCCTGCCGGACGGCGAGCCGGTGGGTGCGGCGGCCCTCGGCGGCCAGCCGCTCCGCGGCCCGGGTGACGGCCTCGTCGGGGCCGGAGAGCACTACGGAGCGGGGCCCGTTGACGGCGGCGACGCTGACCTCGGGCGGCAGTCCCGCCGCGGCTTCCTCCTCGTCGGCCTCTACGGCGATCATGGTGCCGGACGGGCACTCCTGCATCAGCTGGCCGCGCCCGGCGGTGAGTTTGACGGCGTCGGGCAGCGACAGCACGCCGCTGACGTGGGCGACGGCGAGTTCGCCGACGGAGTGGCCGAGGACCAGGTCGGGCCGTACGCCCCAGGACTCCAGCAGGCGGAAGAGGCTGACCTGGTAGGTGAACAGCGCCGCCTGGGTGAACGCGGTGCGGCCGAGCAGCTGGGCGGCGGGAGTGCCTTCGACGGCGAACATCACCTCGCGCAGCGGCCGGTCGAGGTAGGGGTCGAACAGGGCGGTGATGTCGTCGAAGCACTGCGCGAACACCGGGTACGCGGCGTACAGTTCGCGGCCCATACCGGGGCGCTGGGAGCCCTGGCCGGGGAAGAGGAAGGCGGTGCGGCCGCCGGGCCGGGCGGTGCCGCGCACCACGCCGTCGGCGGGCCGGTCCTCGGCCAGCGCGGTGAGCGCCGCGAGGAGCTGCGCGCGGTCGGCGCCGGTGACGGCGGCGCGATGCCGGGCGGCGGTGCGGAAGCCGGCCAGGGAGCGGCCGACGTCCTGCGGGTGCAGTCCGGGCCGGTCCGTGAGGTGCGCGAGCAGCCGGGCGGCCTGCGCGGGCAGCGCCTCGGCGGTACGGGCGGACAGCAGCCACGGCGCGAGGGGGCCGGTGCGGCCGTCGCCGTCGGGCTCCGGCTCTTCCTGCTCGGTGGCCTCCGTCTGCTCGGGCTGCTCGATGATGACGTGGACATTGGTACCGCTCAGCCCGAAGGACGAGATTCCGGCGCGGCGCGGGTGGCCGTCGCTCTCCCACGGCACTGTCTCGCTCAGCAGCCGTACGCTGCCGGTGGACCAGTCGACGTGGGGGGTGGGCTCGTCGGCGTACCGGCTCATGGGCAGCCGACCGTGCTGGAGGGCCATGACCATCTTGATGACGCCCGCGACACCGGCGGCGGCCTGCGTGTGCCCGATGTTGGACTTGACCGAGCCGATCCACAGCGGCCGTCCCTCGGGTCGGCCCCGGCCGTAGGTGTTGAGCAGGGCGTGCGCCTCGATGGGGTCGCCCAGGGTGGTGCCGGTGCCGTGCGCCTCGACGGCGTCGACCTCGTCGGGACGCAGTCCGGCCACGGCCAGGGCGCGGCGGATCACGCGCTCCTGGGCGGGGCCGTTGGGCGCGGTGAGTCCGTTGGAGGCGCCGTCCTGGTTGACGGCGCTGGCCCGGACCACGGCGAGGACGGGGTGTCCGTTGCGGCGGGCGTCGGCGAGGCGTTCGACCACCAGGACGCCGACGCCCTCACCCCAGCCGACGCCGTCGGCGGCGGCCGAGAAGGACTTGCAGCGGCCGTCGGCGGCGGTGCCGCTGCTGTCGAAGTGGGCGAACGGCTCGGGGTCGACGAGCGCGGTGACGCCGCCGGCCAGTGCGAGGGAACAGTCGCCCTGGCGCAGTGCCTGGATCGCCCAGTGCAGGGCCACCAGTGACGACGAGCAGGCGGTGTCGACGCTGACGGCGGGACCTTCGAGGCCGAGGCTGTAGGCGATCCGGCCGGAGACGACGCTGCCGAGGCCGCCGGAGCCGCGGAACATGGCGTTCTGTTCGAGCGCGCCGAGGGGTCCCGGGTCGTAGTCGGACTGCATGACGCCCGCGAACACGCCGGTGGGGCTGCCCTCCAGGGAGGTCGGTTCGATGCCGGCGCGCTCCAGCGCCTCCCAGCAGGCTTCCATGAGCATCCGCTGTTGCGGGTCCATCATGATCGCCTCGTTCGGGCTGATCCCGAAGAACGCCGCGTCGAACTCGGTGGCGTCGTGGACGAATCCGCCCTCGGCCTTCTTACCGGCCGCGGCGAGCAGGCCGTTCCAGTAGTCGAGGTCCCAGGAGCGGTCCTCGGGGAACGCGGAGATGCCGTCGGCGCCGGTGGACACCAGCTGCCACAGGTCCTCCGGGGTGGCGACGCCGCCGGGATAGCGGCAGGCCATGCCGACGATCGCGATCTCGTCGGACGCCGGCGCGGCGGCCGGCGCCTGTTCGACGGGTGCGTCCGCGCCGCCGAGCAGCGTCTCCAGCAGGTGCTCGGCCAGTTCGGCCGGGGTGGGGTAGTCGTAGACGAGGGTGGGTGACAGATGCGTGCCGGTGGCCTCGTTGAGGGCGTTGCGCAGTTCGACGGCCGTCAGCGAGTCGAAGCCGAGGTCCTTGAAGGCCCGCTCGGTGTCGATGAGGTCGGGTGAGCGGTGGCCGAGGACGGCGGCCACGTGCGTACGGACCAGGGTGTGCAGTTCCGTGGCGCGCTCGGTGGCGGGCAGTCGCACCAGCCGGCTGACGAAGGTGTCGGCCCCGGAGCCCGCGGCGGCGGTGCGGCGGGTGGTGGGGACCAGGCCGCGCAGCAGCGCGGGAACACTGCCGGGGGCCGCGCCCAGGTCGGTCAGGTCCAGCTTCACGGGCACGACGAGCGGTTCACCCAGAGTGCCCGCGAGGTCCAGGAGAGCCAGTCCCTCCTCGGCGGTGAGCGCCGGCATCACATCACCACGACCCCCCTCGGAGGCGGCCGGCCGGCTGCCGGTCATGCCGCCGGCCTGCTCCCACTGCCCCCACGCCAGGGACAGGGCGGGCAGCGACCGGGCGACGCGGTGAGCGGCCAGAGCGTCGAGATAGGCATTGGCCGCCGCGTAGTTGCCCTGACCCGCCGCACCGAACACACCGGCAGCGGAGGAGAACAGGACGAACGCGGCCAGCTCCTGGTCCGCCGTCAGCTCATGCAGATGCCACGCCGCATCGGCCTTCGCGGCCAGCACCCCGTCCAGCCGCTCCGGGGTCAGCGAGGAGATCACACCGTCGTCCAGGACACCCGCGGCGTGCACCACCGCGGACAGCGTGCGCCCGGCCAGCAACCCGGCCGCGGCCTCCCGGTCGGCCAGATCACAGGCCGCCACCTCCACCTCGGCGCCCAGGGCGGTGAGCTCGGCGGCCAGCTCGGCGGCACCCGCCGCCCGGCCGCCGCGGCGGCTGACGAGCAGCAGGTCGCGCACCCCGTGCCGCTCGACCAGATGCCGGGCCACGAGCCGGCCCAGAGCACCGGTGCCACCGGTCACCAGCACGGTGCCCTCCGTCGGCCAGCCGACGGACTCCACGCCAGGAGTGGGCGCGGCAGGCACCAGACGCGGCACGCGGACCGCCCCGTCACGGACCAGCAGCTCGGACTCGTCGGCGGCCAGCACCGCCGGCAGCAGCGCGGGCACCGCCTCGGGCGCGTCGGTGTCGATCAGCACGATCCGGCCGGGGTTCTCGGCCTGCGCGGAACGCACCAGCCCGTGAACGGCCGCCGCGGCCGGATCACTGACCACACAGCCCGGGGCGTGCACGGCACCGGACGTCACCACCACCAGACGGGAACCGGCGAACCGTTCGCCGGCCGACCAGGACTGCAGCACAGTCAGCGCCTCACCCGCGGCGGCCCGCGCCGCGGCGCCGTCGCTGCCGCCCGGCACGGTCAGCAGCACCGCGTCCGGGACCGGCCCGCCCGCCTCGAGGGCGCGCACGTCGGCGGACGTCACGGGGGCGGATGCCTCCGGCAGCGCCACCGGCGTCCACTCCACCCGGAACAGGGAACGGGAACCCGCCGCGGAGGCGGCCTCCGCCGCCGCGATCCCCTCCTGGGAGATCTGCCGGAACTGCAGGGCGGACACCACGGCCACCGGCTGCCCGTCGGTGTCGGCCAGCTCGATCCGCACCGCGCGGTCCCCGCCGCTCCCGCCCGCCGGGGCGATCCGCACCCGCAGCGCCGCGGCACCGGAGGCATACAACTCCACGCCCTGCCAGGCATACGGCAGGGAGGTGTCCTCACCCGGGTCGGCCAGCCCGGCGGCCAGCCCGCTGGCCTGCACGGCGGCGTCGACCACGGCCGGGTGCAGCCCGAACCCCTCGGCGGCGGACCGCTGATGATCGGGCAGCGCGACCTCCGCGAAGATCTCCTGCCCGCGCAGCCAGGCCGACCGCAGCCCCTGGAAGAACGGCCCGTACTCCAGTCCGCGGGCGGCCAGCTCCTCATACACACCGTCCAGCGCGAACGGCTCGGCACCGGCCGGCGGCCACACAACCGCCTCGAATCCCGGCTCCCCGGCGCCCTTGAGCAGTGTTCCGGTGGCGTGCCGGGTCCACGGGGCGGCACCGGTCAGCTCCTCGGGGCGGGAGTGGATACCCACCGAACGAGCACCCGACGCATCAGGCGTGCCCACGGTGACCTGGAGCTGCACGCCGCCGCGGGCGGGCAGGACCAGCGGGGCGTGCAGGGTCAGCTCCCCGATCCGGCCGCAGCCCACCTCGTCGCCGGCCCGCACCGCCAGCTCCACGAATCCGGTGCCGGGGAAGAACACCGAGCCGCCCACCCGGTGGTCGGCCAGCCAGCCGTGGGTGGCCAGCGAGAGCCGCCCGGAGAACACCAACCCGTCGGAATCGGCCAGCACCACCGCGGCACCCAACAGCGGATGGTCGACGGCGCCGAGGCCCATGGTGCCGGCATCACCATCACCAGGCGCCGAGGCCAGCCAGTAGTCCTCGCGCTGGAAGGCGTACGTCGGCAGCTCGACGGGCGCGGCGCCGGCGCCGAGGAACGCCGACCAGTCGGGGCTGAGACCGCGGACGTGGAGCCGGGCGACGGCGTCGGTGATGGCGTACGGCTCGGGGAGGTCGGCGCGCAGCGTCGCGACGGCCGCCACGGCGGGGGTCTCCTCCGCGGTGAGGCAGGCGCGTGCGGCGGCGGTGAGGACGCCGTCGGGGCCGAGTTCGAGGAACCGGTTGGCGCCTTCGGCGCGCAGGGCCCGTATGCCGTCGTGGAAGCGGACGGTCTGCCGGACGTGGCCGACCCAGTAGTCGGGGGAGGCGAGTTCGGCGTCGGTGGCGGGGCGGCCGGTGACGGTGGAGACGAAGGGGATCTGCGCGGGCGCGTAGGAGATGCCGGCCGCGACGGCGCGGAACTCCTCCAGCATCGGCTCCATCAGGGACGAGTGGAAGGCGTGGCTGACCTTGAGCCGCTTGGTACGGCGTCCGAGCTCCGCCAGCTGCTCCACCACGGCCTCTACGGCCTGCGCCGCACCCGAGAGGACCACCGCCCGCGGACCGTTCACCGCGGCGATGTCCACGCCCGCCGCCAGCAGCGGACGGACCTCCTCCTCGGCCGCCTCGACGGCCACCATCACACCGCCCGCGGGCAGTGCCTGCATCAGCCGGCCCCGCGCCGCGATCAGCCGGGCGGCGTCGGGCAGGGACAGCACCCCGGCGGCGTGCGCGGCGGCGATCTCGCCGATGGAGTGCCCGGCCACGAAGTCCGGGCGGATGCCCCAGGACTCGAGCAGGCGGAAGAGGGCGACTTCGAGGGCGAAGAGCGCCGGCTGGGTGAACTCGGTCTGCTCCAGCGCCTGCCCGTCGCCGTCGACCACCTCGCGCAGCGGACGCGGCAGGTGACGGTCCAGCTCCGCGCACACCGTCTCGTACGCCTCGGCGAACACCGGGAACGTCGCGGCGAGTTCCTTGCCCATGCGCATCCGCTGGGAGCCCTGACCGGAGAACAGGAACGCGGTGGACGCCTCACCGCGCGCCAGTCCCGTCACCACACCGGGGCCGCTCTCGTCCGCCGCGAGCGCCCGCAGCCCGGCCAGCAGCCCGGCCCGGTCGGACGCGGTCACCGCGCCGCGGTACTCGAAGGCGGTCCGCGTGGATGCCAGCGACCGCGCCACCGCGACGACGTCCAGGGCGTCGTCGCCCTCGAACCGCTCCAGCAGCAGGCCCGCCTGCGCGCGCAGCGCCGCACGGCTGCGGCCCGCCACCACCCACGGCACCGTGACCGCGGCGGCAGCGGTGTCCGGCGCGGCCCCCTGCTCCGCAGGGGTGTCCGGCGCCTCCTCCAGGATCACGTGCGCGTTGGTGCCGCTCATGCCGAACGACGACACGCCGGCCCGGCGCGGCCGGTCGCCCGACGGCCAGGCGACGGCCTCGGTGAGCAGTTGGACGTCGCCGTCCGACCAGTCCACGTGCCGGGTCGGCCGGTCCACGTGCAGGGTCTGGGGCAGCAGCCCTGCCCGGAGCGCCATCACGGTCTTGATCACGCCGGCCACTCCGGCCGCGGCCTGGGTGTGGCCCAGGTTGGACTTCACCGACCCCAGGTACAGGGGCCTGCCTTCGAGCCGGTCCTGCCCGTACGTGGCCAGCAGCGCCTGCGCCTCGATCGGGTCGCCCAGCGTGGTGGCCGTACCGTGCGCCTCGACGGCGTCGATGTCGCGGGCGGTGAGCCGGGCGTTGGCCAGCGCGGCGCGGATGACCCGCTGCTGGGCGGGGCCGTTGGGCGCGGTGATGCCGTTGCTGGCGCCGTCCTGGTTGACGGCCGAGCCGCGGACGACCGCCAGGACGCGGTGGCCGTTGCGACGCGCGTCGGACAGCCGCTCCAGCAGCAGCATGCCGGCGCCCTCGGACCAGCCGGTCCCGTCGGCGGAGTCGGCGAAGGCGTGGCAGCGTCCGTCGCTGGCCATGGTGTTGTCGATGCTGAACTCGACGAAGGTGCGGGGCGTGGCCATCACGGAGACCCCGCCGGCCAGGGCCAGCGAGCACTCCCCCTGGCGCAGCGCCTGCACGGCCAGATGGAGCGTCACCAGCGACGAGGAGCAGGCGGTGTCGACGGTGACGGCCGGGCCCTCCAGCCCGAGGGTGTAGGCGACGCGGCCCGAGACCACTCCCGACGAGCCGTAGCTGCCGGGGTAGTTGTGGTACATCACGCCGGTGAACACGCCGGTCGGGGTGCCGGCCGCCGTGTGCGGCGGGATCCCGGCGCGCTCCAGCGCCTCCCAGGACGTTTCCAGCAGCAGCCGCTGCTGAGGGTCCATCAGCAGCGCCTCGCGCGGGCTGACGCCGAAGAAGTCGGCGTCGAACGCGGGGGCCTCGTGCAGGAATCCGCCCTCGCGCACATAGCTGCTGCCGGGGCGGGTGCCCGTCGGGTCGTACAGCCGCTCCAGGTCCCAGCCGCGGTCGGTGGGGAACGGTCCGACACCCTCGCCGCCGGACTCGACCATCCGCCACAGGTCCTCGGGCGAGGCGACGTCGCCGGGGAACCGGCAGGCCATGCCGACGATCGCGATCGGTTCCCGCGCCGCCTCGGTGAGCTTCCTGTTCTGCTCCCGCAGGCGCCCGGTTTCCTTGAGTGACGCGCGGAGGGCGTCAAGTACCTTGTCCTCGGACTGCTTCATCAGGCCCTCACTCGTCTCCCGCGTCGCGCATCCTGGGAGTTCCGGATCGTCGAATGTCGGAACGGCAGTCGGAACTGGTCCCGGACATCCGGGAACGGGCGTACGCGCGTCACGCGTCCGCCGGTTCGCTTTTCGCCAATTCGCCTACTGCCGGTCGACGCCACTATAGGAGGGGGCGAATGCCCCTCCCGACCCCTAAAAAGGCGCGGACACCCCCTGAACCCGCTTACTCCTGGCGGGAAATGAGGGTTTCTCCGATGAGGCGGGTGACTTCCGCGCGGTGCTCGTCGATGAAGAAATGGCCGCCGGAGAACGTCCGCAGTTCGAAATCGCCGGTGGTGTGCGCCTGCCAGGCGCCCGCTTCCTCGGCGTCCACCTGCGGGTCGGAGCGCCCCGTCAGCACCGTCACCGAGCAGGCGAGCGGCGGCGCCGGCAGATGGCGGTACGTCTCGATGGCCCGGTAGTCGCTGCGCAGCACCGGCAGCACGCTGGCCAGCAGCTCCGGCTCGGCCAGCACCCGCGGGTCGGTGCCGCCGACCTTGGTCAGCTCGGCCAGCAGACCGGCGTCGTCGCGCTGGTGCACCCACTCGTCGCGGGCCTGGGACGGCGCCCTGCGCCCGGAGACGATCAGCCGTACGGGTACGGGCTGCCCGCGCTCGGCGCACAGCCGCGCCACCTCGTAGGCGACGACGGCGCCCATGCTGTGGCCGAAGAACGCGTACGGCCCGGTCAGCGACGGCGCGAGCGCCGTGTGGATCGTCTCGGCGAGGAGGTGGATGTCCTCGACACACGCCTCGCGGCGGCGCTCCTGGCGGCCGGGGTACTGCACGGCCAGCACCTCGACGTCGGGGGCCAGCGCGCGCGACAGCTGGAAGAAGTAGCTCGCCCCGCCGCCCGCGTACGGAAAGCAGACCAGCCGCGTCGCCCCGGCCCGGGGTTCGTGATAACGCCGGATCCACAGGTCGGGATCGGCATTCAGCGACGTCATCTTCTCCCCTTGCCGCCTGACAGGTCCTCTGGCCCGTCGACTGTAGGGCGCCACAGATCCCCGGCAGTACCCCTAAACCGCCCCCTACCGGCTGCCCCGGACACCGCCGCCGCGCCTGGCTTGATCTTTGACCTGTGCGGCGGGGCCGTGGGGTGGTCGACTTCTTCGCTCGTCGTTTCGCTGACTGCGTCGTGCGGGGTGTGCACGTCGTGGCGTGGGGTGAGCCGGGTGTTCTTGCGGCCTGGAGGTCGTCCGGGGCCGGGGCGGGAGGGTTTCGGTGCCTGGGCCGGGCAGGCGGCCTCGGGCGGATGTGCCGAAAGTCGCGGCGGACCCGGGCGGGGTGAGCCTGTCCGGGGAAACCGGCCTTTCCCATGGCCGGCGTCGGCCTGCTGCCAGCGGGCGGGCGAGCCGCAGTGGGGTGTGGGCGGCCAGGACCAGCCGTCCGTCGGCGGCCCGCGGCCAGGGCCCGCCGCAGCCGGCCGGTGTCGACCTGGCCACGGGCCACCGCTGCCCCGAGCACACGCTGACCCGCAACTGCTTCGCCACCACCGCGTTGTCCTGTCCGGCGGCGGACATCCCGGCCGCCTCCATACGGATGCACTCGCGAAATGCCCGCCGTCCGGCGGTCAGGCCACCGCCTTGCGGACACCTCATGATTCGGGCGTACCACGACGCCATCACATGTCAGTCCTTCCCGCCATCACGCCCACAAATTCAGTAACCCCAGAAACATCGACTTGGCCGACCTTGCGCTGGTCCTAGTCGATGCTGAACGCCCGCTGGGAGAGATCCGGTCCGGTGTCGTCCTGCTTGCCGTGGTGGGGATCCAGGCCGACCGGCCCGAGGAGCGTGATGCCGTGCTCGTCGCGTGCGGTGAGGATGTGGGCGGCAGTGACGTAGCCTGCGTCCCCCACGTGCTCACCCGGCATCAACCGGCGTTCGTCCAGGTTCCGGTGGACAGTCCCGGTCATTTCGGCGGCGTCGACGGCGGCGTCCGTGGTCTCCACGTTCGTGATCACATGGGGTGCACCGGCTCACATGTCTCGGTCAGGTAGGTCTTGTAGCCGCACCAGCCCGAGCCCCGCTTCATGCCGTAGCGTGCGTCGAGGTCGTAGGGCGAGGACAGCCTGCGTCTGGCCGGCGGGAGGTCCTTCGCCTCCCGCCGGCGCGCCCCCTCACCGCCGCGGTGGTACTGCTCCATCCAGGCCCGGCGCAGGATCTCGACGGCGGGAATCTGCCGAAGCCGGCCCGGGGCGGCGGGGCTGGAGACGGCCTCCAGAACGGTGAAGCCGTCCCGGCCGACCTGCTCAGCCCACTTCTGGTGCACGTTCTCCCCCTTGGGGAAGCGGTAGGAGTCGATCCGGGCACCGTAGCGCTCGGCCCAGCCGGCCGTGACCTGGCCTGCCGGCCACTGCGGGGCCGCCGCGGCCAGGGCCTCCAGTGCCGCACGCAGGGTCTCGCCGACGAACTCCATCCGGTTCAGCACCCGCACCGCCGCCAGAACCTGGGTGGAGTCCGTCCGCTGTCGACCGCCCGGCCACAGCAGCCCCAGACCACAGCTCCGCTCCAGGACCAGGTCCAGGGCCCTCTCCTCCAGGCCGTGCTCGATCAGCCGGGCGGGGAAGTCGCCAAGGACCGTGAAGTCGAACCCCGGATCGTCCAGTTCCAGACCCAGCGAGAACTTCCAGTCCATCCGGGCCCGCATCTGCTCAACGGCCTGCCGGTCACTGCAGACGGCAAAGAATAGGGGTGGGCAAGGGTGGGAACAGCAGGCCCGCAACGGCAGTCTGGCGACTGTCGGTTGTGGGCTCGCTGAAAGGGTTTCGCCACTCATGGCAACAGGTCAGAGCAGTATCGTCGAGTACTCCCTGCCCGACGGGCGAAAGGTCAACTGCACCAACCGGTTCACCGCCTCGGTGGTGTGCCGGGAGTTCGCGGAAGGCTCCTACGCGGATTGTGTCTCACGCCTCCGGCCGGGCGACACCGTCATCGACGTCGGCGCGCACGTGGGTCTGATCTCGCTGCTGCTGGCGAAAGAGGTCAGCGACCTGCGCGTCATCGCGTGCGAACCCGCCCCGCCGAGCTTCGAATGTCTGACGACCAACTTCGCGAGACACCTCCCGCGAGGTACCGCGGTCAACGTGGCGGTCGGATCCGAGTCGCGCGACGCGACGCTCACGTACTACCCGTACAGCGAGGTGATGTCCACGGTCTTCGTCGACGAGGACGACGACCGCCGGACACTGGAGGCCGGGCTCACGAGCGCCGGTGTCAAGAGCCAGGCCGAGCGGGACGGTTTCATCTCGCTCTGCCGTTCCGACGCCATCGAGTTCCCGGTACGGATGGTCACACTGACGGATCTGTTCGATGAGTACGGGGTGAGTGACGTAGGGCTGCTCAAGGTCGATGTCGAGCGCGCGGAGCTGGAGGTGCTGCGCGGTATCGACGACAAGTACTGGCCGTCCATCCGTACCGTCGCCGCCGAGGTCCACAACATCGACGGACGACTCGAAGCGACCGCTTCCCTGTTGAAGGAGAAGGGTTTCCGTCTGCACAACATGAGTGAGGAACTCTACGCGAACACCAGCCTGCACATGATCACCGCGAGCCGTGTGGACTAGCGTCGGCCGCTGTGATCGAGCAGATACTGCCGCCGCCCGCGACGGCGGCCGAGTCGTTCGGGTACCCGGCCGGGATGCGGTTGCTGCCGGAGGAGGAGCCGCTCGTCACGGCGGCGGTGGAGAAGCGCGGGCGCGAGTTCACGGCCGTACGGCACTGCGCCCGCCAGGCCCTGCGCGAGCTGGGCGTGGCGCCGGGGCCGATCCTCACCGACCGGGCCGGCGCGCCCGTCCGGCCGGCCGGCGTGGTGGGCAGCATGACGCACGGTGAGGGCTACTGCGCGGCGGTCCTGGCGCGCCTGCAGGGCCCCGCCCGCATCCTGCTCGCCGCGGCGGTCAGCACGCCTCGGTGCGCTGTACACGTCCCTCCGCCAGCGGCCCCTCGTACGCGACGAGCCGCTCGGGCAGATCGGTGCGCCGTTTGACGTCCAGTTTGCGGTAGACCCGGGTCAGGTGCTGCTCGACCGTGCTCACGGTGATGAAGAGCTTGGTGGAGATCTGCCGGTTGGTGCACCCTTGCGCGGCCAGCACCGCGACCCGTCGCTCCGCCTCGCTGAGGACCTCGTCGTCCGTCTCCCGCGGCTCCTCCACCGTACGCTCCGGCTCCTTCGACGCCGGCTCGGCGGCCGGTTCGCGGCGGACCGGGGGCTGCCTCACCGCGGATACGCCGGTGTCCCGGGTGAGCTGGTGGGCGCGTCGTACGAACAGCCGGGCGCGGGCGGAGTCGCCGGCGTGCTGGAGCATCTGGCTGGTGTCGTGGAGCGCCCGGGCCAGTTCCGGCCGGTCGCCGCAGCCCTGGAGCAGGTTGACCGCCTCGGCGAGCATCTTGCGCCGGTGGTCGGCGCCGACGGTGGCGGCCAGCAGGCGCAGCGCGCGGCCGCGGGTGCGGTCGTCGACACCGGACGGACGGCTCAGCTGCTCCTGGAGGAGCTGGGCGGCGTGGGTGCGGTCGCCCATGTCGAGCTGGACGCGGGCCAGCTCCAGCCGCCACGGCGCAAGACCGGCGACGTCAATGTTCCAGGACCTCAGCAGCTCGCCGCAGCGCCGCAGATCGGCGATGGCGGAGGCCGGCCGGCCCGCGGCGTGGTGGTGCCGTCCGCGGGCGGCCAGGTAGTGCACGCCGAGCGGGGTGTGGAAGGTGCCCGCCGGGACGGGGTGGGCCAGCCAGCGGTCGGCGTCGGCGAACCGGCCCGCCTCGGTGGCGCAGCCGACGAGGGTGCCGAGCGGTCCGCCGACGGCCACCGCCCACGCCTGCTCGGGGATGTCCTCCAGCGCTGCCCGGGCCTGCTGTTCGGCGGCGGTCAGGTCGCCCAAGCGCAGCGCCGCCTCGGCGCGGACCGCGCGGACGATGGCGCGCAGCGTCGGCGCGTGGCGTACCGCGGGCCGCGCCAGGAGCGTGTCGCCCCAGACCGCGGCCCGGGCGGCAAAGCCCGACCAGAGCAGGGCCAGCAGCGGCGCGGTCAGCAGGCCGAGCGCGCCGTCGTCGGCGTGGTGCCGCTGGAGCAGCTGCTCGGCGGCGGCCCGCACGTCGTTGTCGGGCGCCGGTGCCAGCGCGGCGTCCAGGACGGACACGGCTTGCAGGGTCGGCCGCACCGCGTCGGGCGCAATCGCCTCGCGGCTTGGGGTGTCGGCCGCCTCGCGGACCAGGTCGGCCTGGGCGGGGTGGGACAGCGCGAGCAGCAGCCGCATCGCCCGCGACCGCCCCGTGTCCGCTCCGTAGAAGTCGTCGAAGGTGCTGGCGGCCACCTTCACCGCCTCGTCCGCCCGGCCCTGCCAGAGCAGGTACGGCACGGCGGACAGGGCGGCGTCCGTCGACCAGCCGCTGGTGCGGGCGGCCTCCACCAGCTCGCTCAGATGGCCGTTGACGGACAGCGGGTTGATCTGCCAGCGGGCGCTGACCAGCATGGCGGTGGCCTCGATGCGCCGGTCGGGGGTGCCCTCGACGCGGGTGACGAGCCGCAGGAACGTCGCCGCCATGTCGGGGCGGCCCGTGAAGAGCGCGTTGTCGGCGGCCTCCTGGAGCACCGGCACCACCCAGGGGGCGTCCGTCCAGGCGGCGGCGACCAGGTGCCGGGCGACCTCGCCGGCCTCCGCGCCGTGTTCGTGCAGCACCTCGGCGGCCCGCTGGTGCAGCCGCCGCCGCTCCTCGGCGGACATGTCGGCGAGGATCGAGTGCAGGATCCGGGGATGGCGCAGCCGGCCGGACTCGGTCAGGCCGACACCGCACAGCACCCGCAGGGCGGGCACGGTGGAGTCCGGCGGTACGTCGAGGAGCTGGCCGAGCAGTTCCGCCGGCACCGCCCGGTTGAGCACCGCGAGCGCCTGCGCGGCCCGGCGCACACCCGGCTCGTGCCGGTACAGGCAGCGCAGCACCGCCTGGTCGAAGGCGTCGCCGGCGGCCGGGCCGCGGCCGCCGGCGCGCTCGTCGATGAGGGAGCGGACCAGGAGCGGGTTGCCGCCGGTGATGCTGTGGAACCGGTCGGCGGCCTCCCGGGTCACCGTCTCGGTCTCGCCGCCGGCGTCGCGGTCGACGAGGCAGGCGACGGCGTCGGCGGTGAGCGGGGGCAGGGTGAAGCGGGAGAGGCAGGGCTGGCTGAGCAGTTCGGCGCGGAAGAGGGGGTGGGTGGGGCGCAGCATGGACGCCTCGGCCAGCACGATCATGATGCGGGCGCGCCGCAGCCGCCGGATCACGTACAGCAGGCACTGCCACGACGCGGCGTCGGTGTGGTGGACGTCGTCCACGGCGATGACCAGGGGGCCCGCGTCCGCGAGATCCACCAGCGAGGTGTAGATGCCGTGCAGGGCCTTCGCCCAGAAGGCGCTGCCCGTGAAGGGCTCCTCGGGTCTTTCGGGGGCCTCGGAGAGGCCGTCGAAGGCGCTGCGCAGCAGCTCGTCGATCCGGGCGGCGGCCGCGGGCTCCAGCAGGGCGCTGTGGAACAGCTGCCCGATCACCCCGAGGGGCAGTCCGTTCTCCGCGGTCGACCCGGTGGCCCGCAGCATCCGGCCGCCGGCGCCGACGGCCCAGGTGCCGAAGGCTTCCAGCAACTGGGTCTTGCCGCTGCCCACGGTTCCGGTGACGAGCGCCACATGTCCGCGTTCCCGCTCCTGGCAGGCGCAAAACGCCTCCTGGAGCCCTGTCAGCTGTTCTTCTCGCTGTACCAACACCGCGCGCATCAGCCTCTCTGCCTGCGATGCCGGCAGCGGGATCCCCGTCGCGCCATCGCCCCCGCCAAACAGTTTCGACCTCACCGACCGGAGCAGGACTGGAGGGCAACCGAAACCGGGCGGCCGCGGCCGCGTGCGTGTGACCTCCGGGCTTCCTCAGTCGAACTGAGTCTCCCACCAGGAGAAGTTGTGCCACAACGTTCTCGGGACCTCACCAGTTTCTTCACTACTATTGAAAATAGTACGGGCGTTAGGGGTTGCGGGTCTCGCCTCTGGTGCGGTAATGGCGCTTGTCCTGAGGTGGGCGGTTTTCAGAAGCTGCGCCCGCGTCGTTTGCGGTGGCCGGTGCGGGCTTGGTGTGGCCGTCGCCGGCGCCGGGTGGACCGGTGCGGGATTATGGCCGGTGAGGCGGGCGCTCAGAGGCCCGGTCCCGGCAGGGCCGGGGTGGACGGGCGAGGGGATCCGTTTTCGCTCTCTTCGCATCCGGACGGCGGGCGCGCGGGGCCGGCACCAGTCGTCGCGGCCCGGGAACGGGTCGGGGCACAGCAGGATCTCGTCGGTGCAGACGACGCCAGCCTTCTCGGCGCGCGCCAGCGCCTGCTGCTTGGTGTGCGTGCCGGCCGGCCGGCTGTAGTCGTATCCGACGAACAGTGGCGCGATCAGGACGGGTTCGCCGCCGGCCTCCCACACCGGGTACGGGCCCTTGGGCTCGACGGCGATGCCGCCGGGCGGCTCCTTCTGCCGGTCCCCTTTTTCGACGCCCCGGCGGCGTGCTGGTGAGCCCGGCAGACGGTGGAGTCGACGTTCACGTCCCGGGTGATCAGGCCCTTCGCGTCCGCCTCGGCCTGCAGCCGGGTGACGATCCGGGCCCAGGTGCCATCGCGCTGCCAGCGCCGGAACAGGTCATAGGCCCGGCCCCAGGGACCGTAGCGTTCCGGCACCTCGCGCCAGGGAGCACCGGTCCGGGTCCGCCACCGTATGCCGTCTGTCAGCTGCCGCCGCGTCCACACCGGCGGACGGCCCGGCTTGATGCCCTTCGGCAGCAACGGCTCCAGCCGAGCCCACTGGCCGTTCGCCGGATCCCCACGTCCCACAAAGCGTGATCCTCCACGACCAAGATCCACTTTCGCAACAGGCCCTGGTCGCCCTCGTTCCCGAGGCGGAGCTGCTGGACGAGGGCGCGGTTCTCGGCGTACACGACGCACAGGTCGTTGATCGCGAGTACCTGAAGGTGCACCTGACACCACCCCGGCACCGCAGGCACAGAAGAAGCGGGCCGCGCTGAGCGGCTGCCCCTCCCGTGCACGGTGCGCGGTCCGGTCAGGCAGTCAGTGCCACCGCCTCCACTGCCGGGGCGCGCAGGGTCCGGCGGGCCGTGGCCAGACTGGTGGCCAAGGTGGCCACGACGGCGACCGCCACGACGCCCAGCCAGACGCCCAGTACCTGGTCGGGCAGGACCTCGTCGGCGCGTACCAAGCTGAACGGCAGGATTCCGGTGAGGGCGGCGGCGGTGCCGAGGAACACTCCGGCCACGGTGAGCACGAGTGCCTCCACACCGACCATGCCCAGCACCTGCCCTGGCGTCGCTCCGACCAGGCGCTGCTGGCCGAACTCCTGGCGGCGGTAGGAGGTGGCGGCGTACAGACTGTTGATCAGCATGATGCAGGAGAACACCACGATGATGCCGACCACCGTAAGATTGATGGCCTCCAAGTTCTTGTTCGCGACAGACTTGGTGAGCCCCGAGGCCTTGACCATGTCGTTCTCGACGGACTGCATGGTGAGCGTCGCGGTCGCCAGACCGGTGAAGAGGACCAACGGCATCAACATGCCGGCCAACTGCGCCGCCCGCTGCCGCATGTTGTGCACGGCCAGCCGGCCATTCACCCCGAACAGCGCGGTCAGCGGCCGCCGCAGCCAGCCGAGGAAGACCCGCAGCAGCACCGGCGAGAAGAGGGCCAAGCCCACGGCGACCACGATCGAGCCGTACGCCGGGGCCCCCATCAGCGCGGGGTCCGTGGCGTCGAAGGCAAACGTGGCGCACACCGTCGCCGCACCGACGACGAGCGCGGCCGCTCCGGTGAACGTCCGTCCCCGCCCGGTGGACCGGTTGGCCCCCGCGGCGGCCCTCGTCGCCCGGCGCACCGCGAGGAACGCGGCGCCCATCGAAGCCAGCAGGGTGACGCCGAACCCCGCCGTCAGCGCAATGGCGCCGAACGCGTGGTCCACGTCCGGTGAGGCCTGCCCGCTGTCCTGGAAGGCTTCGAGCAGGGCCCGCCCACCGAACATCGCGGGCACGATCGCCAGCAGCACCCCGACCAGGGCCACCGCCACCGCCTCGCCCAGGACCATCCGCTTGATCTGCGCCGGGGTGGCGCCGGTGTTCCTGAGCAGGGCGATCTCCTCGTCGCGCTGCCGTACGTTCACTGTGAGCGTGGAGGCAACAGAGAAGAACACCAGCAGAGTGCCGTAGCCGCCCACGATGCTCGCGGCGACGCCGAGGAACTCGGCGGTGACGTCGTCGACACCCGAAGCGCCCGCGGTGTCATGCATCGAGTTGAACACCATGATGATCGTGGCGCCCAGGAACGAGGCCAGCAGCGTGGCGAGGAAGCGTCCGGGCCGGTACCGGATGGAACGCATGGCCAGGAAGAGCACGACTCACACCTCCAACTCGGCGTCGGCGTCCACATGGTCGCCCAGGTGCGCGAGCCGCTCGGCGACGGCATCGACGGTCGGCGCGGTCATGTGCCCTGCCAGACGGCCGTCCGCGAGGAACAACACGGAGTCGGCGTACGAGGCCGCCACCGGGTCGTGCGTCACCATGACGACGGTCCGGCCGTGCAGCCGGACGGCCTCCTGCAGCAGCCGCAGCACGTCCCGTGCGCTGCCGGTGTCGAGAGCCCCGGTCGGCTCGTCCGCGAAGACCACACTGGGTTCGGTGACCAGCGCGCGGGCGATGGCGACGCGCTGACGCTGGCCACCGGAGAGCTGGTCCGGGAGGTGGTCGAGACGGTCGCCGAGACCGACCTGGGCGAGAATCTCCCGGGCCCGGTCTCGATCGACGCGCCGCTTGGCCAGCCTCAGCGGCAGCACGGTGTTCTGGGCCACGGTAAGGGTGGGCAGCAGGTTGTACTGCTGGAAGATGAAACCGATGTGCTGGCGCCGAAACTTCGTGAGTGCTGTCTCGCTGCTCCCCGTCATCTCCTCGCCATCCACTACGACCAGCCCGCTGTCCGGCCGGTCCAGCCCTGCCGCGCACTGCAGAAGGGTGGACTTGCCGGACCCGGACGGCCCCATGACGGCGGTGAAACTCCCCGACGGCAGGCTCAGACTCACCCCGTCCAGCGCGGTCACCGCCGCCTCCGCAGTGCCGTAGACCTTGCGCACCCCCTCCAAGCGAAGGGCCTCGGCGCTCCGGGCAGGCTCGGACATGCTTGTACTATGAGACATCGTCAATCTTCTCCCTCCGTCGTGGGCACTTGCTGCGCCATGCCCACGACGCTATGGCTGGCGACCCGTCGGCACACTGGATGCACCACCCGAGCAGAGGATGGTGCCAGGTGCACCTTGTGGGCTAGGAGTTTTAGCGTAATCAAGGGATCCACTGAGGACTGTTCCAGGGTCAGATTACTGGTCTCTGGATTCCCTTGCGCAGAGAGTGTCATGAATCAGGTTCTGTTTCACAGCCGGTGGTGATGCTGCGTCCTTGCTACAGGAGGAGGATGCGGTGGCGGAGGAGGTCGAATCCGGCATGGCCATGCATTTGACGCACCATCTTCTTGCTGTAGATGTTGACATCTTCGATGTTGTGAGGTTCGGCCGCGATGTCGCTGAGATGTTCGGCTTTGTGCATCGATGATGTCTAGGTGAATTGGTACTACCCAAAGGCGGTTACTGAGCTTGAACTCGTGATATCGCTGCTGGTTATCGGGGGGCGATCGTCAACCCCGTCTCTGTGAGGCAGCCGTCTATGAGGTGGCTGCGGTACTGGATATGGCGGAGGCCACTTCGTATGCGCTGCATGAGGTGCTCCGGGGTGGTGAACGCGACGTTGGAGAGCAGTTGCGCCCTGGGAAGTGGTGTACGGGTTCCCAGGACGCAACCTCGGCCCCCGTCCGGCGCCGGGTCGGCCGGTCCGGGCAGCCCGCCGGGACCGGCTTCCGGGACCGGCTTCCGGGACCGGGTGTTCGAGGGTCGACTCGGCGCTCTCGCCGAGAAAGCCGCCCGACTGGTGCTGCCACAGCTTGGCGTAGGCACCGTTCGCCGCGAGCAACTCCTCGTGGGTGCCCTGCTCGACGACGCTTCCGCAGTCGGAAGTTTCCCGTCAGGGGAGGTTCCCGGTCCAGGCATTTACCGCGGACTGGCGAGAACCGGACACCGCTGCGTTCGGCGCGGCCGGTGGGGAGTCGCGCTGCCGGGTCAGCACGGGTCCCGCCACACCCCCAGTTCCGGCTTCTTGCGCATGGACGACAGCTTCAGCTCGCGGGAGTCGGCGCAGAACTCACCGGTCGGCTCCGCGTACTCCACGTGGAAGACCGCCTTGCCCGCCTCGATGAACGGAGTGAGCTCGGCGCACTCGCCGTACTGCGCGCACTCCTCGTTGACGGCGAAGTCGAAGTGCTCCACGAGCTGCGGGATCTGCGGCAGGTCGTTCTTGAGGCCCACCGACAGACCGCGTTCGTGCGCGATGTCCGCGATCATGCGGTTGTAGCGGAGCTGGTCGGCGGCGGTGAGCGGGAACCCGGTGTCGTGGTCGTAGCCCTCCATCAGGTCCGGCTCCACCGCGTCGAAGCCCTTGTCCCGGCACATGTCGAACCGTCGCTCCATGATCGGCTTCAGTACGGGGATCCGGCGGATGTCCAGCCAGCGCTCGCCCTGCCAGCCGTTGGTCCTGCCGAGGACGGAGCGCGGGAACGCGTCCCGGTCGGGCCGGAAGTCCTCCCAGGCGCCGACGTTGATGTAGCAGATCACCTTGCGGCCGTCACGGTGGAGGCGGGCCACGTCCGCCGCGGTGTTCTCGAAGCCGTCGATGTCGTAGACGGGCACCTCGACCGACGGGTCGGCCCTGCCGTCGAGCTGCCACTGCCAGGCGAGCCCGGGGCGCGGGCGCCAGAGTCCCCCACCGGGGGCGGGGGAGGTCCCACTCGGGGCCTCCGGTGAGGTGCGGGCCGGTGCGGACGACCGGGCGGCGTCCGTGTCCCCGGCGCTGCCCGGGGCGGAGCACCCGGTCAGGGCCGTGACGGCCAGCACGACCAGCGCGATCAGCCCGGCCGGCACAGCAGGCACGGCCCGCACCCTCGACGCGGGCGTGTGGGGCGGAGGCTTCCTGGTCATGCTCGTCCCTCGGTTTCGGTCACGGTCAGGGCAGGAGTCAACTCGGCCCAGGGATTGGGAAGTCCACCCGTCACGGGGCAGCAGACCCCGGCGCCGCGGTCCTGCGCGGTGCGTACGGCCAGGGGCACGAGTGCCCCGGGCACACCGTAGACGAGGTGGCAGATCCGTTCCGGTGGATGCGGTTTCACCCGGACGGAGCGGCTGAACGCGGCGACGTAGGTGGACCAGTGTCCCTCGAAGGTGACGGTCAGGTCGGCGAGGCGGACGTAGCCGGGCGCCGGGTCCACTCCGGGGTTGAGCACGACGGTCCGCGCGCCGGCCCGGCGCAGGGACCGGACCAACCTGCGGCAGCCCGGCAGGCCCTCCGGCCCCGCGGTCACCCGGTCCAGGAAGCAGCCGTCGACCGCGTACCACTCCCGGTGCCGACGTGCGTCGGCGGTGACCGCGGAGGGGTCCCGCGCGCCGTAGTCGGTGTCGACGTAGCCGAGCAGCCGGGCGCCGGCCGTCCGCAGCGCGTCCGCGACCGCCGTGAACGCCTGGTCCGGGCCGGTCCCGGGGCCGTTCGCGGGGTTGAGCACGACGGCGTGGGTACGGTCGGCTGCCGTGATCAGCCGGTGCCAGGCGCCCGGGTCCTCGGCCGGATGGACGTACAGAGGGATCAGCAGGCTCACGGCGCGCGGTCGCCTTCCGTCCCGGCGGTGTCCTCACCGCTGGCGCCCGTGCCGCCGTCCGCCCACAGCGCGGCCAGTGACTCCTCGAGGGTGTACGAGGGGTGCCAGTCGAGTGCCTCGCCCGCCGCCGTGATGTCGGAGCACTGCCAGGACACCGCCGCCGAGCGGGCCGAGCCTCCCGTGCCCCCCGTGTCCTCCTCGGTCCGCCCCCCGAAACCGGCCCGGCGGGCCAGCAGGTGTACCAGGTCGCGCACCCGGACCGCCTCGCCGCCGCCGATGTTGAGGACGGGCGGGAGCGGCCCGGCCGCCATGGCGGCGAGCGCCGCCGCACGCGCGACGTCGCGTGCGTCGACGAAGTCGCGGTACGCGGACAGGTCACCGAGCCGCAGCACCGCCCCTGCCCCTGCCCCTGTTCCCGCCCCTGCCTCTGGCCCCGCCCCTGCCGACGCGCCGGCCTCGCGCAGCAGGGCGGCGACCCTGCCGGGCAGCCCGGTGGGCGGCGCCCCCGGTCCCACCGGATTGCCCACCCTCAGCACCACCGTGTCCGGGCCGGAGGCCGTCACCACCGCCGTGCCCGCGAGTTTGGTCGCGCCGTACGGTCCGAGCGGGCGGGTCGCCGCCGTCTCCGTCACCCTGGTGCCCGGTTCCCCCAGGCCGTACTCGGCGGCCGACCCCAGGTGCACCAGGCGTGCCCGGGGAGCGGCCTGCCGCAGTGCGGCTCACAGGACGGCGGGGCCGCGGGTGTTGACCTCGGCCAGGGTGACCGCGTCCCCGGCGGTCGCGCCCGTGCAGTTGATCACGGAGTCGGGTGCCGCCTCCGCCAGGGTCTTGGCGAGCCGGTCGGGGGAGTCGGTGGCCAGGTCGATGCGCGGACCCGCGCCGGCCGCCGCGGTCGAGCGGCTGGCCTCGGGCAGCTCGGTGTCCGGCAGGCCGCGCAGATGGGCGACGACATGACGGCCCAGGTAGCCGGTGCGGCCCAGGACGAGAACGCGCACGGGTGCTCAGGCCCCCTTGAGCAGCATGGACTTGCGGGTGGTGAACTCCGCGTTGGCCCGGTCGTAGTCGTCGGCTCCGCCCGGTTCCAGTGCCATGGGGCCGCTCATGCGGCCACGCTCCTTGTCGCCATGGGTGACGGGACCTGTGTGCGCTCGCCCGGAGGCGGCGCGGCACAGTCGGCCGGCCGGACACTGCGCGTACAGCCCGGTGCCGTCCTGTGTCCCCGTGTCCTGCGGTGTTCCCGTGTCCTGCGGTGTTCCCGCCTCGGCCGGATGCCGCCGGGTGCCGGACAGTTCGAGGTAGACGGCGCTGGAGTTCGACGCCGATGTCCTTCATCCGCAGGTTCACCACGGGGGTGTCGTCGGCGAACAGGTCCGCGTAGCCGTCGAGCACGCCGTCCAGGACCGGGTAGGCGATGCGGTCCTCGGCCAGGTTGGACTGGTGGACGAAGTGCGGCTTGGGGTCGTTGGCGAGGACGTGGCCGAGCGCGATCCGGGTCTCCAGGGGGACGATGTGCTCGGTGTATCCCGTCGCGGTGTCCAGCGGAGCCGGCAGGCACGTCGTGGTGGCCGGGTTGTCCTCGCAGATGCCGCTTCCGCCCTGGGCGCGGCTGGTGTAGATCCAGTTGTACTCGTCGACCTGCTCGGCTGTCCGCCCGGCGTTGAAGAAGGCGATTTCGCCGGGAACGGGTTGTCGTCGGGCAGGACCACCGCCTGGTACTTGGCGCGTGGTCGCCCGTCCACGATGTCGGCGAGGAAGCCGGAGTCGATGACGGGGCGGTCGGACCGGGGTGAGGTCCACTTCGGTGTACGGCGTGCCGGCGGTCTTCAGTTCGGCCGCGATCGCGTCCACGGCCGGGCCTCCGTCGCTGACGACCAGCACGCGCAGGTCGACACGGGGTAAGACGCGGGGTAAGTCGTCGGCGGCGTGCGCGGCCGCGCTCGGCACGCCCAGGGCAGCGATGAGTGCGCCCACCGTGAGCACGGCGGTGCGTGTGATCCGCTTCATGCGGTGCAGTCCCCTCCCGCGGACAGGGCTGGACACCGCTCCGCCAGAGCCGACGCACCCCCGCGCGCGACGCCGGCATCCCCCTCAGAAGCCAGTCGTCGACGCATCCGTCGCGTCACATAGTGATGACTTTGCGTGCTTCTTATGGGCTAGTTGCGAAAACTGGCGGAAAAGCGCGGGTGACCATCAGGGTGTCGGCGGGCCGGAAGCGACGGGCGCGGCTCCCCGGGACGCGGGAGGCCGGAGCGGGCGCGCGGAAGTCCTGAGCAGGTCGAAGACGTGAACGGAGCACCGGCGGGCCGCGGTGAGCCGGGACGGGCGGCGCTGCGCCGGGACAGGGCGTCGATCACCTGGCGCTCGCCCCGGCCGCGCAGCAGGAGCAGCACGAACGGGTCGGCGTCGAGCAGCCGGGCGGTCCGGTGGCAGAGGGCGGCCGATCGTCACGGGATCCAGGCGGCTCACGGGCCGCCGTCCGGCGCGTGTTGGTGGGTCAACCTTGGTGCTATACGCCGCACAGTTACTGCCCAGTACATGACACGCTACTGATGCACCGCGCGTATGACTTACGGCTACGGCAGGGACAACCTCACCGCGTAGCCGTGAGGAGGGCGACGACGCCTACACCACCGTCCACCCCGAACGGCCTCTCACCCAGGAGGCTTGGGACCTTTCCAGGAGGAGCAGTTGCCGCATCCTACAGCACGATCGCTTGCTCCCGCTTCGTCCGCGCGGCATCAAGGCAGTCAGAGCGTTCTCCCGCAACCGGACTCATGGCGCGTCCTCATCGTGGAGCCCGATGAGCAATGGGCAGAACCGCTCATCCGGATCCTGCGCCGCAATGGGCACGACGCTCATGTGGTCGCCGACGGGGTGTCAGCGCTGAAGGAGCACCACCGACACGAGATCGTCCTGCTCGACATGGAGCTCCCGGACGTGGACGGGCTGGATGTGTGCCGGTCCATCCGGGCGGTCTGCGACACACCCGTCCTCGCCGTCACCTTCCGCGACAGTGAGCTGGATCGAATACTGGGTTTCCAGGCCGGAGCCGACGATTACGTCGTCAAGCCGTACGGCGTACCGGAGCTGTTGGCCCGCATATCCGCTGTGATGCGGCGAGCGCGGCCCAGCAGACCCGCGAGTCCCCACATACGGTTGGGGCCGCTCACCATCGAACGGGAGACCCGTTCGGTCCTCCTGCACGGGCGTTCCGTCCCTGTCACCCTCAAGGAGTTCGAGCTGCTGCTGCTCCTCGCTTCCCAGCCAGGAGCCGTGGTGTCCCGGCGCCAGATCCTCCAACAGGTCTGGCAGGACACCGATATCCGGCGAAGCCGGACCATCGACACTCACATCAGTAGCCTGCGCCGGAAGCTCGGCTCTGCAAACTGGATCATCACCGTCCGAGGCGTGGGCTTCAGGCTGGGGCATGTCGCTCAGCGACCCGACTGATCCGTCCGGGGTCCGTATGCACGGCCGTCAAGCCGATCGCATGCGGACGGGTTCACGGCAATCGGTAGGCCCCTTCCGGCAGATCCTCATGCGCCTCGCCCAGTGCCGCGTTCCGCGTCCGAGAGTACGTTCACCGACACTCGGCCGATGGCATGCGAGTGCGGAAGCGAAGTCGGGTACCACTGACGGCATGACCGACCACCGGTCGGGCACTCGGTTTCATACTGGCGTGGGCCCGGCAGGCGTCCGACCCTTCACTCCCACGTCACCGCCGCTCCAACGCCACGCGCGTCGGAGCGGCACTTTCCTCCCGGCCGTGCCGGGCAAGCGAGATGCCCCAGGCCACCAGCACTGCGGACAGGCAGACGGAGCCCGAGGCCATGAGAGCGCCACGGACTCCCCACTGGTCCGCGAGCCATCCCGTGAGCAGCGCCCCGAAGGGGGTCGTGCCCTGGGATATGAGGGTGTAGAGGGCCATGACCCGGCCTCGGTGGGCCGGATCGGAGCCGAGTTGGACACGGTGGTTGCTCGATTGGGCGAAGGCCACCATGGCACAGCCGGTGAGTCCCAGGCCGAGCAGCGCCGTGGTGAACGTCGGCGCCAGTCCGGAAAGGGTCACCAGAACGGCGAAGGACGCGGCCGTGGCAAGCACCGCTCGCTCGCTCGGCCGGCCCCGGCGCACCGTGGTGGCCATGGCACCCAGCAGGGACCCGGCCGCCATGGCTGCGGTGAGCAGCCCGAACGCCGAGGCATCGGTGTGGAAGACCGTGCTCGCCAGCAGCGGCAACGTCACCTGAAAGTTGAATCCGGCCAGGGTGACGACAGCGGTGAGGGCGAGCGACAGCGACAGGTGCCCCCGCTTTCCTACGTACCGCAACCCCTCCACCACTCCTCCGCGTTCCCTCCGCCCTTCGGTCCGGTGAAGTTCCGAGGTCCGCACGGAGCGCAGGCCGGCCACCGTGAACAGGTAGCTCACCGCGTTGAGCAGCATGACGCCGCCGACATCCACGAAACCGATGAGCAAGCCGGCGGTGGCGGGCCCCAGCACCCGCGCGACGTTGAAGTACGCCGCACTCAGAGCGGAGGCGTTCGGCACCAGAGGCGCGTCCACCAATTCGCTGATGAACGACATGCGCGCCGGGATCTCGACCGCGTTGACGACTCCTGTCCCAGCGGCGCAGGCGATGATGTGCCACAGTCCCGCTCGACCGGACAGCACGGTGAGCCCCAGCGCGAGAGCCAGCAGCGCGGACATGGAGTTCGCCGCCATGAGCAGCCGTCTCTTGTCCAGGCGGTCGGCCATGGCGCCACCCGCCAGGGTCATCAGCAGGACGGGCGTGAACTGGGCCGCCGTGACCACGCCGAGCGCCGACGCGGATGCGCCGGTCATCCTCAGCACGAGCCAGTCCTGGGCGGTGAACATCATCCAGGTGCCGGTCACCGAAGCGACCTGGCCCAGGGCGAAGAGCCGGAAGTTCCGCACCCGTAGCGAGGCGGTCATGTCCGCCAGGAGACCCGTACGCGTCACGGAGCCGTGGCCTCCGTCAGCGCCAGGCACTCCTCCAGGAAGGCGAGAGCCCGCAGATGGTAGCTGCGGGCGGCTCTGCCCAGGCTGATGTTGTGTCCCGCGCCCGCCAGGTGCTCGCTCCGAGCCAGTGGCGCGTTCAGCCGGGCCGTCATGGCCTGTACGGTCTGCGGGTCGCTGCGCCACCACCGCTCGTGCTCGGCGAAGGTGAAACGCACCGGTACCCGGACGCGTTGGGCCACGCGGGGATACCTGTCCGGCCAGTCAGCCATCTCCCACGCCTCCCGGGCCGGGACGGAGGTGACGAGTGCGCCGGCGAGCCGGAAGGTCCCGGGCGGGTAGAGTCCCGGCGGACCCCAGTGCATCCCGTGGGCACGGCGGCCGTCGACCGTGGCGAGTTCGCTCGGGGTCACGGCCCACCGGTCGCTGATCCCTGAGACATCCACCCCCAGCAACCCGTCACCCGTCCAACGTGCGGCTGTGCAGAGTGCCGCCTTCCCGCCCAGTGAGTGACCGACGAGGAAGACCCCCGCACCGCAGACGTGGTTCAGCCGGTACGCCGTCACCGCCGCGAGCAGACACTCCGCCTGCTCCTCCAGGCCCATGCCCCTGGGCAGTTGTCCGGCCGAACGGCCGTAGCCGGGGCGATCGAGCGCAAGGGCGGCATACCCGCACGAGGCCGCCAGAGAGAGCAGCGACGTGGCGGGGTCGGCTGGACCGTGGAAGTACCCGGCCCTCATGCCCGCTCCGTGGAGGGCCACCACCAGGGCTCGAGGTGGGGACGCCGGCTGCGCGAGCAGTCCGGAGAGGAGGGTGCCGCCGACGTCCAGAGTGACCTCGTGGACCGGTGCGCGCTCATCGCCGGACACGGGGGCGGCGATCGATGGACCGGGCATGGGCACGGGAGCATCTCCCTCGTCGATGTCGGATCGCGGGACGTCAGGACGCCTGCCTGGTGCGCACTCCGGGCGTCGTGGATTGCCGGGCTTCCTCGTGGGAGGACCGGTACAGCACCGCTCCTCCGTGGCCACGTCAGTCGAGACCCCGGACGATGTGCGGTTCGAGGAGCCACTCGTCCTCGTCGTTCGGGTGGCTTTCGGAGACCGGCAGAGCACGGTCGGTCCGGTGACCGGTTTCCTCGGTCTCTTGGCGAGAGTCTTCCTGGTGGTGCATCGAGTCCTCCCGGGGACGGCAGAGCAGATGATCGCCGGTCGGCGTTTCGCGGAGGATCGAGCGGTCGCTCACTGGGGCGGATTGCCGTGTTTGCGCAGCGGCAGGTCGGACTGCTTGCCTCGGAGCATGGCCAGTGAGCGGACGATGACCTGCCGGGTCAGGGAAGGATCGATGACGTCGTCGACGAGACCCCGCTCAGCCGCGTAGAACGGGTGCATCAGTTCCTCCCTGTACTCCCGGATCCTGCGACTGCGCACCTCCTCCGGATCGTCGGCAGTCGTTATCTCCTTCCGGAAGATGACGTTGGCCGCGCCCTCCGCGCCCATGACGGCGATCTCGTTGCCCGGCCACGCCAGGGCGAGGTCTGCACCGACGGCACGGGAGTCCATGACGATGTACGCTCCCCCGTACGCCTTGCGCAGCACCAGGGAGATCCTGGGAACGGTCGCGTTGCAGTAGGCGTAGAGAAGTTTGGCTCCGCGCCGGATGATGCCGTCGTGTTCCTGGGTGACGCCGGGCAGGAATCCCGGCACGTCGACCATGGTCACCAGGGGGATGTTGAAGGCATCGCAGAACTGCACGAAGCGCGCTGCCTTCTCACTGGCGTCGATGTCCAGTACGCCGGCGGACGACAGGGGCTGGTTGGCGACGATCCCGGCGACCTCCCCACCGAACCGCGCCAGAACACACACGATGTTCCGTGCCCAGTCCGGGTGGACCTCGAAGAGCTCACCCTCGTCGACGATCTCCTCCACGACTGCTCGTATGTCATAGCTGCGACCCGGATCAGCGGGCACGAGGTCGAGCAGGGTCCCGGTGAGGCGTGTGAGGGGGTCATCGGTGGGGACTGCCGGCGGCAGCTCCCGGTTGTTGGACGGCAGCAGCGACAGCAGATGCCGCACGTCCGCCAGACAGGTCGCCTCGTCGTCGTAGGCACCGTGGCACACCCCCGAGACCGTCGCGTGCACGTCGGCCCCGCCCAGACCGTTCTGGGTGATGTCCTCGCCGGTCACCGTCTTCACCACGTCCGGGCCGGTGATGAACATCTGGGACGTGTCCCGCACCATGAAGACGAAGTCGGTCAGGGCCGGTGAGTACGCTGCTCCTCCGGCGCAAGGGCCCAGCATCACACTGATCTGCGGGATCACTCCGGACGCCTTCGTGTTGCGCAGGAAGATGCCGCCGTAGCCGGCGAGCGCGGACACGCCCTCCTGAATGCGGGCACCGGCGCCGTCGTTCAGCGACACCAGTGGCGCACCGGCCGCGAGAGCCATGTCCATGATCTTGTGGATCTTCTCTGCGTGCGCCTCGCCGAGGGCTCCGCCGAAGACGCGGAAGTCGTGGGCGTACACGAACACGGTGCGCCCCTGTACCGTGCCCCACCCCGTGATCACACCGTCACCGGGCGGTCTCCTGCCCTCCAGGCCGAACCCTTGCGCACGGTGTCGGCGGAGCGGCTCCACCTCGACGAACGAGTCCTCGTCCAGCAGCAGTTCGATGCGCTCGTGCGGCGTCAGCTTTCCTCGGGCATGCTGCCTACGGGTGGCTTCGGCATCGGGGCCCTGTCGTGCGGCCTCCTTGCGCGCGGCGAGTTCCGCCAGCCGGCCGACGCGAGATGAAGGGGTGTCGTCTACAACGGTCATCGTTCTCCTCGGATGCCGTGCCGTGATGGGTCACCTTTCCCCGGCGAGGTGCCGGTGCGCGCCGAGGTCCGCGTCATCGACTGCGGAACGACTGCGCGCGTCCGTCCGGGCGAAGCGGCGTGGGGAGAAGGTGCGTGGAAAGCGTTCCGGCGCCCGCCTGCGGCGCCGGAACCCGCTGTACGGGCGACGGCCCGGGCGCGCAGAGCCGCCCGTGCCGCCGGCACCGTCCAGACACAACCGGGCGAACGGATTCAAACAGTCTGGGTGGTCAGATGCGTGTTGACGGCCTCGATCAACGCCCGGGGCGTCGTGGAGTCGTCCAGGTCGGCGTCGTCCAGCATGATGTTCCACCCTCGCTCGATCCGACCGCCGGTTTCGAGCAGTGCGAGGGACTCGTAGCCGAGGTCCCCGAAGTTCGTGTCGAGGATGTCCTCGCCGAGATCGACGCCCTCCTCTGCGCCCGCGCTCTCGAGGAGGACGCGTCGCAGGTCGTCCAGGGTGAAGGCGGAGTCGCTCATGTTCGTGTGCCCCTTTCGGCGGTGAATGGTCTTCCTGACGTCGCGGATACGTCTACGCGGTGTACGGCCGCCGGTCTCTGGCCTCTTTGAGGGACCGGGCCCACCAGAGGAGTTGCTCCAGCATGACCTTCGCCGCGTGGTTGCAGCCCTCGGGATCGCTCGGTTCGCCCTGCTCGTCGAACTGCTTCCAGACGTCCGGGAAACTGACGCTGTCCCGGATGGTGACGGTGTGCAGTTCGGAGAAGACGAGTCTCAGCTGTTCCACTGCCCTCAGCCCTCCGGACCGGCCCCCGTACGAGACGAACCCGACCGGCTTGGCCTGCCACTCAGCCGTGTGCCAGTCGATCGCCGCCTTCAGAACCGCCGGATAGGCGTGGTTGTACTCCGCCGTCACCACGACGAAGGCGTGGGCGGCGGCCAGCCGTGGGCTCACCGTCGCCAGACGGCGGGCCGCGTCGGCGTCCGGCGGCTGGGTGATCACGGCAGGAAGCGGATCGGCGCCGAGATCGAGGACGTCGATCTCGAACTCACCGAAGTTCTCGGCTTCGCCGCGGAACCACCGTACGACGGAGGGACCGGTGCGGCTGCTGGGTGGGCTGCCGGACAGCACGGCGAGACGGATACGTTCTGGTGACATGGCTGACCTTTCAAAAAGGGCTGTGGCCGGCTGTCGGTGACCGGTGTCCGTGGTGTGCGGTGGAGTCCGGTGCCGCACCGCGCGGGGTCAGCTCCTGCCTTCCGCGTAGGCCTTGGCGTGATTGAGCGTGGCGAGGCTGTTGGTACTCAGCGCGGTGTGCACGTACTCGCGTGCTTCCTCGACCGTGGCCGATGCGCCGAGGACGGCGGCGATGTTCGCGGTGTTCAGCACGACGGTGTGCTGAGAGGTGGCCGTCACCCCCCCGACGTCCTCGAGGAAGGTCCAGACGCCCGTGTGCAGGGACATCAGCGCCGGGAGGGTGATCTGCTTGTAGGCGATCCTGTGGTGCGGGAAACAGACCCGGTAGGACTTCGTGGTGTGGGTCGAGCGGTCCTTGGCCCGGGTGTCCATCTCGAGGAGCTGCAGTCCCGGCTCGTCCTCGGTGAGGCGCACGGTGGCCACGTGCGGCAGCCTCTCGGACCACAGGTGGGCTTCGTTGATGAAGTCGTAGGCGTCCTTCGCCGAGCCGCTGATCCGCACCGTGTCCTCGAACGAGAAGGTGACGTCCTGCGAGGCGTGCGCCCGTTCCACGTTCTCCTTGAGGGCGGACAGCTCGGAGCGTGAGTTCCGGTCGACGGCCTGGTCGATCCAGGCCAGGGACTCGAGGTCGTCGTCCACCGCCCGGTAGTCGTGCAGCAGCCGTACCCGGGACTCGCCCGGTGACAGCGGCTCGATGATCCAGTCGCCACCCATTTCCGCGACCGGCGGCGCGGACACCTCCTGCCGGAAGGCGACCCGCAGGTTCCGCGGGTCGAGAACGCGCCGTGAGGTCCAGTTCTTCGCCACGCCGTTGGCGGTGGCCCAGATCCGGATGCGTTCGCTGTCGCCCGATCGCTCCACCTGGTCGACGTACAGGGTCGGCGGAAAGATCCGCGGCCAGTTGCCGACCTCGGCGATCAGGGCGTAGACGGCCTGTGCCGGCGCGGCGACGGTGATCGTGTGTTCCACCTGTCGGGTGACGGGCTCGCTCATACCTGCTCCTTGGTCTCGGTTCGGTGGGTCAGAAGTTGCCGAGGCCGCCGCAGACGTTGAGCGCCTGCGCCGTGATCGAGGCGGCCGTGTCCGAGGCCAGATAGCCGACCAGCCCCGCGACCTCCTCCGGGGTCGAGTAGCGGCCGAGCGGGATCTTCGCCTGGAACTTGGTGAGCACGGCCTCCTCGTCGGTCTCCCACGCCGCGGCGTAGCCCTCCCGCACCCGCTGTGCCATGGGGGTCTCGACGTATCCGGGGCACACGGCGTTCACGGTGATGCCGGTGGGCGCCAGTTCGTTTCCGAGCGCTTTGGTGAAACCGACCACTCCGTGCTTGGACGCCGAGTAGGGCGCGCCGAGCACCACGCCCTGTTTGCCGGCGGTGGAGGCGATGTTGATGATCCGCCCCCGGCTGCTGTGCCGCATCCGGCCGGTGTTGAGCACCTCGCGGGTCATCCGGAAAACACTGTGCAGATTGGTGTCGATCACGTCGTGCCAGAGCTCGTCGGTGATGTCCGCGGTGACCCCTCCGCCACTTCGGCCCGCGTTGTTCACCAGGACGTCCACGGTGCCGTGACGGGCGACCGCGGTCCGGACGAATTCGTTCACGCTCTCGTCGGAGCGTACGTCGAGCGTCAGGCCGTCGGCCGACCAGCCCTCCGCGCGGAGTTGCTCGACCCTTTCGGCCACCCCTTCCTGGCTGCGGGCCCCGATGAACACCCGGTGCCCCTGGGTGGCGAAGAGCCGGGCGACGGCAAGTCCGATGCCGCTGGTCGCTCCTGTGATCAGTACAAGACTCTGGGCAGGCATATGTGTCCGTTCTCGTGGGTGGTGGTGGGCGGCAGCCGCTCAGTCGGCGGCGGTGACGACCATCGCGGAGTTGAACCCTCCCTGGCCGCGGGCCAGGACGAGAGCAGTGCGCACGTCGGCGGCGCGCGGCCGGCCGGTGACCAGGTCGAGGCCGTATTCGACCGCGGGCTCGACGTTGATGGTGGGCGGTATCAGTCCGTTGCCGATCGCAAGCAACGCCGATGCCAGGTCAAGGGGGGCGGCACCGGAGTAGAGCCGGCCGGTCATCGTCTTCGGCGCTGTCACGGGGACACCGCGGGTGCCGAAGACGGCATTGATCGCTTCCGCCTCCGTCCGGTCGAGTTCCGGTGTGGCCGCTGCGTCCGCGAAGACGACATCGACGTCCGACGGGGACGCGCCCGCGTCCGCAAGGGCCAGCGCGATGGCCCTGCGCAGACCCGGGGTCCGGCCGCTCCCCGGCTTCGGGTCCATGGTCGCCCCGTAGCCGGCGATGCGTCCGTAGGCTCTCGCACCGCGCGCCCGCGCGGCCTCGGCGGCCTCGAGGACGAGGATCGCGCCGCCTTCGCCCGGGACGTGCCCCGCCGCCTCGGAGTCGAAGGGCAGGTACGCGCGGTCGGGCTCGTCGCTGCGACTCAGCCGTCCACCGGCGAGCTGGGCCACCCAGCCCCACGGACAGATCGAGGCGTCGACGGCACCGGAGACGACCAGCGGTGTTCCCTTGCGTATCTGACGCCGGGCCTGGGCCACCGCGTCGAGGCCCCCCGCCTGATCGCTGACGACGACTCCGCTGGGGCCTTTCATGCCGTTGCGGATGGAGATCTGGCCGCTGTTGACGGCGTAGAACCAGGCGAAGGACTGGTACGCACTCACATACCGGTTTCCCTGGCCCCAGAGCTTGCGCAGTTCGTTCTGCCCGAACTCGAATCCGCCCGAGGAACTGGCCGTCACCACTCCCATGTCGAAAGCGGGCTGTTCCTGGGGGTCTATCCCTGCGTCGGCCAGGGCCCAGTCGGCGGCGACCAGGGCCATCCGGGTCATGTGGTCGGTCTGCGGAAGCAGCCTGCCGGGCAGATGGTCCTCCGCCACGAAGCCCGGTACCTCACCGGCCAGACGCGACGGGTAGGGCGTGGGATCGAACCGTGCGATCCGGCCGATGCCGCTCTTGGCGCCGCAGACGGCTTCCCAGTAGTCGTGCGTGCCGAGTCCGTTGGGCGCCGCCACGCCCAGTCCGGTCACCACCACGGTGGTCGTCATACGAGCCTCCTCTCGGGACGTGCGAGGATCATCGCGCTCTGGAAGCCGCCGAATCCGCTGCCGACCGTGAGAACGACGTCCGTGAGCTGATCCCGTGCCTGGAGCGGTACGTAGTCGAGATCGCATTCGGGGTCCGGGGTGCGGAGGTTCGCGGTCGGTGGCACGACGTTGTGTTCCATCGCGAGCGCCGACGCGGCGATCTCTATGGAGCCGATCGCGCCGAGCGAGTGGCCGACCATCGACTTGATCGAACTCACCGCGGTCCGATAGGCGTGCTCTCCCAGGCTCTTCTTGAACGCCGCCGTCTCGTGCCGGTCGTTCTGCTTGGTGCCTGAGCCATGGGCATTGACGTAGTCGATGGCGTCGGCCGGCATCCGGGCCTCGTCCAGCGCCACCCGGATGGCCTCGGCCATTTCCGCGCCGTCCGGACGCAGCCCTGTCATGTGATACGCGTTGCTTCGGGTGGCATAACCGGCGATCTCCGCGTAAATGTGCGCTCCTCTACGCCTGGCGCTCTCCAGCTCCTCCAGGACGAAAAAAGCGGACCCTTCTCCGAGTACGAATCCGTTACGGGTCCCGTCGAATGGCCGGGACGCGCGTTCAGGTTCGTCACTGCGCGAGGTGGTCGCCTTGATCGCGTCGAAACAGGCCATGGTGATGGGGGAGATCGGGGCGTCCGAGGAGCCCGCGATCATGACGTCGGCGGAGCCCTCGCGGATCACCTCGACGGCGTGACCCACGGAGTCGATTCCGGAGGTGCAGCCGGTGGAGACCATGGTGCTGGGGCCTTCCGCGCCGACCGCCCACGCCACCTCGGCGACGAAGGAGCTGGGCACGAGGTAGTCGTACAGATGAGGGGCGGCGTAGGCGTGGTCCACGAGCTCGAGCCGGCCTCCGTCGCTGACCACCCGGTACTCCTCGTCCAACCCCATGGTGGCGCCGACCGCGCTGCCCACGGTGACGCCGGTGCGGTAAGGGTCGAGGCCGCCCATCTCGATCCCGCTGTCGGCGACGGCTCCTCCGGCCGCGACCACGGCGAACTGCGCGGCGCGGTCCATCCGCCGGATCTCCTGCGGACCGAGGCCGTGCTCCCACGGGTCG
Organism: Streptomyces sp. M2CJ-2; assembly: GCF_016757295.1. NCBI lineage: Bacteria > Bacillati > Actinomycetota > Actinomycetes > Kitasatosporales > Streptomycetaceae > Streptomyces > Streptomyces sp. M2CJ-2. Next base: position 9,323 of record NZ_JAESIF010000051.1, on the reverse strand, counting down.
AAGTCGACCTCGGCCGCCACCTTGGACCGGAACGGCGCAGGGTCGAAGAAGGTGATGCCGCGGGTCGCTGTGCGGCCTTCGCTGATGAGGCTCCAGAAGTTCTTGACGCCGATTCCCCCAGGAGCCAGCACTTCCATGCCCGTGATGACCACGCGTCGACCACTCATGCGGTCTCCTCCGGAATATCCATACGTCCTTCTTCCTCACATTCGGATTACACCGAAACGAATTGCTGTGCTTCGCTTCGATGTTCGCGAGCCACAAACAGTCTTGCCTGCGGGCCACTATTACTTCAACGCCTGGAAGTGCAGAGCTTGGTTAAATCGAGTCACACACTGTCATGAAGGTCGGACGCACATAAAAAAGTGCGGCTGAGAAGGGCCTTTGACCCTTCTCAGCCGCACAGCTTTCTTACGCACGGTTGCGGATGAGTTAATTTCCAGGCGAATCCTGAGACTCAGGAATCCTGACGGCGAGCAGAACCACCACGACGAGTGCCGCCAGGCCGGCCGCGGCCAGGAAACCGGTGGTGCTGGACGTGGCCCCGATCAGCGGCCCCAACAGCAGCGGCGAGAGGAACTGGCCGCCGAAGATGACGGTCCCGGCCAGCGCAGCCGCACGGCCCCGCAGCGCTCCGGGCGCGTTCTCGTTGATCAGTACGGTGAGCGAGGGCAGCGACAGCCCCTGGCCGGCTCCGAGCAGTGCCGGGCCGAGCAGCACCAGTGCCGGATGGTCCGCCAGTCCGAGGACGGTGAAGGCACCTGTCCAGGCGAGGGCGGCGATGCGCAGCAGGGCCGGGTAGCTCAACCGGACACGCAACCGCGCGTACACGAGACCCACGAGACTGCCGACGGCGCTGCTGACCACCACCGAGTACAGCGCCACCGTGAGCGGTTCGTGGATGCCCAACGCGGCGAGCCGCGCGGGCAGGAAGACCACCATCGCGTACAGGAAGACCGACGACGCGGCCTGAAGGGCGTAGAAGCCGAGCAGCACCGGGTTGCGTCGTATCAAGGTGACGACGCCGCCCTCACGGGCTCCTCGACCGCCCCGGCTGTCGGGCAGGACGAAAAGGGCCAGCAGCCCGAGCGGCACCCCGATCAGGTACACGGCGAAGGGGGCGTGCCAGGAGATCCCGCCGAGGGCGCCGCCGAGGAGCGGCCAGGTGATGCCGCCGACGCTGTTGGCGGCCGAACGCCAACCCATGACGCGGTCCTGTCGGGGCCCCTGAAACAGTTGGAGCAGGGCGACGGTGGTGCCGATGAAGACGGCTGCCGCTCCAACGCCGAAGACCAGCCTGCCGGCGATCAGGACGGGGTAGGAGCCGGCGAACAGACCGGTGGCCCCGCCCAGTCCGTAGAGGACGAGGCCGAAGGCCAGCGGCGTTCTGACGCCCCGGCGGTCGATCAGCCGCCCCACCAGCGGGCTGACGACGGCGACGGCCAGCGCATGGGCGGTGACGACGAGGCCGGCCGCGGTGCCGCCGATCTGGAGCGCCCCGCGCATCACTTCCACCACCGGAGAGACGACTGAGCCCGCCATCACACCCAGGGTGGAGGCGAGCAGCAGGGTGACCAGTGCGCCGGTGCGGCCGGGGCCCGCCGGGTCCCGGGCGGCGTCGACCAGCCCTCCTGGCACGGGTGCGGGAGCCTCTTCCCCGGTGGGATGCTCGGTACGGCCGGTCATGACACGGTGCGGTGGGTGAGCCCGTTTCGGCTTGCCGTGCGGCCGAACGGCAGAGATCGGGACGGATGGTCCATGGTGCAGTACCTCGTATCAGGGCGAGTGGGCTCCGCCGGGCCTCGCGCCCGGCGGAGGGAGAAGGCAAGAGGCGGGGCGCATGTCGAAGGCGCCCCGCCTGCTCAGCCGACCAGCAGGACGACCTTGCCCCTGCCGTGGCCCGCCTCGACGTCGCGGTGCGCCTGTGCCGCTTCTTCCAGCGTGTAGGTGGCCCGTACGTGGATGTTCAGGGTTCCCTGCACGTACAGGGACACCAAGGCGTCCAGCCGGTTCGCAGACCGCTGGCTTCCGATCCAGCGCGCGCCGAGTTGCTCGTACGCCTCGACCGAGGTGATCGTGCCGACTCGGTCCTTGTCCTTGACCAGTTCCACGGCGGCCCGCAGCCCGTCCGCGCTGGCCGCGTCCAGCGCCGCGTCCACCCCGTACGGGGCCAACTCCCTTACTCGGTCGACCAGTCCGTCGCCATAGGTGACGGGTGTCGCGCCCAGCGCACGCAGGTAGTCGTGGTTCGCTTCACTCGCCGTGCCGATGACGGTGGCGCCCAGGTAACGGGCGATCTGCACCGCTACGGTGCCCACACCGCCGGCGGCCCCGTTGACGAGGAAGGTGTCGCCCTCACCGACCCCCAGGGCCTCCACTGCCGTGTGTGCCGCCTGCCCGGCGCCGGAAAACCCGCCCGCGACCTCCCACGGCATGGAGACGGGTTTCGCCACCACCTGGTCACTCGGCACGACCACGTACTCGGCGTAGGTGAACTGGGTGCGGAAACCCAGCACCTCGGTGCCCACCTCCACACCCGTCACTCCGTCACCGACCTGGTCGAGGACCCCTGCGAACTCGCCCCCGGTGATGTGCGGGAAATCGATCGTGAAGCCGGGAGCACGGCGCCCGGAACGGACCGCGCAGTCAATGGGCTGGACCCCTGCGGCCCGGACCCTGACCCTGACTTCTCCCGGCCCGGCCTGAGGTGTCGGAACGGAGACCGTCTCCAACACCTCGGGGCCCCCGAAGGAGGAAAACGCCGCTGCTCGCATGGATGACAACCTTTCGTCTCGTCCTCCTCGCCGAGCCCGACGAGGAGGTGGACCAACTCTGTGACCTCAAGAGCAGTTGAGGTCAAGGGACGGACGGGCCGGGAGCAGAACAGATCCTCCCGGCCCGCGTCCCTCGTCGGCTCAGCTCTCCATGAGCCGCCGCGAGTGCTAGCGCAGCCCCGAGCCGTCGTGCTGAAGAGTGCGGTGGCGCACCAGCCACCCCGTGCCGTCGGGCACCAGGTGGTCGTGGCAGACGACGCTGGCGAAAATCTCCAACGGTCCTCCGAGCCGCGTGCGCATCGCCAGTGCATAGTTGCGGGTGCGCAGGGTGCCGTCCTGCTGCGGAAGCACCTGGAGCATTCCGAGCCAGTGCCGGAAATCGGTCTGCTCCGCCTCCAGCCGGTCGGCCCGCTGTCGGCAGGAGGCGGCGATGGCCGCCCGGCCGCGCAACGGCTCCATCCGGCTGGCCTCCTCGAAGACCGCGTCCTCAGTGAAGGTGTCCGCCCACTCCTGCGCCTTGCGGTCGTCGATGAGCCCCATCTGCCATGCGTAGAACTGCTGGATCTGCGTGTACAGCTCCGCGGTCACGAAACCGCCTGCTGCCGCGACGGGGGGTGCGGGGGTAGCGCTCATCGGTAACTCACCTCTCTGCTGGTACGAATCCTTCGGAGATCGGTCAACGCCGTACGGTCGTGCTGGAGAGCACCACCGGCACGGCGGGGTCCGGGTAGCACTGGGTGGGGTTGAACTCGGAGGTGGTGGGATCCAGCGACCGGAGAGCCAGGCCCGGGTCGTCGAAGCCGGTTCCGGCGGCCTTGGTGGTCAGCACCCCGGAGGCCGGCGCCTTCACGGTGGCGGTGACCCTCGGCAACTGGAAGGTCTGGCCACCGAAGAAGGGGCCGCTGGCGGTGAGGTACAGCGTGTCGCCCCTCACCTCGACGGTCTGTTCCGAGTCGCCGAGGTTGCTGCCGCCGGAGAGCTCGACGTCCACGGCCATGCTGCCCTCGGGCAGGGTGACGGCCACCGTTATCTCGCGGACCTCCTGTTGGTACGCGGGGTTGAGGGTGAACGGCGACGAGAGGTAGGAGACGTCGAACTGCGAGCGGGGAGCCACCTTGGCCGGGGCCTCCACGTCCCAAGCCCGGGTGCTGTTGTAGGAGAGCCAGGCGCCCTCCCGGTATGCCTGGCAGAGGTAGCCGACGGAGGACTCGACCGCGGTTGCGGATCCCGCCAGTGCCGGGGAAACGATCAGGGCGCCGAGTGCGGCGAACACCGTGCGGACCTTCCAGTTGCCGAACTTCTTCATGGGTGTGCTCCTTCGCGTGATGGTGGTTGTGGACGGGATGTACGCGGCGCTGCCCCTGGGCCGAAGACCGGGGTGCCGCGGGGATGCGGCGGGCCGTGGCCGGCGGTCACCAGAAGAGGCCGCCGTTGACCTCGAGGACGTGGCCGTTGACGTACGAGCTGTCGTCACCGGCAAGGAACACCGCCGCCGACGCCACCTCGTCGCCCCGGCCCATACGGCCGGAGGCGAGTTTGGTCCGGAATTTCTCCCAGACCGCCTCGTTCTGCCTGAGCTGTACGCCCATTCCCTCGTCGATGAAGCCCGGCGAGAGGCAGTTGGCTGTGATGCCGTCCGCGGCGACCTCGACCGCGAGGACCTTGGTGAACGCCTCGACCGCCGCCTTGCTCGCGCCGTAGGCGGCGGCGCCGGGCGCGAACCTGCTGCCCAGCACCGAGGAGACGGTGATCAGTCGGCCCTCGGTGCTCAGTCGGAGATGCGGGATGGCCGCCTGAGCGCAGTTGAAGACACCGGTGACATTGGTGTCGATCACCTCCGCCCAGTGTGCGGGGGCGAGTTTCTCCACTGCTCCGGGGCGGCTCACGCCCGCGTTCGCCACCACGATGTCGACCGTGCCGAAGCGGTCGGCGGCGGCGCTCATGAGGTCCTGGGCAGAGGCCGGGTCACGGACATCGACCGGATGGAAGGTGACACGGGCACCGCCCGCCACCGGTTCCGGTCGCCAGTTGCCCCGGTCACGGGAAGCCACGACGACGTCGGCGCCTTCCTCGAGGAATCTCCTTGCGAGGCGCCACCCGATTCCTCGGGTCCCTCCCGTGACGACGGCGGTCTTGCCGCTGAGCCGCGTCATGCGGCCTGCTCCTGCCCGGCTGCCGCTTCCAGAGCCCGGAGTACCGCGGTCTGGCGGGTGTCCCGGGCACGGACCAACGCGCTGTAGGTCCGGTCACCGTAGGCGTCATCGGCCTGAGCGATGAGGGTCGCGATGGTCTCCTCGTCCATGGGAGGGCGCCCCAGCAGTTCCCAGCCCTGTTCGAGCCCGGCGCCCAGGGTGCTCAGCCACTGACGCAGTCCCCCTTCACCGCCTCCCAGGTGGAAGGCGAGGAACGGACCGATTGTGGCCCAGCGCAGTCCGATGGACTCCGTCACGATCTCGTCCAGTTCCTGAACGGTGACGACGCCCTCCCTGATGAGGTGGACGCTCTCCCTGAGCAGGGCCGACTGCAGGCGGTTGGCGGCGAAGGCGGTGATCGGCCGGCGCAGCACGACGGGAGTCCTGCCCGCCTCGCGGTAGAACGCGACCGCTTCCGCGACGGCGGCACGGTCGGTCGCTTCGCCCGCGACGATCTCGACCAGCGGCACCACATGGGGCGGGTTGAAGGGATGGCCCACCACCAGGCGGGAGGGGTCCGCCATGAGGGTGCCGAGATCGTCGGGGGTGAAGGTGGAGGTGGAGGAGAGGATCAGCGCCTCGGCCGGAGCCGCCTTGCCGATCCGGGCGAAGAGCGCACGCTTGAGCTCCAGGTCCTCCGGAACGTTCTCCACGATGACGTGGGCGTCGGCCACCGCTCGTTCCAGGTCCGGCTCGAAGGAGAGAAGGGAATCGAAGGTCTCGGGGTCGCCGGTGCCGTCGGGGAGGTGGCCGGCCGACAGTTCGATGCCGCGGCGGACGATCTCGGGCGCTTCGGGACGCCGGCTGTTGACCCGAACCTGCATGCCGTAGCCGAGGAAGAGGGTGATCCAGCCCAGTCCGATGGTGCCCGTGCCGATGACGGTCACGGTACGTCGCTGCTGTGTCATGGTGCTTCCTGTTCCGGGGTCAGCGGTGGAAGAGCTTGGGGATGACGTCTTCGGCCATCAGCCGCATGGTGGTGGCGGCTTGCTCGAAGGAGAGGTGTCCGGAGTGGACACCGAGGCTGATGACGATGTCGTCGCCGAACCACTCGGCGATCTGCTCCAGGTCGGCGCGTACCTGGTCGGGTGAACCGATGAGCAGCTTGCGCGCGGCCATCTTCTCCTCGAAGTGCGACCGCCCGGTGGCCTCGAAGAGCTTCTCGTAGCCCGGATAGGCCGAGCTCGTGGTGGACCCCCAAGCCGCTACGGCCTCGTGGATGGCCGCGGTGTTGCGGTCGTCGTCGTAGCGCCCCATGCGGCGTGCCGTCTCGTCGTCGGCGGCGACGACGCACGGGTAGCTGAAGTGGATCTGCTCACTGCCCGGGGCGTGCCCGGCCGCGATGCGCTCCGAGCGGTAGACGTCCAGCCTGTTCTGCAGTTCCTCGGTGGACATGACGTTGGGCACAGTCTGCAGATGGTGGCCGTCCCGTCCTGCGGCCGCGCAGGATTCGGCGCTGCGAGCCGTGGTGACGAACACCGGAGGGTGCGGCCGCTGCACGGGGCGGGGGAGCAGGGTGACGGGACCGAACTGGTGGAACCGCCCCTCGAAGACCACGTCCTCCTCGGTCCACAGCCGTTTGATGGCCTGGACACCCTCCTTGAAGCGGTCCTGGCTCTCGTCCATCGGCACACCGAACGCCTTGAACTCGTCGGGCAGGAAGGCCCGGCCGAGAGCGGCGTCGAGCCGGCCCTTGGAGATGTTGTCGAGCATGGCGAGCTTTCCGGCCAACTTCACCGGGTGCTGGAACGCGGGAATGGTGGCGCTGGTCCCCAGCCGCAGGTTCCTGGTGCGTCCGGCCGCGGCGGCCAGGAAGGTGGTGGGGTCGGGGCTGTAGCCGCCGTAGGCGAAGAAGTAGTGCTCCACCATCTTCACGTGGAGCAGCTCGAGCTCCTCCGCGAGGTCGACGAGGCGCAGGCACTCGTCGAAGTACTGCTCGGCGGACTTGTCCCCGGGTCCCACGGTGGGAAAGAAAACTATGCCGAACTTCATCCTGGCTCCTTTTCGTTTCGTGAAGGTGTGCCGGTACCGGCCCGACGGGGGCAGGCCCGGATGCCGGGCCGGCGGGGGCTGCCGTGGTCACCCGTGAGAGGCGCTCCTGAGGAGGTGCTCGCCGTAGACGGAGCCCGCCGGATCGACTCGGAGGGCCACATGGCCGGCGATGCCGTGCAGGTCACGCCAGATGCGCTGAAGGGGGTCGGGGGGGAGTTGGCCCGTGCTGCCGACCGTTCGGTAGAGACGCTCCACTTCGTCCACCAGCAGTTCCACCGCCAAGGCGCAGTCCGCCGGGTTGCGCAGTTCCTCGGTGGCGCCGGCCGTGGCGTCGTCGGCCACCCGGGCTGCTCGGCCGAGCAGCATGTCAGCCGTGTCGATGCCGGTGGCAGCCCGGGCTGCGACGAGTCTCGCGCCGGGGTCCGGGGCCGGGCGGCCACCCACACGGGCGCACCAGACCTCCAGCGCCGCGCGGGCCGCGCCCAGGGCGGGCCCGGCGAACAGCAGTCCGCTCAGCACGCGCAGCGGAACGGTGTGGCACCGCGCCACCGATGTCGTACCGGCGCCTTTGAGCATGGCCTCACGCGGAAAGGCCCGGTGACGGGGAACGTATGCTTCCGTGGCGATCAGGGTGTTGCTTCCGGTGCCCCGCATGCCCACCGGGTGCCAGGTGTCGGCGATCTCGTAGTCCGCACGCGGTAACGCGAAGAACCACAACTCCGCCCCGTCCTCTTGCGGCACCTGTGCGCAGACCAGTGCCCAGTCGGAGATGCCGATGGCGCTGGTGAAGTCCCATTCCCCGGACACCCGCCAACCGTCGCCGTGCCGGGTCGCCGTCCCACAGGGCATCAGAGCTCCGACGATCACGGAGTCGGGTCCGGCCGCCCATATCTCCCGTTGTCCCGCCAACGGTAGGTAGGCCCCCATCCGGGCGGCTCCGGCGATGACGGAAGCACACCATGCCGCAGAGGCGCAGCCTTCGCCGAGCGTTGCCGCGGCACGCAGCAGATCCGTGACGGATCCGGCGCTACCACCCCACTCCGTGGGAACGAAATGACGCGCGAAGCCCGCTTCCCGGATGGCGTCGGCAACGGGTGGCGGCAGTGCACGCGCCATGTCCGCCTCGGCGGCATGGAACAGTGCCGTCTCCGCGGCCTTCTCGGCGAGAACTTGCAAACGGGCGCTGGACATCTGGCGAGATGTCATGACTTCCTTCCTGTCACCGCCGCTATGGGCGGCGGGCAACGGTTGTTCAAGCAGCGCAGTCCGGCAGGCCCCCGTGGTAATCGACCATCGAAGCGAAGAGCTGCTCGATGTCGAGCCGGCTGCCGGGGGCCTGCCCCAGCGCCTCCGCGTAGGCGCGGTGCAGGTTCGGCACCAGCCGTTCCACGTCGAGCAGTTCGTGGTAAGGCCCCAGGTCGGCCTCACGCGCGGCGTCCAGAGGACTCAGGCCGGCGGAAAGTCCGTCAGCCGCCAGCTTCTGCACGAAGCGCAGATATCCGTACGTCTCGTCGAGGATCTCCGGTCCGGCGACGGGTCCGTGCCCCGGCACCACCGTCTCGGCCTCGAGCATCCGGAGTTCGTCGATCACCTCGATGGAGCCGGAGACCGAGCCGGTCAGGCAGAAGGGCGTCACACCCGACATGACGACGTCCCCGGTGAACAGGACCCGTTGTTCCGGCAGCCAGACCAGTGTGTCGCTGGTGGTGTGGGCGACGCCCAGGTACAGGAGTTCGGCCGGGATGTCGCCGACGTGCAGTGTCATCCGGTCGCAGAAGGTGAGCGCGGGTAGCTCTACGGCGATCTCGCCCCACTGAACGTCCGGCCACAGCCCGGTCAGATGCAATCCGGCCACCGCCATCTCGGCTCGGGCCTGTTCGTGGGCGACGATCACGGCTGTGTCTGTGAACTGACTGTTTCCGAAGGTGTGGTCCCCGTGCGCATGGGTGTTGACGAGGTACCGAGGAGGTGTCCCACTGACCCGGCCCACCGCCTCCTTGAGCGCCCGCGCCCGGACCTGGGTGGCAGCTGTGTCGACCAGGGCCGTGTGCCCCGGCGGGGCGATGATCCCCGCGTTGTTCAGACACCACCCGCCGTCGGGCTGGACATAGGCGAAGACGTGCTCCGCGACCTCCTGGACGTGGAAGGCCGGCGGGTGTGCGCTCTCGGCCGCTGTTCTCATGGGGACACTCCTGACTCGTTCCGTCGTCGGCCGCCCCTGAGCGGGCATGGGGAAGCCGTGAACCGGCCGATCACCGGTGGAAAAATGCGGGGGTCGGTCCTCTGAACCTCAGTCCTTGATCTCGCAGATCACCGCGCCGGAGGTGACCGACGCGCCGACCTCGGCGCTCAGCCCCTTGACGGT
>NZ_JAESIF010000050.1:0-49825 GCF_016757295.1 Streptomyces sp. M2CJ-2 | reverse complement strand
ACACAAATGACGAGGACAAGACTAGATCGTTCTAGAAATCGTGTGCCCACACTTTCGCTACCCGCCCACAGGCCGCATCGCGCTGACCTGCGACAACGACGCCCCGGACCCATTCATGTGCCCATCAACTGATGAACTCGGGAGCAGGGGGCGACCTACGACACCTTGCTCACCGTCGCCAAGGCCACCGAGGACCTCGGCTTCGACGCCTTCTTCCGCTCCGACCACTACCTCAAAATGGGCTCCGGCGACGGCCTGCCCGGCCCCACCGACGCCTGGATCACCCTGGCCGGCCTCGCCCGAGAGACCAAGCGCATCCGGCTCGGCACCCTGATGACCGCCGGCACCTTCCGCCTCCCCGGCGTCCTCGCCATCCAGGTCGCCCAGGTGGACCAGATGTCCGGCGGTCGCATCGAACTCGGCCTGGGCGCAGGCTGGTTCGAGGAGGAGCACACGGCGTACGGCATCCCCTTCCCCAAGGAGAAGCTCGCCCGCCTGGAGGAGCAGCTGGAGATCGTCACCGGGCTGTGGGCCACCGAGCCCGGCCGGACCTACGACTTCCACGGCACCTACTACGACCTCACGAACTCCCCGGCGCTCCCCAAGCCCGCCCAGTCGAAGGTCCCGGTGCTCATCGGCGGCCACGGCGCCGTCCGCACCCCGCGCATCGCCGCACGCTACGCGGACGAGTTCAACATGCCCTTCGCCTCCCTCGAGGACAGCGAGCGCCAGTTCGGCCGGGTGCGCGCCGCCGCCCAGGAAGCCGGCCGCGACCCCGACGACCTCGTGTACTCCAACGCCCTGGTCGTCTGCGTCGGCAAGGACGACCGGGAGATCGCCCGCCGCGCCGCCGCGATCGGCCGCGAGGTCGACGAGCTCAAGGCCAACGGCCTGGCGGGCTCGCCCGCCGAGGTCGTCGACAAGATCGGCCGCTACGCCGAGATCGGCTCCCGCCGCATCTACCTCCAGATCCTCGACCTCTCCGACCTCGACCACCTGGAACTGATCTCCTCCCAGGTCCAGTCCCAGCTGCCCTAGCCCCTCCGGCCGCGCGGGCAGACCACCCGCATGACTCACACCCGCAGGCCTGCACGTACTCACGGCAGGCCTGCGGACGGAGGCTCGCCGTCCTCGCTCGTGATCTCGCAGAAGATCGGTCACTGGGACGGCTCACACTTCAGCGTGGTAGACCCCTGGACCTGACATGACTGTGGCACGCAGTGGCGGGCCAGTGCCGCATCAGGCGACGTTCGCCCTGTCGACGACGGCGCGTAGGCGCCGGTCGTCGGCGTGACGGTTTCGCCAGATGATGTAGCGGCGGATCATGCTGCCCTGCTCCTTGTGGGTGGTGTGGTCGGTGCCGTCGAGGGTGAAGTGGCGCAGGGCGGTGAACTGGGCCTCGATGCGGTTGAGCCAGGAGCTGTTGGTCGGGGTGCAGGCCATCTCGACGTTGTTCGCCGCCGCCCAGGTGCCGACCCGCCGGCACTTCTTCGTGGTCAGGTGTGGGGAGAAGTTGTCACAGACGATCGCGATACGGACTTCGGGCGGGTAGAGGCTGCGCAGGTACCTGCAGAACTCCAGGAACTGGGTGCGTTTCTTGAGGGGCTTGATGCGGCCGTAGAGCTTGTCCTTGGCCAGGTCCAGGACGGCGAAGAGGTGACGTACTCCGCCGTATCGGTTGTAGGCAGCCCGGCGCCTGCGGCGCGGCTCACCGGGCCGAGCACACCTACGATCGGCGCAAGGGGAGCTGATGAATCACAGCACGTGGAGGACGCGCCGGGCCCGGCAGCTTGCGGGTGAGGCGGTGGAGTACGACCAGGAGTACGTCGACGCACGGCTGGCCGGCGACCTCGGGCAGGCGGTCTACGACCGTCGGATCGAGCTCGGTCTGTCCCAGGCCGAGCCGGCCGAGCGGGCCGGGATGACGCAGCCTCAGGTGTCCCGGATGGAGGGCGGCGACACCGTGCCGACGCTTCCGCTGCTGCGACGCCTGGCCAAGGCCCTGGACGGCACCCTGAACCTGGCCATCGACGAGGGCGACTCCCGCGTCACCTTCACCCCGCACGCCGCCTGAAACCGAACCGCAAAAAGCCCCGGACCATGATCGGTCCGGGGCCTTTCGGCTGGTGCCCCCGGCAGGATTCGAACCTGCGACACCCGCTTCAGGAGTTCGATTTCGGCTCCCAGCGAGCTGCCGGAACAATGAGCGGCGGCGGCTCTCCGATCCGCTGGAGGTCCGTTGGATCCGTCACCGTCCGATGACGTTGATGTCAGCCATGGATGTCAGTGACCTTCTGATCCGTACGGAGGGGGCCACCGCCTCACTGGAGCGAGGATGAATCACCGAAGGCCACAAGCAGTTGGAGTGGCCACTCAGGATCGGCCTGGCCGATGGTTAGGCCAACCCAGCGCCCGGAGGACGGCAGCCGCCACACCTGCATGCTGACGGCGACTCCGCTGAGGAAGCCGAGCGACTTCGGGGCCCGGAACCCGGGGTCGGGTTCGGCGAAGCCGAGATATCGGCCCAGGTCGACGGTCTCTGGGGCTCCCCAGCGCTCGGTCAAAGAGCCAGCCAGCGCGGCGAAGTCGGCCTCCATTTCCCGCTCGGCTGCCTCGACGACGTCCTCGCTCCGGTCGTCCCAGAAGTCCTGGCTCTCGCGGAGCACGGCCAGGTGATATCCGGGCCCGCCCCACTCGCCCTTTGTCGAGGGCTTGACCTCTGAATCGGGGAAGGGGAGCGCGCTCAGCCTGTCGATGATCGACAACAGGTCGTCGGTGGGGCTCACGGGCTGATGCTGGGTCGGCATGACCTGGAGTGTAGGGAGGACTGGGTGATCATGACTGCCCGGACCCTCCTTGACTCCCGCCTTGTAAGTTCGATCGCGCTGCTCCTGCTGTCCTGCCGAGACGCTGCCTGGCTATGCTGCGGAAAGGTACCCGGACCGTGCCATTGCAGGGATTTGCAGACGGCGCCGCCCGGGGTGATGCGGCCGAAGCTTCCGATGGCTCGCACTACGGGGCCGGTGTCCGGTAGAACCGACCGTTTTCCCAAGGGGGCCGGAGGGGGCCATGAATCGTCTGCTCGGTTTCGCAATCGTCTGGGCGGCTGTCTATGGGTCGATCACCTTCGGGTCGGGGGAGTCCGGCGAGGATCGGCTGATGAGTCTTGTCGCTGCGCTCCCGGCGTGGGGTTACATCGGCTTCCGTGTCAAGCGAGAGATCCGGGGGATCAAGGAGGACAACAGGGCGGCACGTATGCGCGGGGAGGAACGGAAGCGCATCGGGAGGGACGAACTGCTTGATGCCGTGACGCCGTTGGTTGCCCGCGGTCCGCAGCCGCTGGAGTGCGGCGTGGCGGGGCATGGGGCAGGGCACCTGTGTCTTGCCGTTTCCGGAAAGGTCACGCTGGCCGATCTGGTCGAGGAGATCAGCCGTAGGTACGGGCCCTCGCGCAACCTCGCCATGGGTGGGCACGCCGATCCGACGGTGGACGCGACGGCAGGACTGCCCCTGCTCACCCCCTTCGGCAACCACGTGGTGGACATGCGGGCCTGGGCCTACGGGAGTTGGTGGATCGGGGCCGGGACCGTGGACGGCGATGACGGCGCACGGCGCGTGGTGCTCGTGGCGGAGCGGGCTGCGCGCGGGCCCTGCTGAGGTTTCCTCTGACAGGCGTGCCGGCAGGCACCCGGCTGGACTCGGCCCAGGGCTTCGGCATGGTCGGTTGATGCCCGGTTGCTGACGTCCCGTCGTATTGGGTGGAGTCCGATGCAGAACAGGCACGGTTCACTCAGCCCGGTGAACGGGGCTGTCCACGAGGACTCCGACGCCGTGATCACACCAGCCGTACGACAGATCATTTCAGTTGCCGACACGTCTCCCCGCGACTGATCCTGGGCCCCGGGTAAGCAAGGAGGAACAAGACGGGGCTCATGCTCTCCCCCGGAGACGACGACGTGACCAGCCCAGACGTCTCCTGGTCCTGCACCGGCTTCAACATGTTCAGGGAGTGGCTGGCTCAGGCAGAGGGGTTCACCCTTGCGGAGATGAACGGATTCGGTGGCGACCGCATGTGGAGCAGCGTCTCCACCACACTGGCACCGCTCCTCGACCATCCAGACGACGAGGGCTCTCTCGCGCCCGCTCAATGCGCGGCCATGCTGCCCAGGCTGGAAGCAATCACCGACCAGCGGCAACACGAGGACGGGGACCCCGTCCTTGAGCGACGCATCGACGACGTGCGCCAACTGGTCACCGTCATGAAGTACTGCTTGGAGAAGGAAGTCGAACTCGTCTTCTGCTGACCGCCGCGGGCTGTCTCCCGTTGGAGATGAACAGCACTTACGAGACAGCCCTCAGTCACTGCGGAGTCGGCGGTAGTTGGCACGTCAATCACGGGATCAGGTCATAAATAGACATCCTGGCCGGTGCTCGCTACGGTCGAATTGGAGACGCCGCAATTGCGAGTAGCAGCCGGCTCGCAAGGAAGTTGGCGTCGGAAGCCAGAATCCACCGGCCTCATGGTGCCAGAGAGTGTAGATGCCGCTCCCTGATCGGCAACCGCACGAAGGAAGTGCCTTGGCCAGGTCGAGGCGCCATGTGCCGCACCCTTATCAAGGAAGAGGGTAACTATGCACGCGAAGCGAACCGTCGCACTCGTGGCGAGCCCCCTCGCCGCAGCAGTGGCCCTGGCGTTCTCGCCCGCAGCCATGGCGCAAGGCTCGGCCGACACCACCCACGCCGCGTCGGTGTCTGTGAATCAGGTCCTGAAGCCGCCGACCCCGGGGGCGAAGGAGGGTGCTCGAGACGGACGGGTAGCCGGGCAGGCTGACGGCCCGGACTGCGAATACAAGCAGTCCTGGGCGCCGAAGTCGAAAAACTCGAAGTACATGCAGGCTTACTCGGCCGCTTACGAAAAGTTCTACGACAGGCTGTGCACGGAAGAGGAGTAGAACAGGGGTTTCGCGACGTCCGGCAGGATGCACCGGATGTCCCAAGCCTCAAAGGCCAGGCTCCGCCGCTCGGCTGGCGGAGCCTGGCGCGTGAGCGCGGGCTCTCCTGACTGGCTTGCACATGCACGTGGATAGTCGGGCCCACTTCCTGGGCGAGCTCGCAGGGATGGTGCGGGATCTGGGACCGGACGAGGTTGTCGACCACTTCCGCTGATCGGCGAAGAGAGCGGATGGCTCGTAACCGATCGGATGAATATTTTGTTCCTGGCCTGCAAATCAATGCTTGGCAGGCTAGTCACGGCGAGTCCGGTCAAACGTCGTCGGTGCAGCCAAAGGGATAAGCGCGGTGTCGGCTGCAAACGGCCACGCACAGGGGTTCCTGCTGTCCAACTGTCGCCGGCGCTGACTTCGAAATGCCCGTGTGCCCGTCCGGAGGAGCGGAGCGACGGCGGGTGCTTGAGCCTGTGAAGAAGGTCGTGACTCAGCGGCAGGTGAGGATGACCGGGGTGCCCGCGGACATGCTCAGCTGTGCCGCCCCGTCCTGCGAGGGCATGTGTGAGCGGATCTCTTCGCGGAAGTGCACCGGCTCGTATCCGGGTTCGGCGAGCCTGGCGTATGTCCCGCCCCGCCCGGTGTCCTCTGTGGCCGGCCGGCCGTCTGCCGGCCTGGTGGGGGCCGCTGCTGCTCGCGAGGTAATCGAGTATCGGTGGGGGCCCGACGCCACCCATACTCGGGTACGTGTTCCTGACGATCAGTACCACCGGCGTCCCCGAGCGCCCCGCGACCGACCTGGGCTTTCTGCTGCACAAGCATCCCGGGAAGGCGCAGGCGTTCTCCACCTCCTACGGCACGGCGCACGTCCTCTACCCCGAGGCGGACGCCGAGCGCTGCACGGCGGCGCTGCTGCTGGAGGTGGACGCGGTGGCGCTGGTCCGGCGGGGCAGGGGCAAGGGTCGGGGCGGCGCTCCCGACGCCGCGCTCGCGCAGTACGTCAACGACCGCCCGTACGCGGCGTCCTCGCTGCTCGCCGTCGCGCTGAGCGCGGTCTTCTCCAGCGCGATGCGCGGTGTGTGCAAGGCCCGCCCGGAGCTGCCGGGGCGGCCGCTGCCGCTGCGCATCGAGATACCCGCGCTGCCCGCGCGCGGCGGCCCCGCCCTGGTCGGCCGGCTCTTCGAGCCGCTCGGCTGGACGGTCACGGCCGAGCCGGTGCCGCTGGACACCGAGTTCCCGCAGTGGGGCGACTCGCGGTACGTGCGCCTCGTCCTGGAGGCGGAGACCCTCACCCTCGCCGAGGCCCTGCGCCACCTCTACGTCCTGCTCCCCGTCCTCGACGACGCCAAGCACTACTGGGTGGCGTCCGACGAGGTGGACAAGCTGCTGCGTGCCGGTGAGGGCTGGCTGTCCGGCCACCCGGAGCAGAAGCTGATCACCAGCCGTTACCTCACCCGACGCTGGTCGCTGACGAGGGAGGCGCTGGAACGGCTCGAGCTGGTCCGGCTGGCCGAGGCGGACGACAGCGAGGTCGAGGAGATCGACAACGCCGTGGGGGAGGAGACGGAGAGCGAGGAGAAGCCGACCCCGCTCGCCGTGCAGCGCCGGGACGCGATCGTCGCCGCGCTCCGCGTGTCCGGGGCCACCCGGGTGCTCGATCTCGGTTGCGGGCAGGGTCAGTTGGTGCAGGAGCTGCTGCGGAACCCGGCCTTCACCGAGATCGTGGGCCTCGACGTGTCCATGCGGGCGCTCACCATCGCCTCCCGGCGGCTCAAGCTGGACCGCATGGGGGAGCGGCAGGCGGCGCGGGTGAAGCTGCTGCAGGGCTCGCTGTCGTACACCGACAAGCGGCTCAAGGGGTACGACGCGGCCGTGCTCAGCGAGGTGGTAGAGCACCTCGACCTGCCGCGGCTGCCCGCCCTGGAGTACGCCGTGTTCGGCGCGGCCCGCCCCCGCACGGTCCTCGTGACCACCCCGAACGTCGAGTACAACGTGCGCTGGGAGAGCCTGCCCGCCGGGCACGTCCGGCACGGCGACCACCGCTTCGAGTGGACCCGTGCGGAGTTCCGTGCCTGGGCGGCCGAGGTCGCCGAACGGCACGGCTACGACGTCGAGTTCGTGCCCGTGGGGCCGGACGACCCCGAGGTCGGCCCGCCCACCCAGATGGCCGTGTTCGTGACCGTGGACAAGAAGACCGTGGACAAGAAGAAGGAGGCGGAGGCGGCATGAGCAACGAGACCACCGTCGAAGCCCGAAGCGCCGGGGGTCGGGTCCTGCCCGTCACCGACCTCTCCCTCGTCGTCCTCGTCGGGGCCTCCGGCTCGGGCAAGTCCACCTTCGCCCGCCGCCACTTCAAGCCCACCGAGGTCATCTCCTCCGACTTCTGCCGCGGCCTGGTCGCCGACGACGAGAACGACCAGAGCGCGTCCGGGGACGCCTTCGACGTCCTGCACTACATCGCGGGCAAGCGGCTCGCCGCGGGCCGCCGCACCGTCGTCGACGCCACCAGCGTCCAGCAGGACGCCAGACGCCAACTGATCGACCTGGCCAGGCAGTACGACGTGCTGCCGATAGTCATCGTGCTCGACGTGCCCGAGGAGGTGTGCGCCGAACGCAACGCGGCCCGCGCCGACCGCGCGGACATGCCCCGCCGGGTCGTCCAGCGGCACATCCGCGAACTCCGCCGCTCCCTGCGGAGCCTGGAGCGCGAGGGCTTCCGCAAGGTGCACGTCCTGCGCGGTGTCGCCGAGGTCGAGAGCGCCACCGTCGTCACCGAGAAGCGGTACAACGACCTCACCCACCTCACCGGCCCCTTCGACATCATCGGCGACGTCCACGGCTGCGCCGCCGAACTGGAGTTGCTGCTCGGTGCGTTGGGCTACTCCGACGGCGTGCACCCCGAGGGCCGCACCGCGGTCTTCGTCGGCGACCTCGTCGACCGCGGACCGGACAGTCCGGGCGTGCTGCGCCGGGTGATGTCCATGGTGAAGTCGGGCAACGCGCTGTGCGTGCCCGGCAACCACGAGAACAAGTTCGGCCGGTACCTGAAGGGCCGCAAGGTCCAGCACACCCACGGACTCGCCGAGACCGTCGAGCAGATGGACCGCGAGAGCGAGGAATTCCGCGCCGAGGTGCGGGAGTTCGTCGACGGCCTGGTCAGCCACTACGTCCTCGACGGCGGCAGGCTGGTCGTCTGCCACGCCGGGCTGCCGGAGAAGTACCACGGCCGTACCTCCGGCCGGGTCCGCAGCCACGCCCTGTACGGCGACACCACCGGCGAGACCGACGAGTTCGGCCTGCCCGTGCGCTACCCGTGGGCCGAGGACTACCGGGGCCGGGCCGCCGTCGTCTACGGCCACACCCCGGTCCCCGAGGCGACCTGGCTGAACAACACCATCTGCCTGGACACCGGCGCCGTCTTCGGCGGCAAGCTCACCGCGCTGCGCTGGCCGGAGCGGGAACTGGTCGACGTACCGGCCGAGCGGGTCTGGTACGAGCCGGTCCGCCCGCTGCGCACCGAGGCCCCCGGCGGGCAGGACGGCCGTCCGCTGGACCTCGCCGACGTGCACGGCCGCCGGGCCGTGGAGACCCGGCACGCCGGCCGGGTGGCCGTGCGCGAGGAGAACGCCGCCGCCGCGCTGGAGGTCATGAGCCGCTTCGCGATCGACCCGCGCCTGCTGCCCTACCTCCCGCCGACCATGGCCCCCACGGCCACCTCCCACCTGGACGGCTACCTGGAGCACCCGGTCGAGGCCTTCGCCCAGTACCGGGAGGACGGGGTCGAGCGTGTCGTGTGCGAGGAGAAGCACATGGGGTCGCGGGCGGTCGCCCTGGTCTGCCGGGACGCGGACGCGGCCGCCAGGCACTTCGGCGTCGAGGACGGCCCGGCCGGATCGCTCTACACCCGTACCGGCCGCCCGTTCTTCGACGACGCCGCGGTCACCGGGGAGATCCTCGGCCGGCTGCGCACGGCGATCACCGGGGCCGGACTCTGGGACACGCTCGAGACGGAATGGCTGCTGCTGGACGCCGAGTTGATGCCGTGGTCGCTGAAGGCGTCCGGGCTGCTGCGCTCGCAGTACGCCGCCGTGGGCGCCGCCTCCGGCGCGGTGTTCCCGGGCGCGCTGGCGGCCCTGGAGAAGGCCGCCGCCCGGGGCGTGGAGGCGAAGGAGCTCCTGGACCGCCAGCGTGAACGCGCCGACGACGCCGCCGCGTTCACCGACGCCTACCGCCGTTACTGCTGGCCCACCGACGGGCTGGACGGTGTACGCCTCGCCCCGTTCCAGATCCTCGCCGTCCAGGGCCGCAGCCTCGCCGCCCTGCCGCACGACGAGCAGCTCGCCCTGCTCGACCGCATGGTCGAGCACGACGCCACCGGCCTGCTGCGGACCACCCGCCGCCTGTACGTCGACCCCGCCGACCCGGAGTCGGTGCGGTCCGGTGTCGACTGGTGGCTGGAGATGACCGGACGCGGCGGTGAGGGCATGGTCGTCAAGCCGGTCGGCGCCCTGGTCCGCGATCCGCGGGGCCGCCTGGTGCAGCCCGGCATCAAGTGCCGGGGCCGCGAGTACCTGCGGATCATCTACGGTCCCGAGTACACGCGCCCCGAGAACCTGGCCCGGCTGCGCGGCCGGTTCCTGGGCCACAAGCGGTCCCTGGCCGTCCGCGAGTACGCGCTCGGACTGGAGGCCCTGGACCGGCTCGCCGAGGGTGAGCCGCTGTGGCGGGTGCACGAGGCGGTCTTCGGCGTACTGGCACTGGAGTCGGAGCCGGTGGACCCGCGACTCTAGTGCGCCGAGCAGCCGGGAGGTGAGACTCCTCCCGGCTACTCGGAGGGCCGGCCGTGGGCGATGCCCTCGAGCACCAGGCGGGTGAAGTCCTTCGTGCCGGCAGTCCCGCCGAGATCGGGCGTACGGACGTCGGTGGTGGCGAGCACGGAGGAGAACGCGTCGAAGACCTCGGCGCCGGCCTCGGGGTGACCGAGGTGGTCGAGCATCATCGCGGCGCACCAGATCGCGCCGAGGGGATTGGCGATGCCCTGGCCGGCGATGTCGGGGGCGGAGCCGTGGACGGGCTCGAACATGGAGGGGTACTCGCGCTCGGGGTTGAGGTTGGCCGCGGGAGCGATGCCGATGCTGCCTGCGACGGCGGCTGCGAGGTCGGAGAGGATGTCGCCGAACAGGTTCGAGCCGACGATGACGTCGAACCGGGCCGGGTCGAGGACGATCTTTGCGACGAGCGCGTCGATGTGCTCCTGCCGCCAGGCCACGTGCGGGAAGCGCTCGCCGGCCTCCCTGACGAGTTCGTCCCAGAACGGCATGGTGTGGACGATGCCGTTGGACTTGGTGGCGGAGACCAGGTCGCCGTTGCGCTGCTGAGCTGTGGTGAAGGCGTAGTCGAGGATGCGTTCGACGCCAGGACGGGTGAAAACGGCCTCCTGGACCGCCATCTCGTCGGGGAAGCCGCGGTTGAGCCGTCCACCGATCTCGGAGTACTCACCCTCCACGTTCTCGCGGACGACCACGAGGTCGACGTCGCTGGTGGCCTTCGCCACCGGACTCGGCACGCCTTGGAGGACCTTGATGGGGCGCAGGTTCACGTACTGGCGGAACTGGCGACGGATGGGGATGAGGAGACCCCACAGCGAGACGTGGTCGGGCACGCCGGGCCATCCGACGGCGCCGAGGAGGATGGCGTCGTGGTGACGGATGCGCTCCAGACCGTCGGCCGGCATCATCGCCCCCTCGGAGAGGTAACGCTCGCAGGACCAGTCGAGCATGTCGTAGGCGAACGTGAGTCCGTGGCGCTTGCCGACGGCGTCGAGGACGGCGCAGGCGGGCGGCAGCACCTCGGCGCCGATGCCGTCGCCGGGGATGAGGGCGATGCGGTAGCGAGTGGTCATGGGCACCATGGAACGCCGGGATGCTCGCGACTGTCCAAGACCCGATTGCAGCCTGTCCGATAAGACCCGCCTATCGGTCGTGCCGCTGTCCCGGCTGATGTGCGGCTCTGCCGGGTGGCCTCAGCCGGCTGTGCCGCCAAGACCCGGATCGGTGACGTCGTCGGCGTTTTGGATGACGGCGACGAACGCGGCGGCAGCGGGGCTGAGGCGGTGACGCTGCCAGACCAGCCCCACGTCGAGGGTGTCTTCGACCGCGAGTCGTCGGACCCGTAGCCCGACCGCGTCGGCGAGGGGGCGCCAGGAGTCGGTGACGACGGCCACTCCCAGGCCGCTCAGAACGAGGGGGAGGAGGCCCTCGCGGTGCTCGATCTCGACCGTGATGCGGCAGTCGGTCGCGGCGACGATGGCGTCTGCGACGCGGCGCATTCCTGTGCCCGGTTGGCCGGTGACGAGGCGCAGGCCGGTGAGCTCGCCGACGGCGAGGGCACGGTCGCCGGGCGGAAGGCCGGCGTCGTCACGGGCGACGAGCACGAACGACTGCGTTTCGATGGGCACATGGTCGAGGTCTGCGAACGCCTCGTGAGTGCCGGCCGCGGCGACGATGCCGACCTCGGCGGCGCCTCTGCGAAGGGCGTCGCGGACGTCATCGGGCCGGGCGGCGGCCACCACCGCCACCTGAACGTGAGGGTAGGCGTCGGCGTAGGCGGCGATGAGCCCGGTGAGGGGGCTGACGACCTGGGACGGCATGGAGGCGATGCGCAACTGTCCACCCCGCAGGCCGTCCACGGCCGCGACCGTTTCGCGGGCGACATCGAGGGAGCGGACCGCTTCGCGGGCCGGCGCGACCAGGGCCGCACCCGATGGGCTCAGCACGAGTCCGCGGCCCTGCCGCAGGAACAGACTGGTCCCGAGATCGGCTTCGAGGCGGCGGATGGTCTGGGTCACCGACGGCTGGGCGACGAAGAGATGCTCGGCCGCCCGGTGGGCGCCGCCGTGGTCGACCACGGCCAGGAAGTAGCGCAGCTGTCGTACGTCCAAGCCGTCCACCGCCTTCGCCGGCCCGCGCGGCAGGTAGCGGCCCGATCACGTCCGGGGGGCGATTCCCTGACGGGAGCGGGAGTGCCCTGACTGGCGCCGTCTCTCGTATCTGCCGTTCGATAAGCGGATGTTATCGGTCGGGCTGCATATGCGTCTTGGACAGCGAAGGTGACCGTCGTCACCATGTACGACACGTCACACACCGCCGACGGGTCCGGCGGCAGTGACCGGTCCGCGAACTCGACGCACCATGCGAGGAGCCGGGCCCCCGGACTACCCGTCGGGCCGGCTCCTGACGGATCTGCAGGGACCTGGTGGAATTCTATGAGCGGAGTCTCCCGTGCCTGACGAAGCCCTGTTGTTCCTCAACACGACGATCGCCATCGTCGGCATCGTCGTCGCGATCACGTGGTTGAGGTTCCCCTCTGTGTTCGCGCTTCTCTTCGGAACCCTCTATCTCGGGCTGACCACTGCGGTCGGGGCGAAGGGCACTCCGGAGGCGCTCGCGGCAGGATTCGCCGACGTCATGGGTGACATCGGCATCCTGGTGACGTTCGGTGTCGTCCTGGGCGCGCTGCTCACGGTGACGAACACGATGCAGCGTCTCGTCGAGGCGATGCTCAAGATCTTCGGCGAGCGCAGCGTCCCGTATGTCTTCGCCGCGACACTGAGCTCGATGCTCACCTCGATCTACTCGGACGTGCTGCTGGTGCTCTCGTCACCGCTCGCGCGCCGGCTGGGGCCGCGGCTGGGCCCGAAGGGCCGCGCCCTGATGGGCGGTTCGCTCACCGCCGGCATCGAAGTGGGTCTGGTGTTCGTCGCGCCCGGCGTCGCCGCTGTGGCCATCGCAGGCATTCTGGACGTCCCACTGGGCCAGATGTTCCTGATCGGTCTCGCGGTCGGTCTGCCGACGGCGCTGCTGACCACGCTCGTTTTCGCCGCCCTTCTGCGCCTGATGAAGTGGGAGCCGGAGTTCGACGAGGCCGGTGAGGTGGACGAAGACGACAAGTCCCGGTCCGCTCCCGGGCAGGCGCACGACGGCCCTGACGGCAATGGTTTCCGCCGCGAGGAGGGCGAGAAGGCGCAGCCTTCCGGAGACGGGGCGACAGCCGGCGGTTCGTCCCGAACCACAGCGGTTGTTCAGGATGGTGGGAAGACGACCACCACCGAGTCGCCCGGCACGGCGCCGGGCGGGGTGCCGCTCGGGGAGAAGGTACGGGAGCTGCCCCTGTTCGTCGCCGTCACACCGGTGCTGTTGACGCTGGTCCTGATCGCAGGCGGAGCACTCGCGGACGCCATGTCCGTCGACTCGGCGGCACTCGTGTTCCTGACCGATCCTGTGGTCGCCATCCTCCTGGGCGCCACCCTGGCCTATGTGCTGGCGAGCCGCGTCCGGTCCCGGCACGAGATCAGTGGGGCCATCAGCACGGCGCTGACCCAGTGCGGTCCCATCCTCGTCCTCAGCGGCATCAGCGGTTCGCTCGGGTTCGTCATCGAGGGCTCCGGCATGGCCGAGATTCTCGGCAGCGCGTTCTCCTCCGGATTCCTGCCGCCCCTGCTGCTGGTCTGGATCGTGGCGGCTGTGCTGCACATCGCGCTCGGCTCCATCACGGTCGCAGGCATCACCGCCGCGGGCATTCTGGCGCCCATCGCGGGCAGCCTCGACACGCCAGTGGTCCTGGTGGCCCTCGCAGCCGGTTCGGGCGCCCTCTTCGTCCCCCACGTCTCCAGCAACTTCTTCTGGATGTTCCAGTCCCTGCTCGGGTTCTCCACCCGGGGGACCATCAAGACCCACACCATCCCGATGACGCTGGCCTCGCTCATCTCGCTGCCCATCGTCCTGGCGATCTCGGCTTTCCAGTGACCGGGACAACTCCCGTCTCCAGCGGGCACGAGTCCCACGACGGACCTCGAACGCATGGTCGTCGTCACGCATCGACCAAGCGTTCCCGAAGATCTCCCCCACCTGGACCGGGTGTGGGTACATGCCACGACCAGGGCCCTGCCGGAGTGCGGTCGGGCTGACGTTCGCCCGGACGGGAACAGCCTGCATTACCGCGGGGCCGGGGGACGATGGCGAATGCGGCGCCTGCCGGAGGGCCGGGCGGTCTTCTGCGGACAGGATCCCGGCAACAGCCACGGTCATCTTCTTGTGCCCGAGGTCGATCTTCTCGCCGGCGGACCGGAGCGGCTGCCGTGGAAGGAACTGCGACACGACGCGGCCGGGCCGCATCTCGGGTTCGTCCACTGGGGCAGGACGGCGCCTGGAGCCGCGCCCCTGCCCCGGACGACATGCGGGACGACGGGCCGGGCCTCCAAGTCGCCCTGGTCCTTACCCGAAGACGATGACAGCGCTTCTGAGGGAGTGTGGGGCGAATTGCCCGGAATGGCGGATCTTGGCAGGGCCCTTCAGGTCCATGTCGCGGCGCGCACGGTGGACGAGGAGGCCCTCCGGGCGCTGCTTGGACCTCGGGAGGACGAGGGCATCGTCGATGGTGTCGACCTCACCGAGTTTCCCGACTGTGACGACCGGGGCCCGCCACCCGGCGGCCCCGGTCCGCTGGGGCCGCCGCGCACCGGCCGGCACGAGCCGGTTTCCGCCCCGTCCGCAGAGGGGTGAATCTCCGCGTAGGTGGTCAGGATGGAGACATGACCTACCACGTCGACTCCGAGGCCGGACGGCTGCGCCGTGTCATCCTGCACCGGCCCGATCTCGAGCTCAAAAGGCTCACCCCCAGCAACAAGGACGCCCTGCTGTTCGACGACGTGCTCTGGGTGCGCCGGGCGCGCGCCGAGCACGACGGGTTCGCCGACGTCCTGCGCGACCGGGGGGTCACCGTCCACCTCTTCGGTGATCTGCTCGCCTCGACGCTGGACATCCCGGCGGCCCGCGAGCTCGTCCTGGACCGTGTCTTCGACGAGAAGGAGTACGGCCCGCTGGCCACCGACCACCTCCGCGCGGCGTTCGAGCCGCTGCCCGCGGCCGAGCTCACCGAGGCGCTGGTCGGCGGGATGACCAAGCGGGAGTTCCTGGACGTCCACCCCGAACCGACGTCCGTGCGCTTCCACGCCATGGAACTCGACGACTTCCTGCTCCGCCCGCTGCCCAACCACCTCTTCACCCGGGACACCTCCGCCTGGATCTACGACGGTGTCTCCATCAACGCCATGCGGTGGCCCGCCCGGCAGCGCGAGACCGTGCACTTCGAGGCGATCTACCGGCACCACCCGCTGTTCCGCGGGAAGGACTTCCATGTCTGGTCCGAGGGGCAGGCCGACTATCCGTCCACCATCGAGGGAGGGGACGTCCTGGTCATCGGCAACGGAGCGGTGCTGATCGGCATGAGCGAGCGGACCACCCCGCAGGCCGTGGAGATGCTCGCGCACAAGCTGTTCGCCGCCGGTTCCGCCGAGACCATCGTCGCCCTCGACATGCCGAAGAGGCGCGCCGTCATGCACCTGGACACGGTGATGACGATGATCGACGGCGACACCTTCACCCAGTACGCCGGCCTCGGCATGCTCCGTTCGTACACCATCGAACCCGGTTCCGAGGACAAGGAGCTCAAGGTCACCGACCATCCGCCGGAGCACATGCACCGGGCCATCGCCGCCGCGCTCGGGCTCAGCGAGATCCGGGTGCTGACCGCGACCCAGGACGTCCACGCCGCCGAGCGCGAGCAGTGGGACGACGGCTGCAACGTCCTGGCCGTGGAACCGGGCGTGGTCGTCGCCTACGAGCGCAACGCCACCACCAACACGCATCTGCGCAAGCAGGGCATCGAGGTGATCGAGATCCCCGGCAGCGAGCTCGGCCGGGGGAGGGGCGGACCGCGCTGCATGAGCTGTCCGGTCGAGCGGGACGCGGTGTAGGGGCGCCGACGGGCTTTTGCATATAAATTCTGAGTTTCGTATAGAGTTCCATGTGTCAACCTGTACCTGCACCTCTGGAGCGCCCCCATGGCGACAGTCCCGACCGCCCTCGCCGGCCGCCACTTCCTCAAGGAGGTGGACTTCACCGCGCAGGAGTTCCTCGGCCTGCTCGAGCTGGCCGCGGAGCTGAAGGCCGCCAAGAAGGCCGGGACCGAGACCCGGTACCTCCGGGGCAGGAACATCGCGCTGATCTTCGAGAAGCCCTCGACGCGCACCCGCTGCGCCTTCGAGGTGGCCGCCGCCGACCAGGGCGCCGCCACGACGTACATCGACCCGAGCGGCTCGCACATCGGGAAGAAGGAGTCCGCGAAGGACACCGCGCGGGTGCTCGGCCGGATGTTCGACGCGATCGAGTTCCGGGGCGACTCCCAGGCCACCGTGGAGACCCTCGCCGAGCACGCGGGCGTGCCCGTCTACAACGGCCTGACCGACGAGTGGCACCCCACCCAGATGCTCGCCGACGTGCTCACCATGACCGAGCACAGCGGCAAGCCGGTCACGGAGATCTCCTTCGCCTACCTCGGCGACGCCCGCTTCAACATGGGCAACTCCTACCTGGTCACCGCGGCCCTGCTGGGCATGGACGTGCGCATCGTCGCCCCGAAGACGTACTGGCCCGCCCAGGAGGTCGTCGACCGGGCGCGGGCGCTCGCGGAGTCCAGCGGGGCCCGCATCACGCTCACCGAGGAGATCGCCGAGGGGGTCGCGGGCGTCGACTTCGTCGCCACCGACGTCTGGGTCTCCATGGGGGAGCCCCAGGAGGTCTGGGACGAGCGGATCGCCGCCCTCGCGCCGTACGCGGTGACCATGGACGTGCTGCGCGCCACCGGCAACCCCGACGTCCGCTTCCTGCACTGCCTGCCGGCCTTCCACGACCTGGGCACCCTGGTCGGGCGCGAGGTGTACGAGAAGCACGGTCTGGAGTCGCTGGAGGTGACCGACGAGGTGTTCGAGTCGGACCACTCGGTCGTCTTCGACGAGGCGGAGAACCGGATGCACACGATCAAGGCGGTCCTGGTGGCGACCCTGGCCTGAGGTCCGGGCGGGCCGGCGCCGGCGTTCTCAGGAGGGCCGGCGCTGGTGCGGTACCACCGGCAGCCGGAACCACACCGCCTTGCCGGACTCGGTGAGGCGGTGCCCGCACGACGCGCTCAGGGCGCGGATCAGCAGCAGTCCCCGCCCGTGCTCCTGCCAGGGGTCCGGCGGGTCGAGGGCGGGACGGGTCAGGTCGCCGGGCGGGGCAGGGTCGCCGTCGTGCACCTCGACCCGGCAGCCGGTCGGCAGCAGCTCCACCACCAGCTCGATCGGTGTGTTCCCCGAGGTGTGCTCCACCGCGTTGGCGACCAGTTCGGCGGTGAGCAGCTCCGCCGTGTCGCTGTCCGCGGCGTGCCGCCGTTCGGCCAGCGCCGTACGGACCAGTGCACGGGCGACGGGCACGGCCGCGGTGGTGTGCGGCAGTGCGACGCGCCAGGAAGGAGAGGTCAGGGATTCGTACACGGGGATCCGATCGGGGAGAGCAGGCAGGTGGTCCTGCTTTCAATCACGCAATCGTACGGGGCCCCGTACGAGCTCTTTCAGGGGTACCCGGATCCAGCTATCGCGCACTCCTGACGGCAGTCATAGATGAATGATAACTTCGCGGGGTAGAGCTCAGTGAGCAGGGCGGCAGCCGCAGTGCGAGACCGCGCGGCGCGCCCGCCCGAGGAGGCCACCCTCATGAGTCCCTTCACCGGCTCCGCCGCCCGCACCCCCCGCTGGGAGCATCTGCGCGTCGACCTCGCCGACGGCGTCGCCACCGTCACCCTCGCCCGCCCCGACAAACTCAACGCGCTCACCTTCGGCGCCTACGCCGACCTGCGCGACCTGCTCGCCGAGCTGTCCCGGGAGCGGGCGGTGCGGGCCCTGGTGCTGGCCGGGGAGGGGCGCGGCTTCTGCTCCGGCGGTGACGTCGACGAGATCATCGGCGCGACCCTCGGCATGGACACCGCGCAGCTCCTCGACTTCAACCGGATGACCGGGCAGACCGTACGGGCGATCCGGGAGTGCCCGTTCCCGGTGATCGCCGCGGTGCACGGGGTCGCGGCCGGCGCCGGCGCCGTCCTCGCCCTGGCCGCGGACTTCCGGGTCGCCGACCCCACCGCCCGCTTCGCCTTCCTTTTCACCCGGGTCGGCCTGTCCGGCGGCGACATGGGCGCCGCCTATCTGCTGCCCCGGGTGGTCGGCCTCGGCCACGCGACCCGGCTGCTGATGCTCGGCGAACCGGTCCGGGCGCCCGAGGCCGAGCGGATCGGCCTGATCAGCGCCCTCGCCGACGACGGCGGTGCCGACGAGGCCGCCCAGGCACTCGCCCGCCGCCTGGCCGACGGCCCGGCGCTGGCGTACGCCCAGACCAAGGCACTGCTCACGGCCGAACTGGACATGCCCCTGGCCGCCGCCGTCGAGCTGGACGCCGCCACCCAGGCCCTGCTCATGAACGGCGAGGACTACGCCGAGTTCCACGCGGCCTTCACCGAGAAGCGCCCTCCGAAGTGGCGGGGGCGGTAGCCGTGCCGGGCACCGCGACCGGGGCGGAGTCCGGAGCCGGGACGGACACCGGCGTCCGGAGGGTCGCGGTGGTCGGGGGCGGGCCCGGCGGCCTGTACGCGGCGGCGCTGCTCAAACGCCTGGACCCGGCGCGCGAGGTCACCGTCTGGGAGCGCAACGCCCCCGACGACACCTTCGGCTTCGGCGTCGTCCTGTCCGACGAGACCCTCGGCGGCATCGAGCACGCCGACCCGGTGGTCCACGCGGCGCTCCGGGCGGACTTCGTCCGCTGGGACGACATCGACATCGTCCACCGGGGGGTGCGCCACACCTCCGGCGGCCACGGCTTCGCCGCCCTCGGCCGGCGCCGGCTGCTGGAGATCCTGCACGAACGCTGCCGCTCCCTCGGCGTCGACCTGCGCTTTCGCGCCGAGGCGCCGGACCCCGCGCACCTGGCCCGGGCGTACGACCTGGTGGTGGCCGCCGACGGGGTGCACAGCGGCACCCGCGCCGCCTTCGCGGACGCCTTCCGCCCCCGGATCACCGAGCACCGCTGCCGGTACATCTGGCTGGCGGCGGACTTCGCCTTCGACGCCTTCCGCTTCGAGATCGCCGAGACCCCGCACGGCGTGATGCAACTGCACGGCTATCCCTTCTCCGCCGACGCCTCCACGGTGATCGTCGAGATGCGCGAGGAGGTGTGGCGGGCCGCCGGGTTCGGTGAACTCGACGAGGAACAGTCGATCGAGCGCTGCGCCAAGATCTTCGCCGACGCCCTCGGCGGCCGCCCGCTGCGGTCCAACAAGTCGACGTGGACGACCTTCCGCACGGTCGTCAACGACCGCTGGTCGCACGGCAACGTCGTGCTCCTCGGCGACGCCGCCCACACCGCCCACTTCTCCATCGGCTCCGGCACCAAGCTCGCCGTCGAGGACGCCCTGGCCCTGGCCGCCTGCCTGCGGGAACACCCCACACTGCACGCCGCGTTGCGCGCGTACGAGACGGAACGGCGGCCCGTGGTCACCTCCACCCAGCGGGCGGCGCGGGCCAGCCTGGAGTGGTTCGAGGACCTGGAGCTGTACCTCGCGGAGCCGCCCCGGCAGTTCGCCTTCAACCTGCTCACCCGCAGCCGCCGCGTCACCCACGACAACCTGCGCCTGCGCGACGCCCGCTTCACCGGGGCCGTGGAGCGCGAGTTCGGCTGCCCGCCCGGTACGCCCCCGATGTTCACCCCGCTGCGGCTGCGCGAACTGACCCTGCGCAACCGGGTTGTCGTCTCACCCATGGACATGTACTCGGCCGTCGACGGCGTCCCCGGCGACTTCCACCTCGTCCATCTGGGCGCCCGTGCGCTGGGCGGAGCCGGGCTGGTCATGACGGAGATGGTGTGCGTGAGCGCCGAGGGACGCATCACGCCCGGCTGCGCCGGTCTCTACACCGACGGTCAGGCCGCGGCATGGCGGCGGATCACCGACTTCGCGCACACGGCGGCACCCGGCACCGCGGTCGGCGTACAGCTCGGCCACAGCGGCCGCAAGGGCTCGACCAAGCTGATGTGGGAGGGCATGGACGAGCCGCTGGACACCGGCAACTGGCCCCTCGTCGCCGCCTCCCCCCTGCCGTACCGGCCGGACAGCCAGACCCCGCACGAGCTGACCCGTGCCCAACTCGACGACATCCGCGATCGGTTCGCCTCGGCGGCCGAGCGGGCCGCGCACGCCGGGTTCGACCTGCTCGAACTGCACTGCGCCCACGGCTATCTGCTCTCCGGCTTCCTCTCCCCGCTGACCAACCGCCGCACCGACGCCTACGGCGGTCCGCTCGAGCACCGGCTCCGCTTCCCGCTGGAGGTCTTCGACGCCGTCCGCGCGGTGTGGCCGGAGCAGCGGCCCATGACCGTCCGCCTCTCCGCCACCGACTGGGCCGACGGCGGCACCACGGCCGAGGACGCCGTCGCCGTCGCCCGCGCCTTCGCCGCGCACGGCGCCGACGCGATCGACGTGTCCACCGGGCAGGTCGTGTCCGACGAGAGGCCGGAGTTCGGCCGTTCCTACCAGACGCCGTTCGCCGACCGCATCCGCCACCGCGCCGGTGTCCCCGTGATCGCCGTCGGCGCGATCTCCTCCTGGGACGACGTCAACTCGCTGATCCTGGCCGGACGCGCCGACCTGTGCGCGCTGGCCCGCCCCCACCTCTACGACCCGCACTGGACCCTGCACGCGGCGGCCGAGCAGGGCTACGAGGGTGAGGGCGTCGTCTGGCCCGCGCCCTACCTGGCCGGCCGCAGACCCCCGCGGACCGGCCGCACGGACGCCCCCAGACCCCGGCTGACCCTGGGGAACTGAGGAGACGGCCGGCCCTCGGGGTCACAGCCCGGCGAACTCGGCCCCCGCGTCCCGCAGGCGTTCGTGCAGTCCGTGGAAGACGCTCGCCGAGCGGGCCCCCGGCCAGTCGGCGGGCAGCAGGCCGGCGGGCAGACCCGGGTCGGTGTAGGGGAGGTGGCGCCAGGAGTCGAGGGCGAGGAGGTAGTCGCGGTAGGCCGCCTCGGGCGGGGTGTCCGCACGCTCCCGCCAGGCGTCCAGCACCCGCGCGTGGCGCTCCAGGAACGCCTCGTGCTCCTTCGCGATCCCCTCGAGGTCCCACCAGCGGGCGACCGCCTCGGCGGTGGGCGCGTAACCGAGGTGCTCACCGCGGAAGAAGTCGACGTAACCGTCCAGCCGCAGCCGCTGAAGGGTGTGCCGGGTCTCCTCGTACAGCCGGGCGGGCGCGATCCACACACCGGGCGCGGCGGTGCCGAAACCGAGACCGGACAGGCGGGAGCGCAGCAGGTGCCGCTTCTGGCGCTCGGACTCCGGCACGGAGAACACCGCGAGCACCCAGCCCTCGTCACCGGGTGCGGCGGTCGCGTAGATGCGGCGGTCGCCGTCGTCCAGCAACTGGCGGGCGTCCGGTGACAGTTCGTAGCCGGCCGCGCCCTGCGCGGTACGGGCCGGGAGGAGCAGCCCGCGCCGCTTGAGCCGGGACACCGAGGAACGCACGGAGGGGGCGTCGACGCCGACCGCGGCCAGTAGCCGGATCAGCTCGGCGACGGGTACGGGGCCCGGCACGAAACGGCCGTAGGCGCCGTAGAGCGTGACGATGAGAGACCTCGGAGCGTGCTGCGCGGACTGGTCGGACACGTTGATCATCTTAGGTCGTCTTGATCCACTCCGGCCCCCGGCACCGGTGTCACCCCTGGTCAGCTCCCGTACCGGCGGCGGTGCGCAGGCGGAACCGCTGGAGTTTGCCGGTCGCGGTGCGCGGCAGCGCGTCCAGGAAGACGATCTCGCGCGGGCACTTGTACGGGGCGAGCTCCGACTTCACGAAGGTGCGCAGGGCCTCGGCGTCCCGCTCGGCGCCCTCCTTGAGGACCGTGTACGCCACCACGACCTGGCCGCGCGTCTCGTCGGGCCGCCCGACCACCGCCGCCTCCAGGACGTCCGCGTGGCGCAGCAGGGCGTCCTCGACCTCGGGGCCCGCGATGTTGTACCCGGCCGAGATGATCATGTCGTCGGCGCGGGCGACATAGCGGAAGTAGCCGTCGGGCTCGCGGACATAGGTGTCGCCGGTGACGTTCCAGCCGCCGCGCACGTACTCCCGCTGGCGCGGATCGGCGAGATAGCGGCAGCCGACGGGCCCGCACACCGCGAGCAGCCCCGGCTCGCCGTCGGGCACGGGAGTGCCGTGGGCGTCCTGCACGCGCGCCCGCCATCCGGGGACCGGAACTCCCGTGGTCCCGGGTCTGATTTCCTCGTCGGCGGCGGAGATGAAGATGTGCAGCAGTTCGGTCGCGCCGATGCCGTTGATGACCCGCAGCCCGGTGCGCTCGTGCCAGGCCCGCCAGGTCGCGGCCGGCAGGTTCTCGCCCGCCGAGACGCAGCGCCGCAGTGACGAGATGTCGGGGCCGTCGCGCCCGTCGTGCCCGTTGAGGGTCTCGAGCATCGCCCGGTAGGCCGTGGGCGCGGTGAACAGGACCGACACCCGGTGCTCGGCGATCACGGTCAGCAACTGCGCGGGGTGTGCCTGTTCGAGCAGCAGCGCGCTGGCACCCGCCCGCAGCGGGAAGACCACGAGACCGCCCAGGCCGAAGGTGAAGCCGAGCGGCGGACTGCCGGCGAACACGTCGTCCGCCTCCGGCCGCAGGACGTGCCGGGAGAAGGTGTCCGCGATCGCGAGCACGTCCCGGTGGAAGTGCATACAGCCCTTGGGGCGGCCGGTGGTGCCCGAGGTGAAGGCGATCAGCGCCACGTCGTCCGCCGCGGTGTCCACGGCCTCGTACGGCGTGCCGGGCGCCGGACGGTTCAGCAGGTCGTCCGGCGCGTCACCGCCGTACGGGGTGATCCGCAGACCCGGAACCTCCGCCTTGGCGAGGTCGTCGACGGCCCGGACGTCGCACAGCGCGTGCCGTACGTCGGCGATCCCGCAGATCGTGCTCAGCTCGTGCGGACGCTGCTGGGCCAGCACGGTGACGGCGATCGCGCCCGCCTTGAGCACCGCCAGCCAGCAGGCGGCCAGCCAGGGCGTGGTGGGGCCGCGCAGCAGCACCCGGTTGCCGGGGACGACGCCGAGGTCGCCGGTGAGGACGTGCGCGAGCCGGTCCACGCGGGCGCGCAGCTCGCCGTACGTCCAGACGCCGCCGTCGGGGGTGCGGAACGCCGGGCGGTCGCCGGGCGGGCCGTGCAGCAGCTCGGCGGCGCAGTTCAGCCGTTCGGGGTAGTCCAGCTCCGGCAGGTCGAAGCGGAGTTCGGGCCACTGGCCGGGTGGCGGGAGGTGGTCGCGGGCGAAGGTGTCGAGGTGCCCGGTGGGGTGCGGGTGCCCGGTGGTCCGTGGATTCATGACGGTTCGCCCCCTCGGTGTGGTGGGCTCGCCCCAGGAGCGTATCGCGTTGATGACGACAGTCAACGGTTCGCGATAGCCTGACGGGGTCCACTCGGGCGAGCCTCATGGCGGGCCGCATCGGGCGCGAGGAGGGAAGGTACCGGCGATGACCGCATTCTCGCTCGAACCGGAACAACTCGCCTGGTGCGAACGGCTGCGGGCCCTGGCCGCCGAGCGCCTGCGCCCGCTCGCCGAGAAGGGCGAACCGGGCCGGGTCAACCGGCCCCTCGTCGCCGAACTCGGCACCCTCGGCCTGCTGCCCCGCCTGTTCACCTCCGGTGCGCTCGACCTGTGCCTGATGCGTGAGTCCCTGGCCCACGGCTGCACCGAGGCGGAGACCGCCCTCGCCCTCCAGGGCCTGGGCGCCCACCCCGTGCACGCCCACGGCGCCGAGGAACTGCGGGCCCGCTGGCTGCCCCGGGTGGCGGACGGCACGGCGATCGCGGCGTTCGCGCTCAGCGAGCCGGGGGCCGGATCGGACGCGGCGGCGCTCTCCCTGACCGCCGACCCGGACGGCCCCGGCCGCTGGCGGCTCACCGGCGAGAAACGTTGGATCTCCAACGCGCCCGAGGCCGACTTCTACACCGTCTTCGCCCGCACCACCCCCGGCGCCGGCGCCCGCGGCGTGACCGCCTTCCTGGTGCCCGCCGACCGTCCGGGCCTCACCGGCACCGCCCTCGACATGCTCTCCCCGCATCCCATCGGGGCCCTCGCCCTCGACGCCGTACCGGTGACCTCCGACGACCTGCTCGGCGAGGTGGACCGCGGCTTCCGGGTCGCCATGAACACCCTCAACCTGTTCCGGCCCAGCGTCGGCGCGTTCGCGGTCGGCATGGCGCGGGCGGCATTGGACGCCACCCTCGAACACACCGCCGGACGCGAGGCGTTCGGCGGTCGGCTGAGCGAGCTGCAGGCGGTGTCCCACCAGGTCGCCGAGATGGCGCTGCGCACGGAGGCGGCCCGCCTGATGGTGTACGCGGCCGCCACGGCGTACGACGCGGGCGCCCCTGATGTCCCCAGCCGTGCCGCCATGGCCAAGCTGCTGGCCACCGAGACCGCGCAGTACGTCGTCGACCGGGCCGTCCAACTGCACGGCGCGCGGGCGCTGCAACGCGGGCACCTGCTCGAACACCTCTACCGCGAGGTCCGTGCCCCCCGCGTCTACGAGGGGGCCAGCGAGGTCCAACGGGACATCATCGCCAAGGAGTTGTACAAGAGCCTGGAGGGCCGATGACCACCGAGCGCGTCAACCCGCCCGAGCTGTCCCCACCGGCCGGTTTCTCGCACGCCGTCGTCGCCACCGGCTCCCGGGTGGTGTTCCTGGCCGGCCAGACCGCCCTGGACGGCGACGGAAAGGTCGTCGGCGACACCCTGCCCGAGCAGTTCACCCGGGCCCTCACCAACCTCCTCACCGCCCTGCGCGCGGCCGGCGGCACCCCGGCGGACCTGGCCCGCGTCACCGTCTACGCCACCGACGTCGCCGCGTACCGCGTCCACGCCCGCGAACTCGGCCGCGTCTGGCGGCGATTGGTCGGCACCCACTATCCCGCGATGGCGGTGGTCGAGGTCGTCCGCCTGTGGGACGAGCAGGCGATGGTGGAAATCGACGGCTTCGCCCTGCTGCCCTGATGCCCCTCGTCCACGCAGTGGAGCGACAGGACGTCACGCTGGTCCAGGACTGAACGAGCGGCACCCGCCACGCCGTTCTGCCGCGGCCCGGAAGTCTGTCGGCGCCGGTTCTGCCGTCCCCGGGCATGGACGGGCGGGCGGCAGGCCCGGCAGGCTGACCGCATGGTCTCACTCAGCCACACGGTGGTGCTCGCTCCCGTTCCGCGCGCCTGGCTCGTCGACGCTCTCGCCGCTGTGGTGGAGTCGGGGGAGAGCAGCAGTGTGGAGGCGGGACGGGTACTGCTGCCGGACGGGGGCGTGCTGCCGGACGTGCGGCTGATCGAGGGGCGTCATCTCCGGCCCGGTGCGGTGTACGACGCGGTGCTCGACGAGAACGAGGGCAAGAGCGAGAACGGGGACGGGGACGGGCCCGGCACCGCGGCCGGGGGCGCGGAGAAGAAGCGGACGCCGGAGGACCCCGGTGAATCGGTCCGGATCACCGTGCGGGAGTGGGACCGGCGCCGTGCGCTGCGGCTGGGGATCGCCGTGTCCGGGGCGGACGCCGTCCTGGTGGGGGAGGGGACCCTGCGCAGCCCGGACCGGCCGCGCGAGGCCGAGATCAAGGGGAGTGCACGCATCGACGGCGTGTGGTCCGCGCTGTCCCGGCCGACGGGCCGGGCCCGGCTGCGGCTCGACGACTGGTGGACCGCCACGGACACCGGACGCGCCCCGCGCTCCGCGCCGCTCCGGGCCCGGCTGGAGTGCGGCGCGGCGCGGGCGGAACTGCGGGCGGTACCGCGGCCGGACCCCGTCGAGGACAGATGGGAGGTGACGGTCACCGTACGGATACGAGGCCGCCGCCTGTTCCGCCCGGTGGCCGCCCTCGCCCTCCGCCTGGGCCGGCGACGACTGCAACGGGCCCTGACCGACGCCCTGGAGGACCTGGCCGTGCACTGGAACACCGAGGTGCCCCGCCTCACGGCGATGGGCCGCGACGACATCCGCCGGGAGATCCTGCCCACCGCCTGAGACGAGCAGACCCGGCCGCCCCGCGACCCGGACTCGCCGGAACTGCGAACCTCACAGGAATCACAGTTCGTTGGCCGGCCAGGCCAGCAGGCGGGCGCCGATGACCGCCGTCTGGAGCATGTAGCGGTGCGCGGGCTCCGAGGGGTCGGCGCCGGTGAGCTTGTGGATGCGTTCCAGACGGTACGTCAGTGCCCGCACACTCAGCGAGAGTCGGCGGGCCGCCTCCGCCGCGACACAACCGGAGTCGAAGTACGCGGTGAGCGTGTCGAGGAGGGGCTCGGCACCGCCCCGGGCCGTGGTGAGCGGACCGAGGGTGTTGTGGACCAGATCGGCCATCGCCTGGCGGTCGCGGGCCAGGACGGGGTACACGAGCAGCTCGGCGGCGCGCAGCAACGGCTCGTCCAGCCCCAGCCGTTCGGCTATCTCCAGGGTGCGCAGGGCCTCTTCGTAGGAGTGGACGACACCACCGGGCCCGGACTGCGGGCGGCCGATGGCGACCTGGCCGCCGTCGGTCGCGGCGTGCGCCTGCTTGGCGAAGTGGGTGAGCACCTCGCCGTGGTGCCCCGGCGCGACGCACAGCAGCCGCCCGTCCTTGGTGGTGAGCAGGATGCTGCGGTCACCGAACCGGGCGACGAGGGCCTGCTCCACCCGCCGCGGCACGGCGTCCCCCTCGTCGTAGGCGACGGGGCCCCGGGCGACGGCGACGGCGTGCGCCTGGGACAGCCGCAGCCCGAAGCGGTCGGCGCGTTCGGCGAGCCGGCCCAGGTCGCTGCGCCCGTGGAGCAGATCGTCGATGAACTCCCGCCGGGCCGCCTCCTCCCGACGGACCGCCAGCCGCTGCGCCCGCTCGTAGCCCTCGGCGAAGGCGTCCACGGCCTGCTGCACGGCGGAGAGCGCCGCCTCGGCCGAGTCGGTGTGGCCGCGCGGCCAGGCGTCGCGTGCGGCGGTCAGATGGGTGCGCACCAGGGCACGCAGTCCGAAGCCCGCCTCCGCGGCGCGTTCCCCCAGCGCTTTCCGGGAGGCCAGCTCGTCCCGGGAGAGGCGCCGACCGGTGGCCGCGACCTCCTCCAGGATCTGGGCATAACCTTCGAGATATTCCTCCGGAATCTCCCGCTCCGCCACATCGCCCCTTCGATTTTGACGCACCCTTGACGCCGTCTTGATGCGTCGTTGATGCCCTACTCGGCATGAAGACCCTAGTGAACATTGCCGGGTTCCGGCAATGCGCGGACGGATCGGTAACGGGCAACATGGTCCGCGGGGAGCACCGCGGATGGTTCCGGTGCCCGGCACCGGCAGGCGTCGGGCACCGAACCCGAGGGAACCGGTGCTGCCACCGGTACGAGCCGCGAACGGGAAGGGGGGAACGGGGATGCACTTGATCGCAGAGGCCGCCACGGGCCTGCCCACCCTCCTGTTCACCGCGGCCCTCGTCGTGGCGGCCTGCTTCTGGCTGCTGGTGGCCGTGGGTGCCACCACCCCCCACGCCTTCGACTCGGACGCGGATCTCGACGCCTGGGGGATGGGCGGGGTGCCGGTCGCCCTCGCGCTCTCCCTGCTGGCCCTGTTCGCCTGGCTGCTGGCCACCGGCGCGACCGTGCTGCTGGCCGTCCACGTCCCCGACGGGTCCGCCGCGAGGTCGCTGCGCCTGCCGGTCGTGTTCGCCGCGTTGCTCGCCGCCTGGCGGCTGACCCGCTTCTTCGTGCGCCCGTTGCACCGGCTCCTGCCCGACGAACCCGAGCCGTCCCGGTAGTTCCGCGGGCTCGGCGGGAACCGGGGCGGTGCGCCGCACGTGTCTCGTGACGGAGCCGCTCCACGGCTCCCGCGCAGGCCGGGCGTGTCACGCGACCACGCCGCACCACCACGCTGTACGAGCCGTCCGGGCTCTCCGAGTTCGCTGAATTCTCCGAGTTCGCTGGGATTTCCGATTTCTCCGAGCCGAGCCGCACCGGGGGAGGCTCCGCCCGCTCCACTTCTCGACGCCCGGCGTCGACCTGTCACTTCTGTCCGTCACAAAGCCCTGAAGGACGTGTCCCATGGATGCTGCCACCGTGGGTGTCGCCGTGCTCGTCGGCGTCTGCCTGCTCCTCGTGTTCGCCGCCCTGTTCGTCATGACCAAGCTGTTCCGCAAGGTGGAGCAGGGCAAGGCGCTCATCGTCTCCAAGATGCGCAAGGTCGACGTGACCTTCACCGGGCAGGTCGTGCTGCCGGTGCTGCACAAGGCCGAGGTGATGGACATCTCGGTGAAGACCATCGAGATCACCCGGGCCGGCAAGGAAGGCCTGATCTGCCAGGACAACATCCGCGCCGACATCCGCATCACGTTCTTCGTCAAGGTCAACAAGACCGTGCAGGACGTCATCAAGGTCGCCCAGGCGGTCGGCACCGCGCGGGCCAGCGACCGCAACACCCTGCAGGAGCTGTTCCACGCGAAGTTCTCCGAGGCGCTGAAGACCGTCGGCAAGCAGATGGACTTCACCGACCTCTACACCAAGCGTGAGGAGCTGCGGTACCGGATCATCGAGGTCATCGGGGTCGACCTCAACGGTTACCACCTCGAGGACGCGGCGATCGACTTCCTGGAGCAGACGCCGCTGTCCCAGCTGGACCCGGGCAACGTGCTCGACGCGCAGGGCATCCGCAAGATCACCGAGCTGACGGCCATCGAGCACGTCCGCACCAACGAGGCCCAGCGCGGCGAGGAGAAGGAGATCACCCGGCAGAACGTCGACGCGCGGGAGGCGATCCTGGAGCTGGAGCGCCGCCAGGCCGACGCGGAGATCAAGCAGCGCCGGGAGATCGAGACCGTACGGGCCCGGGAGGAGGCCGAGACGGCGCGGGTGGTGGAGGAGGAGCGGCTGCGTGCGCAGAGCGCCTTCCTGCGCACCGAGGAACAGCTCGGCGTGCAGCGCGAGAACCAGGCCCGCGAGGTCGCCGTCGCCGCCAAGAACCGCGAGCGGGTCATCGCGGTGGAGAGCGAGCGCATCGAGAAGGACCGGATGCTGGAGGTCATCGCCCGCGAGCGGGAGACCTCGCTGACCCGGATCGCCGCCGACAAGGAGGTCGAGGCGGAGAAGCGGGAGATCGCCGAGGTCGTCCGGGAGCGGGTCGCGGTGGACCGCACGGTCGCCGAGCAGGAGGAGTCGATCAAGAAGCTGCGGGCCGTGGAGGAGGCGGAGCGGCAGCGCCAGGCCGTGATCATCGCCGCCGAGGCCGAGGCGCAGGAGAAGCTGGTCAAGGACATCAAGGCCGCCGAGGCCGCCGAGCAGTCCGCCACGCACCGTGCCGCCGAGGAACTGACCCTGGCCGAGGCCCGGTTGAAGACCGCCGACCTGGACGCACAGGCGAAGCTGCGGATGGCCGAGGCCATCCAGGCGGAGGCCGCCGCCGAGGGACTCGCCGCCGTGCAGGTCCGCGACAAGGAGGCCGAGGTCATCGAGAAGGCCGGCCGTGCCGAGGCCGAGGCGGCCGAGGCCCGGATGCGCGCCGAGGCCGAGGGCGCGCGGGCCAAGGCGCTCGCGGACGCGGAGGCCATCAGCGGGAAGCTCAGGGCGGAGGCGGCAGGCCTCACCGAGAAGGCGGCGGCGATGGCCGCGCTGGACGAGGCGTCCCGCGGGCACGAGGAGTACCGGCTGCGGCTGGAGGCGGAGAAGGACATACGGCTCGCCGGCCTGGAGGCGCAGCGGCAGGTCGCCGAGGCGCAGGCCACGGTCCTCGCGACCGGCCTGGAGGGCGCCGACATCAACATCGTCGGCGGGGAGTCCGTGTTCTTCGACCGGCTGATGTCGTCGATCTCCCTCGGCAAGAGCGTCGACGGGTTCGTCCAGCACTCCCGGACCGCCCAGGCCCTCGCCGGGCCCTGGCTGGACGGCACGGCGAGCTTCACCGACGACCTGAGCCGGATGCTGGGCTCCGTCTCCAGCGCCGACGTGCAGCACCTGACGGTGTCCGCGCTGCTGATGCAGCTGATGAAGGCGGGCGGCGAGAACACCGGACAGCTTCAGCAACTGATCGAAAAAGCTGGGGAGTTGGGACTTGCGGACACCCCGCTGGCCGCGCTGAACGGCCACGCGAGGGTCTGACGAGCCCGACCACCCCCATCGGGAGCCGCCGCACAGGGGACGGCGGCTCCCGACCGCTCCCTCCCGAGAGGCGGCCATGAGCACCGGCACCCACGAGACGCCCGACACCCGCGCCCACGCCCCGGCCGACACCGAAACCGGTACCGGCCCCGCCGCCGGCTTCCACGGGTCGGTCGACGGCGGCACCTACCAGGTGCTGCGCGACCGGCTGTCCGCGCAGGCCGCCGAACTGGCCCGCCGCACCGAGGCGTTGAACCGGCAGAGGATCGAGGCGTTCGGCTCCGCCGAACTGCGCCTCACCGGCACCGAACGACTGCGCACCGACCGCACGAGCGTGCCCCGCGACATCGTCGCCGTGGGCGACGTGCTCCTCTTCGGCTACGGCGCCCAGCCCCGCCCGGACACGGACACCGCCGTCGGGGACGTCCTCGCCGTCCACGACCGCGACCTGGGCCGGCTGCCCGACGACGCCGTGCCCGGACTGCTCGACGACCCCGCCTTCGTACGGGAGTTCGCCGCGCTGCACCGCTACTACCGCCAGGCACGCCTGCTGCGGCTGCGCCGCGTGGACGGCAGACTGCTCGCCGTCTTCCAGACCGGCGAGAAGGCCGGCGACATCCGCGTCCTGCGCTGGTCGGTGACCGAGGACGGCCGGGCCGCCTTCCTCGACGCGCGCGGTGACCGCGACCACGCGCGCACCCCGGCTCCGGACATCGAATGGACCCGCACCACCCGCGAGGACCACGTCCTCGGCCGGCACCCGCACGTCTCCGTCCAGGGCGAGGTCTTCGTCGACACCCTCGGCGGCACGCTCACCGTCAGGACGCAGAGCGACACCGAGACCCCCGACGGCATCCA
Source organism: Streptomyces sp. M2CJ-2 (assembly GCF_016757295.1). NCBI lineage: Bacteria > Bacillati > Actinomycetota > Actinomycetes > Kitasatosporales > Streptomycetaceae > Streptomyces > Streptomyces sp. M2CJ-2. Next base: position 18,992 of record NZ_JAESIF010000050.1, on the reverse strand, counting down.
CAGCGAACCGGTCGACGAACCGCTCCAGTCCCTCGCCGACGCGGAGATCGCCTACGCCCGCGTCGGCGCCCTGATCCTGCTGCGCGTCCTGCCCTACAAGGAGACCGCGCACCGCCACCTCGTCTTCAACACCCTCACCCGGACCGTCGTCCGCCTCGACGGCGTCGGACAGGGCTGCCGGCGCCTGCCCGAGGACCAGGGCATCGTCTTCCCCGGCGGCTACTGCCTGGCCGCCGGTCCCCACAAGACATACGAACTCGACACGACAGGCATGGAGTTCGAGCGCGAGGTGCGCTCACCCAACGGCGAGGACGTGCTGTACGCCTTCCACGCACCCGGCCGTGGCCGCTCCCTGCTGCTGTCGTACAACGTGATCCGCGAGGAGGTCGCCACCCCGCTGACCTGCCACGGCTGGGCCCTGTTCGACGACGGCGCGCTCACCCTGCTGCGGCCCGACGGCGACGAACCGGCCCGCGTCCACCCGCTCCAGCTGTGGCACTCGCCCTACGTCTCCGACACCCACGCCGCCGCGCAGCCCGTCGGCGACGGCCCCCTCGACCGGGTCGGCAACGCCGACCTCGTACGCGGCGTCTCCGACTGCCTGTCCCTGGCCCGCTCCGTCACCGAGACCACCCCGACCACCGAGGTGTACGAGGCCCTGGTCGCCGCCTGCGTCCGTACCGCGGACGCCCACCACTGGCTGGCCGACCCCGGACTCGGCGACCTGCACGCCCCGTTGGAGCAGGTGCGCGGCACCGCCGAACAGGTCCTGGCCGAGTTCGAGACCGTACGCGACCTCTCCCGCCGGGCCGCCGAAGCACTCGACGAGGCAGCCGCCCGCATCGCCTCCGTGGTGCGCCGGCTGCGTGGAGAACAGCCCCGCGAGGCCACCGCCTGGGTCGCCGGACTCACCGAACTCCGCCACGCCCAGGGCCATCTGCTGACCCTGAAGGAGATGCGGTACGCCGACCACGCCCGCATCGACGAACTCGCCGCCGACGCCGGCCACGACCTCGCCTCCTTCGGGCAGCGCGCGGTCACCCACCTCGCCCACGAGGACGCCTTCACCGCCCACCACGCCGACGTCGAACGCCTCGTCGCCGACGCGGAGACGATCACCGTCGCCGCCGAGGCGGCCCCGGTCGCCACCCGCCTGGACGAACTCGCCGACGGACTGCGGACGGTGACCGAGGTCGTCGCCGGTCTCGACATCGGCGACGCGACCGTCCGCACCGCCGTACTGGAACGCGTCGCCGAGGCCCTCGGCGGCGTCAACCGCGCCCGCGCCACCCTCGACGCCCGCCGCCGCGGCCTGCGCGACCGGGAGGCGCGCGCCGGATTCGCCGCCGAGATCGCCCTGCTCGGCCAGACGGTCACCGGCGCCCTCGCCACCGCCACCGACCCCGAGACCTGCGACGAACAACTGACCCGCGTACTGGCCCAGTTGGAAACCCTGGAGTCCCGCTTCGCGGAGTTCGACGACGTCCTCGGCGAACTCGCCGACCAGCGCACCGAGATCTACGAGGCCTTCGCCGCCCGCAAACAGAGCCTCACCGACGCCCGCGCCCGTCGCGCCGAACAGCTCGCCTCCGCCGCCGACCGCGTCCTCGCGACGATCGCCCGCCGCTCCACCACCCTCGCCGACACCGACGAGGTGAGCACCTACTTCGCCTCCGACCCGCTGGTCGCCAAGGTCCGCCGCACCGCCGGTGAACTGCGCGAACTCGGCGACCGGGTCCGGGCCGAGGAACTCGACGGACGCCTCCGCTCCGCCCGGCAGGAAGCCGCCCGCGCCCTGCGCGACCGCACCGACCTCTACGCCGACGACGGCCGCGCCATCCGCCTGGGCGGCCACCGCTTCGCCGTCACCACCCAGCCCCTCGACCTCACCGTCGTCCCGCACGGCGACACCCTCGCCTTCGCCCTCACCGGAACCGACTACCGCAGCCCCGTCACCGACCCCGCCCTCACCGACGGCCGGCGCCACTGGGAGCGGCACCTGCCCTCCGAGTCGCCCGGGGTCTACCGCGCCGAACACCTCGCCGCCCGCCTCCTGCACGAGCACGGCCCCGACGCCCTGAACGGCGCCGACGACCTCGAGGCACTGGTGCGCCGGGCCGCCGAGGAGGCCTACGACGAGGGGTACGAGCGCGGCGTCCACGACCACGACGCCACCGCGATCCTCACCGCCGTGCTGCGCCTGCACGACGGGGCCGGAGTCCTGCGCCACGAGCCCGCCGCCCGCGCCCTCGCCCTGCTGCACTGGACCCACGCCACCACCGCCGAGGAACGCGCCGACCTCACCCGCCGGGCCCGCTCCCTCGCCCGGGTCCGCGACGCCTTCGGGCCGCCCCCGGCGCTCGCCGAACTGCACACCGAACTCGCCCGCACGATCGCCGACCGGCACCCCGACACGACCGCCCGACCGGAAGCCTGCGCCGCCTACCTCTTCGACGAACTCACCACCGGCCCCGACGGGTTCGTCATCAGCGCGCAGACCCGCACCCTGCTCGACAAGTTCCGCCGCACCGTCGCGACCGAGGCCTACGACGAGGACCTGCCCGCCCTCACCGACCTCGCCGCCCGCCGCCAACTCGTCGAGGCCTGGCTGTCCGCGTACGCCACCGCCACCGGCACCCGCCTCACCCCCGGCGACCTCGCCGAGGCCGTCGCCGCCGAACTCTGCCCCGGCCGGCCCCGCCACGAGTCCGACGCGCCCCTCACCACCACCGTGGAGGGCCTGCTCGGCACCCACCCCCGCATCACCGACCGGCGCCTGGCCCTCCGCCTGGACGAATTCCTCGCCCGCACAAAGGAGTTCAGGGAGCACGACACCCCCGCCTTCCGCGCCTTCCAGCGCCGCCGCACCGCCCTGGTCGACGCCGAACGCACCCGGCTGCGCCTGGACGACCACCGCCCGCGCGTGATGTCGACCTTCGTCCGCAACCGCCTGGTCGACGAGGTCTACCTCCCCCTCATCGGGGACAGCCTCGCCAAACAGCTCGGCACCACCGGCGAGTCCGCACGCACCGGCACCGGCGGACTGCTGCTCCTGGTCTCCCCGCCCGGCTACGGCAAGACCACCCTCATGGAGTACGTCGCCGACCGGCTCGGCCTCGTCCTGGTGAAGATCAGCGGCCCCGCGCTCGGCCACACGGTCACCTCCCTCGACCCGGCCGAAGCACCGAACGCCACCGCACGCCAGGAGATCGAAAAGATCAACTTCGCGCTGGCCGCCGGCAACAACACCCTCCTGTACCTCGACGACATCCAGCACACCTCGCCCGAACTCCTCCAGAAGTTCATCCCGCTGTGCGACGCCACCCGCCGGGTGGAAGGCGTGTGGGAGGGCGAGCCGCGCACCTACGACCTGCGGGGCAAGCGGTTCGCCGTCTGCATGGCCGGCAACCCGTACACCGAGTCCGGCGAACTCTTCCGGGTGCCCGACATGCTGGCCAACCGCGCCGACGTGTGGAACCTCGGCGACGTCCTCACCGGCAAGGAAGAGGCCTTCGCGGCCAGCTTCGTGGAGAACGCCCTCACCGCCAACCCGGTGCTCGCCCCGCTCGCCGGGCGCGACCGCGCCGACCTCGACCTGCTGATCCGCCTCGCCGAGGGCGACCCCACGGCCCACGCCGACCGGCTCACCCACCCCTACGCCCCCACCGAACTGGACCGCGTCCTGGCCGTCCTGCGCCACCTGCTCACCGCCCGCCGCACGGTCCTCGCGGTCAACGCGGCCTACATCGCCTCCGCCGCCCAGTCCGACGACGCCCGCACCGAGCCGCCGTTCCGCCTCCAGGGCTCCTACCGCAACATGAACAAGATCGCCCAGCGGATCCAGCCGGTCATGAACGACGCCGAACTCACCGCCGTCGTCGACGACCACTACACGGCCGAGGCGCAGACCCTCACCACCGGCGCGGAGGCGAGCCTGCTCAAACTCGCCGAGCTGCGCGGCACCCTCACCCCCGCGCAGGCCGACCGCTGGGACGAGGTGAAGGCCGCCCACCTCCGCACCCGCACCCTCGGCGGCCCCGACGACGACGCCCTCGCCCGCGCGGTCGCCGCCCTCGCCCTCCTCGGCGACCGCATCGCCGCCGTCGAGTCGGCCATCACCCGCGCGGCCGGCCCCCGGAGCGCCGGCCGGAGCCCCTCGGGAGATCGGAACGCCATCTGAGAGAACTGTGAATTCCCTTAGAAGAAAGGAGTTTATCTACGCGCGGAGATGGTTCGGTCGAATGACCATTCAGGCATTACGGGCGGCTTTTCGCCGAGGTGTTACTGACGAGTTTCAGCCCTGCTAAAAGAGTGGTTGCTTCAACAACCAACCGCTCTTTCCCCGCACTTCGAAGGGCTGACCGCTATGTCAGTGCGTTCTCTCCGGGCCTCCGTGTTGGCCTTCGTCATGGGTGCCGCAGCCGTCCTCGGCATGGCGCAGCCGGCCTCGGCGGCCGGCCACAACTACGTCGCTCTCGGCGACTCCTACTCCTCCGGCGTGGGCGCCGGAAGCTACACGTCCGAGAGCGGCGACTGCAGACGCAGCACCAAGGCCTACCCCCAACTCTGGGCCGCTGCGAACGCCCCGTCCTCGTTCAGATTCGTCGCCTGCAGCGGCGCGACCACGAGCAGCGTCTCCAGCGGTCAGCTGGGCGCGCTGAACGCATCGACCACGCTCGTCAGCGTCACCGCGGGCGGGAACGACATGGGCTTCGCGGACGTCATGCAGGCCTGCGTGCTGCAGAGCGAGGCGACCTGCGTCAGCCGCGTCAACTCGGCCATCTCCCTCATGAACAGCTCCCTCCCGGGCAAGCTCGACACGATGTACGCCAACATCCGCTCGCGTGCCCCGCAGGCCCGCGTGGTAGTCCTGGGGTACCCGCGCTTCTACAAGCTCTCGGGCAGCTGCATCGCCGGACTCACCGAGACCGAGCGCGGCGCGATCAACAACGCCTCGGACGTGATGAACGGGGTGATCGCCAAGCGGGCGGCCAACTCCGGGTTCGCCTTCTCCAGCGTGGTGGACGAGTTCACCGGCCACGAGATCTGCTCGGGCGACGCGTGGCTCCACAGCGTGGACTGGCTCAACATCAGCAACTCCTACCACCCGAAGGCCATCGGCCAGTCGAGCGGCTACCTGCCCGCCTTCCGCACCTCGGTCTAGCCAGGGCCTGACATTCGGGTGGTGCCGGGCGCGCAGGACCCTGCACCACCCGAACCGAGCCCCCGAGCAGCCCCGCTCCCCTCCCACCCCGCGCGCGACGCCACCCCCGGCCCGACCCGCGGACACCGCACTACGGGTCCGCCACGTACAGCGCGGCCAGTTCCTCCGGCGTCCGGGGCCCGGCAGCCGTGTCGGCCGGCAGACCCCGGGCGCGGAGCAGGCGCGCGGCCGCCACACCCCACGGCAACCGCAACCCCGCCGCCGCGAGGAGATCCGTGCGGGCCAGCATCGTGGGCGCCGGGCCGGTCCGCACCCCGGACGGCGTGAGCAGCGCCGCGTCGTCGGCCCAGCGCAGGGCGAGATCCACGTCGTGGGTGGCCATGACGACCGTGGTGCCGTTCGCACGCAGCCCGTCGAGGGTGGCGAGCAGCCGCTCCTGGCCGTCGGGGTCGAGGCCCGCCGTCGGCTCGTCGAGGATCAGGACCCGGGGCCGCACGGCGACCGCGCCCGCGATCGCCGTCCGCTTGCGCTGCCCGTAGGACAGCAGATGCGTGGGACGGTCGGCGAGAGCGGTGATGTCCAGCGCCGCCAGCGCCTCCGCCACCCGCGCCCGCACCTCCGCGTCGGACAGCCCGAGATTCAGCGGCCCGAACGACACGTCCTGGCCCACGGACGCCGCGAACAGCTGGTCGTCGGGATCCTGCACGACGAGTTGCACGGTCGTCCGCAGCCGGGTCAGCCCCTTGCGGTCGTACCGGACGGGCCGCCCCGCCACGGTCAACTCGCCCTCGCGCGGGCGCAGTCCACCGCTCAGCAACCGCATCAGCGTCGTCTTGCCGCTGCCGTTGCGGCCCAGCAGGGCGAGCGCACGCCCCTCCCGCACCTCGAAGTCGAGGCCGGTGAGCACGGCCGGGCCGTCCTCGTACGCGAACGACGCGCCCCGCAGGGCGACCAACGCGGGCCCGCTCATGACAACTGCCTTTCCAGGACGAAGGTGAGGGCGGCCAAGGCCGCCAGGAGGGCCAGGCTCCCGACCGTGAAGCGCACCGAGACCCGCGCCTCCGGCACCAGCACGCGCAGCGTGCCGTCGTAACCGCGCCCGGCGAGCCCCGTCTGCAGCCGCGCCGCCCGGTCGAAGGACCGGACGAACGCGGTCGCGCCGAGCCCGCCCAGCGAACGCCACGTGGCTGCCCGGCTGGTGTGCCCGAGCCGGGCCGCCTGAGCCTCCCGGACCCGGCGCACCGAGTCGAGCAGCAGGAAACTCATCCGGTACGTCACCAGCGCCACGTCCACGAGGGGAGCGGGCACCCCGGCCCGTACCAGGCGCGGCAGCAGATCCGACATCGGCGTGGTGAAGGCGAACAACAGCACCCCGAGGGAGGCCGCCGAGGTGCGCAGCAGCAACTCCCCGGCACGCGACGGCCCGTCGTCGGCCCAGGCCACGAACCCGTCCGGCCCGCCCACCTGCACCAGCAGCGTCAGCGCCCCGGTCACGCAGAAGCCCAGCGGCACCCGGTAGGCACGCCACAGCCGCCGGCCCGGCACCCCCGCCGGGCCCAGCAGCACCGCGAGCGCGGTCAGCAGCACCAGGGCCGCTCCCGGCCAGGGCGGCAGCGAGATCGCCAGCACGGTGAGCCCCAGCCCGAGCACGGCCTTGTCCACGGGATGACGGCGGCGCCAGCGACTGCTGTGCGCCGCCGCGTCGATCGGCAGCACGGGGGATCAGGCCCCGGGTCCCGCGTCGTCGAAGTCCGTCTCGGTGGCGACCCCTTGCGCCCGCTGCGCCCCCTGCCGGCGCCCCCGTCGCAGTCCGAAGTAGTACGCGAGCACGCCCGCGCCGATCGCCGCCTGGAGGGCGAACAGCGCCGACTCGATCTCCCCGGACGGCGGTTCGTACAGCGGCGAGAACCACGGCTCGTAGTCCGGGTCGATCTCGGTGATCGCCGCCTCCGCCTCCGCGTCGGCGCCCGCGAACGGCTCCTCCTTGTGATCGCCGAGCCCGAACACCAGCGGCACCACGGCGAGCACGGCCACCAGAAGCAGCAACAGGGAGTTGATCTTCGCGTTCCGGCTCATCGGGCCACCGCCTCGCCCGCGCCCGCCGACTTCTTCCCGAGCCCGGCCACCAGCACCCCGAGCCGGGTCAGTTCGCCCTTGCTGGACTGCACCAGCATGCGCATCACCAGCACCGTCAGCAGCCCCTCGCTCACCGCGAGCGGGATCTGCGTGACGGCGAAGATGGAGCCGAACTTGCCGAGCGCCCCCAGGAATCCGCTGCCCGGGTCGGGGAACGCGAGCGCCAGCTGCACACTCGTCACGCAGTACGTCGACAGGTCGGCGACGAACGCGCCGCAGAACACCGCGGCCATCAGCGGCGCCCCGTACCGCCGCGCCAGCCGGTAGACCCCGTACCCCGCCCACGACCCGACGACCGCCATCGAGAAGACGTTGGCGCCGAGCGTGGTCAGCCCGCCGTGGGCGAGCAACAGGGCCTGGAACAGCAGGGTGATGGTGCCCAGCACCGCCATGACCGGCGGCCGGAACAGGACGGCGCCCAGCCCGGTGCCGGTGGGATGGGAGCAACTCCCGGTCACCGAGGGCAGTTTCAGCGCGGACAGGACGAAGGTGAACGCTCCCGACGCGCCCAGCAGCAGCGTGCTCTCGGGATGTTCCCTGACCTCACGGGTGAGCGACCGGGCTCCGTGGACGACGAACGGCGCCGACGCGACGCCCCAGGCGACCGCGTGCGCCGGTGGTAGAAAACCCTCGGCTATGTGCATGGCTCAGCAGACCCTCTCCAGCACCTCGTGGATGGTTGACGCGCCTTGGCCGGTCTCCTGGCTGACGGGTACCACCGCCCGTGCTCCGCCTTCCCGGGTCCGAGGGGGACCCAGTGGCTGCCGTTCGGTCCTGTCGGGGGACAGGGCCTGGGGCCGGAGCCGGACTTCCCGATCACAGTGGCGAGGGCCGCACCGGCATCACACCGGATTTCCCGTTCACCAAGGCGTGGCGACAGTAGACCCCGTTTCGGCCCGCTGACAAGCACACCCGGGGGGCGCGGACGGCGCCCCGCAGCGCGTACCTCGCGGTCCCGGTCCGCCGAAGCGCGGGAATGAGGGGAGGGGGTGCTGGGCAGAACCCTGCTGCAACTAATATGCAACAACGAGATCCGGGCAGCAAAGGTGTGGAATTCGATGACGACCCGACGAATAAAGGGTGCCGCCGTCGCGGCGACCATGGCCGCCGCGGTCGCCGCCTGCTCGGCACCGACCGGCGGCACGGACGGCGCCGCGGGCGGCAGCGGGTCCGCCGAGTCCGTGGTGATCGGGGTCGCCTCCGAGCCGGACACCCTGAGCCCGCTGCTCGGCTACGGCAAGGACGGCAACTCCAAGATCTTCGACGGGCTGCTCGCCCGGGACGCCGACCTGGAACTCGAGCCCGCCCTGGCGAAGGCGCTCCCCGAGATCGCCGACGACGGCCGCACCTACACCTACACCCTGCGCCCGGGCGTGAAGTTCAGCGACGGCGAACCCCTCACCGCCGAGGACGTCGTCTACACGTACGAAACGGTCCTCGACGACAAGACCAACAACACCGCCAAGAGCGAACTCGACGCCGTCAAGGAGGTCAGGGCGGACGGCGACGACAAGGTCGTCTTCACCCTCAAGTACCCCTACGCGGCCTTCCCGGCCCGCACCGTCCTGCCCATCGTCCCCGAGCACGTCGCCGGCGAGCAGGACCCCAACACCGGCGCCTTCAACACCGAGCCGATCGGCACCGGACCGTACGTCCTCACCGGCTGGAGCAAGGGCGAGAAGCTCACCTTCAAGGCGAACCCCGACTACTGGGGCGGCGCACCGAAGGTGAAGAAGCTCACCATGGCGATCATCGCCGACGACGACGTCCGCGCCACCCGGCTGCGCTCCGGCGACCTCGACGGCGCGACCCTCCCGCCCAACCTCGCCGCCACCTTCAAGAACGACGACGCCCGCAAGACCTACCGGGCCACCACCTACGACTTCCGCGCCGTCACCCTCCCCACCGGGAACAAGGTCACCGGCGACACCACGATCCGTCGCGCCCTCGACCTCGCCGTCGACCGCCAGGCCATGGTCGACAAGATCCTCGACGGCGCCGGCCGTCCCGCCTACGGGCCGCTTCCCCTCGACGATCCCTGGTACGCCAAGGACATCGAACGCCCCCAGGACCTCGCCGAGGCCAAGAAGATCCTCGACCGCGACGGCTGGAAGGCCGGCCGGGACGGCATCCGCGCCAAGGACGGCGCCCGCGCCACGTTCACCCTCTTCTACCCCTCCGGCGACAAGGTCCGCCAGGACCACGCCCTCGCCTACGCCTCCGACGCCAAGAAGGCCGGCATCGACGTCAAGGTCGAGGGCGCCACCTGGGAGGTCATCGAACCCCGGATGGGCAAGGACGCCGTCCTCGCCGGCTTCGGCAGCACCGGCGACCCCGACTTCGGCCTCTACACCCTGCTGCACTCCTCCCTCGCCGGCGACGGCTTCAACAACATGCCCCACTACGACAACCCCGCCGTCGACGAGGCCCTCGAAACCGGCCGCCGCGCCCAGGACCCCGACGACCGCAAGGCCGCCTACGACGACCTCCAGCGCGCACTCGTCAAGGACCCCGGCTACACCTTCCTCACCCACATCGACCACCTCTACGTCCTCGACGACCACTGGGGCGACCTCACCACCCAGGTCGAACCGCACGAGCACGGCTTCGCCAGCGGACCCTGGTGGAACGCCGAGGACTGGCAGCCCGAGAAGTGAAGACCCTGCCCTGGGCGGCGATGGGACACCTCGGGGCACGGCGGGCCCTGCTCGCCGTGCCCGTCCTCCTCGTCGTCACCTTCGGCGCGTTCGCCCTCGCCGCCGCCTCCCCGTTCGACCCCGTCAAGGCCTACGCCGGCACCGCCGCCCTCGGCGCCGACCAGGAAACCCTGGACCGGCTCCGCGACAACCTCGGCGTGGACCAGCCCTTCGCCGTCCGCTGGTGGGAGTGGCTGACCTCCGCGCTCACCGGCGACCTCGGCCACTCCAGCGTGATGCGGCAGCCGGTGGCCGAGGCGATCGGCGAACGACTGGTCTGGTCGACCCTGCTGTGCACCGTCGCGTTCGCCGTCGCCGTACTCCTCGGCACCCTGCTCGGCGTCCTCGCCGCCCGCCGTCCCGGCTCGCTCGTCGACCGCACGGTCACCTCCCTCGCCTACTCCCTGGAAGCCGCGCCGGTCTTCTGGATCGCCCTGCTCGCCGTCTGGCTGTTCGCCCTCAACCTCGACGTCCTCCCGGCCGGCGGCCTCACCGACACCGGCAGCGAACACGTCACCGCCGGCCAGGTCACAAGCCACCTGATCCTGCCCGCAGGCGTCCTCGCCGTCTCCCAACTGCCCTGGTTCACCCTCTACGTCCGCCAGGGCGTCGGCGACGCCCTCGCCGAGGACCCCGTGCGCGGCGCCCGCGCCCGCGGCCTCGCCGAACGCACCGTCCTGCTCGGCCACGCCCTGCGCTCCGGACTGCTGCCGGTGCTCACCCTCATCGGCTCCCGCGTCCCCGAACTCATCACCGGCGCCCTCCTGGTGGAGACCGTCTTCAGCTGGCCCGGCATCGCCGCCGCCACCGTCGAGGCGGCCACCGCCGTCGACTTCCCCCTCCTGGCAGCCCTGACCACCCTCGCCACCGCCGCCGTCCTCGCCGGAAACCTCCTCGCCGACCTCCTGTACGGACTGATCGACCCGCGGGTGAAGCTGGAAGAGATGTGATCCCCATGGCTGACACCACCGTCGAGAAGGCTGACGCGACCGCCCCCACGGCCGCGACCGCCTGGCGCTCGCACGGCACCACCCGCCGCTCCACCCACACCCTGCGCCTGCGCGTCTCCGCCGCCCTGGTCGCCCTCACCGCCCTCGCGGTGCTACTCGTCCCCCCACTGGCCCAGCTCGACCAGCAGGCCGTCGACCTCGCCTCCAAACTCCTCCCGCCCAGCCTGTCCCACCCCTTCGGCACCGACGACGTGGGCCGCGACCTCCTGCTCCGCTGCGTCTACGGCCTACGGGTCTCCCTGCTCGTCGGCGTCGTGGCCGCGCTCACCGCCACCGTCATCGGCACCGCCGTCGGAGCCACCGCCGGAGCCCTCGGCGGTTGGGTCGACCGCCTCGTCATGCGCCTGGTCGACACCATCTCCTCCGTCCCGCACCTGCTGCTCGGCATCTTCATCGTCGCCATGTTCCGCCCCGGCGTCTGGCCCGTGGTGATCTCCGTCGCCCTCACCCACTGGCTGTCCACCGCCCGCATCGTCCGCGCCGAGGTCCTCTCCCTGCGCTCCCGCCCCTACATCGACGCCGCCGTCTCCGGCGGCGCCTCCCGATGGCGGGTGGCGCTACGGCACCTGCTGCCCGGCGTACTGCCCCAGGCCGGCCTCGCCGCCGTCCTGATGATCCCGCACGCCATGTGGCACGAATCGGCGCTGTCCTTCCTCGGCCTCGGCCTGCCCACCCACACCGCCAGCCTCGGCACCCTCATCCAGGGCGCCCGCGGCTCACTCCTCGCAGGCCACTGGTGGCCCACCCTCTTCCCCGGCCTGTTCCTGATCATCCCCACCCTCGCCATCGCCGGACTCGCCGGAGTCTGGCGGGAGCGGATCAACCCCCGCCGCCGATCGGAGCTGACGCTGTGACCGAGCGACCTCCCGTACTGTCGGTCCGCGGACTGTCGGTCCGCTTCCTGGTACCCGGCGGAGGCCGTATCGCCGCCGTCACCGACGCCCACTTCGACGTGGCCCCCGGCGAATGCCTCGCCCTGATCGGCGAGAGCGGCTGCGGCAAGTCCGTCCTCGCCTCCGCCCTGCTCGGCCTGCTTCCCGCCAACGCGCAGACCGCCGGCCACGCCCGGCTCGGCGACCTCGACCTGCTCACCGCCGACGAACGCACCCTCGCCCGCACCGTACGTGGCCGCCGCATCGGCCTCATCCCGCAGAGCCCCGCCGCCCACCTCACCCCCGTCCGCACCATCCGCTCCCAGACGGAGGAGACGGTCGCCGAACTCACCGGCGTCCGCGGCCGCACGGCCCTGCGCACCGCCGCCGAGAAGGCCGCCGCCCGCGCCGCCTTCCCCGCCGACCACCTCGACCGCCACCCCCACGAACTCTCCGGCGGCCTCGCCCAACGCGCCGCCACCGCCCTCGCCCTGATCGGCGACGCACCCCTCCTCCTCGCCGACGAACCCACCACCGGCCTCGACCGCGACCTGGTGGACCACACCGTCGACGAACTCCGCCGCCACGTCGACGCCGACGACGAACACGCCCGAGCCCTCCTGATGATCACCCACGACCTGACGGCAGCCGAACGCATCGCCGACCGGGTCGCCGTCATGTACGCGGGCCGCATCGTCGAACTCACCGACGCGGACACCTTCTTCGGCACCCCAGGACCTCGCCACCCCTACAGCCGAGGCCTCCTGAACGCCCTCCCCGACCGTGCCTTCACCCCCATCCCCGGCATGCCCCCCGAACTCGGCGCCCTCCCCGAGGGCTGCGCCTTCGCCCCCCGCTGCGACCGCGCCACCACCGCCTGCGCGACCCTGCCGCCGCTCACCGCGTCGGCCGCCTGCCACCACCCGCTCCCGGTCGAGGCCCTGACCCCGGAGGACGTCGTCCGTGCTTGAACTCCGTGCCATCACCGCCGGCTACGACCGACGCTCGGCCCCCGCCGTCCGGAACGCCTCCCTCACCGTCGCCCCCGGCGAGGCCGTCGGCCTGCTCGGCCCCAGCGGCTGCGGCAAGTCCACCCTCGCCAAGGTCGCCGCCCTCCTCCACCGCCCCGACGCCGGCACCCTCACCCTCGACGGCACCCCCGTACGCCACTGGCGCCACCGAGCCCCCCGCGCGCTGCGCACCGCCTTCGGCGTCGTCTTCCAGCAGCCCCGCCTCTCCGCCGACCCCCGCCTGACCCTCACCGACCTGATCGCCGAACCCCTGCGCGCCACGGGCCGCCGCGCCGGAGCCCCCGACCGGATCGCCGAACTGGCCGACACCGTGGGCCTCACCCCCGACCTGCTCACCCGCCGCCCCCACGAGGTCAGCGACGGCCAACTCCAACGCGCCTGTCTGGCCCGTGCGTTGGTCCTGCGCCCCCGCTGGCTGATCTGCGACGAGATGACCGCGATGCTCGACGCGTCGACCACGGCCGCACTGGTGGCGGTGGTCGAGGCCTACCGCACCGAAACCGGCGCCGGCCTCCTCGCCGTGGGCCACGACCGCACCCTCCTCGACCGCTGGTGCGACCGCACGGTCCACTGGGACACGGTGGCGCCCCGGCCGGTGTCGTCTGCCCGGTCCGCGCAGTGAGCGTATCGACGTCACGCCGCACGCAACCTCTTCCTGTGCCAGCCTCCCGCCTGCATCGCGTCGCCGTCCTCGTGCTCGAGGGCGCGAAGCCGCTCGATGTCGGAATTCCCGCGCAGGTCTTCACGACCCGCGCGAGCATGCCGTACGAGGTGCGGGTGTGCGGGGCGACACCCGGTCTCGTGACCGGCGGCGACGGCCTCGCGTACTACGTCGCCCACGGCCTCGACGCCCTCGCGTGGGCCGACATCGTCTTCGTCCCCGGCTACCGGTTCCCGGACCGCGAGGACCCGCCGCAGGCCGTCGTCGACGCACTGATCGCCGCCCACGCTCGGGGCGCGCGGCTCGCTGCCATCTCGACGGGCGCCTTCGCGCTCGCCGCCACGGGCCTGCTCGACGGCAGGCGCGCCACGACGCACTGGCACTACACACGGGCACTCGTGGCCAGGCATCCGCTCGTCCAGGTCGACGAGAACGTGCTGTTCGTCGACGAGGGCAGCGTGCTCACCTCGGCCGGCGCCGCCTCCGGCCTCGACCTGTGCCTGCACATCCTGCGCGGCGACCTCGGAGTGGCCGCGTCCAACCACGCGGCCCGGCGTCTGGTCGCGGCCCCCTACCGCAGCGGCGGCCAGGCCCAGTACGTGCCGCGCAGCGTCCCCGAGCCGCTCGGTGAGCGCTTCGGCGCCACCCGCGAGTGGGCGCTGCACCGGCTCGGCGAGCCCCTCACCCTCGACACACTGGCGCGACAGGCGGGGGTCTCGCCGCGCACGTTCTCCCGGCGCTTCGTCGAGGAGACCGGCTACACACCGATGCAGTGGGTGATGCGCGCCCGCATCGACCTGGCCCGCGAACTGCTGGAGCGGTCGCAGCGCAGCGTCGAACAGATCGCCGCCGACGTCGGCCTCGGCACCGGCGCGAACCTGCGCCTGCACTTCCAACGCATCCTCGGCACCACCCCGAGCGAGTACCGGCGCACCTTCACCCTGGGCGAGTAACCCGCCCGGCGCGCGTGGCGGGAACCTTTTGAACCGTGGCGATTCCGCCACTGTCGGCGGCGCCGGCCACGGGCGAGCCTGGTGGCGAAGGGAAGGAACACCACTCATGACCACTCGCATCGCCATCAACGGATTCGGCCGCATCGGACGCAATGTGCTGCGCGCACTGCTGGAACGCGACAGCACCCTCGAGATCGTCGCCGTCAACGACCTGACGGAGCCCGCCACGCTCGCCCGGCTGCTCGCCTACGACAGCACGGCCGGCCGGCTCGGGCGCCCGGTGACCGTCGACGGGAACGCCCTCGTCGTCGACGGCCGCCGGATCACGGTGCTGGCCGAGCGTGAACCGGCGCAGTTGCCGTGGGCCGAACTCGGCGTCGACCTCGTCCTGGAAGCCACCGGCCGCTTCACCTCGGCCAAGGCAGCCCGCGCCCACCTCGACGCGGGCGCGAAGAAGGTACTCGTCAGCGCGCCGTCGGACGGCGCCGACGTCACGCTCGCCTTCGGGGTCAACACCGACGCCTACGACCCGGCCGTGCACACGATCGTCTCGAACGCCTCCTGCACCACCAACGCGCTCGCGCCGCTGGCCGCGGTCCTCGACGAACTCGCCGGCATCGAGCACGGGTTCATGACGACGGTGCACGCCTACACGCAGGAGCAGAACCTGCAGGACGGTCCGCACCGCGACGCCCGTCGCGCCCGGGCCGCCGGCGTCAACATCGTGCCGACCACGACCGGCGCCGCCAAGGCGATCGGCCTGGTGCTGCCGAACCTCGACGGCAAGCTGTCGGGCGACTCGATCCGCGTACCGGTGCCGGTGGGCTCGATCGTCGAACTCAACACGACCGTCGCCCGCGACGTGACGCGCGACGACGTGCTGGCGGCGTACCGCGCCGCGGCACAGGGGCCGCTCGCCGGCGTCCTCGAGTACTCGGACGACCCACTCGTCTCCTCCGACATCACGGGAAATCCCGCCTCTTCCATCTTCGACTCGGCCCTCACCCGCGTCGACGGCCGCCACGTCAAGGTGGTCGCCTGGTACGACAACGAGTGGGGCTTCTCGAACCGAGTGATCGACACGCTCGAACTCCTCGCCACCCGCTGACCGGACGCCGGGGGCGGCACCCCGCCCCCGGCGACCGCGCCGGCCTGGCACTTCCCTTGGGCGCTCTGGTTGACCAGTCGGGTCCCGGCACATGCGATTCGATCGACTCTGGTTGATAGAAAATCTCATGACCTACTACACAGACCTGACTCCGTACACGTACGACAGGGACAGTTGGGACCCAGAAGCGTCAGGCTGCTGGCGAGGTGTCCCGCTGCTGAACGTGGGCTGGCTCAGCCGCGGTAAGGCCTACTCAAAAGGGGCGCCCCCTTCGGAGTTGGTGGACGCGCTGCAGCGTATGACTCAGACGCATCGGGCCCAACGGACACGCGGATATCACTTCTGCCCTTGGTGCGCCTCGAGACTGCTCGGACCGAAGGGCGACACTCCACGGGGCAGTTCAGAGATACGCGTCATGGGGAACGGCGTCGCCTACGCTGCTCCTGAACTGGTTGCTCACTATGTCGAAGCCCACAGTTACTTGCCGCCGGCCGGTTTCGTACATGCTGTGCTGTCGCCTGGTGCCTTCTCCTGACCTCGGGACTCATGGCCGGGTGAGAACGCGGGTCCGACTTGCAGTCGTGTGCGGTGAGCGTTCTGCCGATCGGCTCGACCCCGCCGAAGCGGTCCCGGTGCTCGTCGACGAAGGCTACGAGCGTGTGTGTGGCCGGACGAGCTCGGCCATTGACGCGAAGAAACTCGCCGCCGCCTTGAGGATCCCATTCGCCCGCTTCAGTTCGGCGTTCTCCTTCTTCAACGCCTTGAGCTGGGCGGACTCCTCCGTCGTCGTCCCCGGCCGCGTCCCGGCGTCGCTCTCGTGCTACTTCACCCAGTTCCGCAGTGTCTCGCGGGAGCTGATGCCGAGCTTGTCCGTGACCGTCTGCAGGGCGGCCGTCTCGTTCGGGTGGTCGTCGCGCACCTCGGCGACCATGCGCACCGCGCGACGGCGCAACTCAAGCGGGTGACGGGAGGGCCGTGCCATGACTCGATCCTTGCGGCGAATCGAGTCTCTGCCTGACTCGGGGCGGTTCACCACGACAAGACCGCCACCCGGTTGGTCACCGAAGCCGGAGGAGCCTGGAGCCGATATGCGCCCGGCGATCACACACGCTGACAGCAGCGACGTGGCTGCTCTGGTGGGCCAAGCTTCCGTGACCGGCCCGATGTCAGAACCAGGTGGCATGCTCTGCCGCCATGAACAAACAGCAGTTCTGGCAGCTCATCGAGGCAGCCCGCAATCAGGCGTCCAACCCGAACGACGGCGAAGACGTCGCCCACCGGGCAACCTCGCAGCTGGCCACGCACCCGACCGAGGAGATCGTCGCCGCTCAGCAGGTGCTATGGAACTTGATGGCAGACTCTTACACGAACCCTCTGTGGGCCGCTGCCTACGTGATCAATGGTGGATGCTCCGACGACGGCTTCGACTACTTCCGTGGCTGGTTGATCGCGCAGGGACGCGAGGCCTTCGAGCGCGTAGTCGCTGCCCCCGATGCCCTGGCAGAACTGCCCATCGTGCGAGCATCAGCGGCCGACGGACTCGATCTCGAGTGCGAGGAGGCGCTAAGCATCGTCTGGAACGCACACATCATGGCGACCGGCAAACAACTCCCTGACGATGCGTTCACCATCCGATACCCGGAGCTGGACCCCACCTGGAACTTCGATTTCGACGACCACGGCGAAATGACTCGCCGACTGCCCCGCTTGGCAGCTCTCCATCTGGAGTAAGCGGAAGCTCGCAGTCATAAGGCGAGGTCAAACGGCGGAGGGGGAGACTCCCGAACATCACTGTCCGTCACACCATCAGGGCATGAGCACAACTCCGCTGACGAATACGCGACACCTCAACATGCGGGCCTACCAGTCCCGAGACCGTCACTCAAGGGACGGCTGGAGCCGCTGGACACCGAGACCCGTCCTGCTGCGGGCATTCGCCTCGGCCAGCCGAGCGCGAAGCAGCTCCTCCGAAGTGAGGGCCCGGACCCGGCTCGGGTCGGCGTCCCACTCCCGCCCACCGGACAGCGGGCGGAGCTGAAGGTACGGCCCTTCGCACCCCATGACGACGCCGACGCGATCGCGCTCGGTGTCCAGGACGGCGGTGCCGGCTGGGGGAGGAGCGGGTCCGGGCGCGGAGGCGTCGGAACTCGGCCCGCTCACTGGTCGGCGCCCCTCGCGATGACGGCGGCGAGGGCCAGGGCGACGGGCGCCGAGCAGACACCGAGGTGCACGAGGGCGTACCGGGCGCTGGCGGGAACGCGGTGCACCTCGGCGGCGTCCGCCGTCCACTCCTCCGCGTCCTCGGGCAGCACGTCTCCCCAGGGCGTACGGACGTCCATCGCGGGGAGCTGGATACCGGCCTGCGTGAGAGCGGCAGCGAGGGCGTCACGGGCGTCGGTAGCTTCCTGGAGCTTGGGGGCAGGGTGACGTGTCGGCACGGTGGTCCTTCCGCTCGGAACGGGTGAGGAGCGGGTGTGGCCGTGCAGATTCGCTATTCGGCCACCAATGCCCAGCACCACGTATTACATTGCGTAGTCAGTGCGTTACAAGAATGCAGCCGGGGTGAGGCACGACGCGCCGTAGGCACGGTCGGGTTCCTCTCTCGAAAGCGCATGTGCCACACGTTGCACGAAGGTGAGTCACCTTGCCGCAGCGCCGCATCATCACAGGCCGCAGTCAGGAACCGCGCCAGCGATTTGCCGAAGAATTAAGGCAGTTGAGGACGGCAAGAGGGGACAGTCTGCGGCAGCTCGGGGAACGGATGGGCTGGGACTGGTCCCTGTTCGGAAAGATGGAGAAGGGCGACACCCTGGGCGGCCCCGAGGTCGTCCAAGCGTTGGACCAGTACTACGAGACGCCGGGACTCCTGCTTGCCCTCTGGGAACTGGCCGCCGGCGACCATACCCAGTTCCGTGAGCGGTATCGCCGGTACATGGCGCTGGAGGCCGAGGCGGTGAGCCTGTGGCACTTCGCGGTGAGCGTCCTGCCGGGGCTGCTGCAGACGCCGGGCTATGCACGGGAGGTGCTGGCAGCGGGCGGGCTCAAGGGGCCGGAGCTTGAACAGCAGGTCAAGGCGCGCATGGGACGCCGCGAACTGCTGGATGGTGAGGATGCGCCACCGTTTCGGACGATCCTGTCGGAGGCTGCCCTCCGCACGCCGATGCGTGACTCAGCGGAGTGGTTGGAGCAGTTGAAGCACCTGTTGCAGATGCAGGAGCGCGAGAACGTTACCTTTCATGTCCTTCCGAACAGCGCAGGGATGCACGCGCTGATGGGTTTCGACGTCGAGCAATGCTCATGACTTGTGGATCGGCTCTCGGAGTGGCACGTGAAGGGCGTACCTTCCCGAGGGATCGACTGA
>NZ_JAESIF010000005.1:0-214472 GCF_016757295.1 Streptomyces sp. M2CJ-2 | reverse complement strand
TTCCGAACCGGCGTGCGTCGCCTGGTGGATCCGTTGCTGCAGGTCCGCGAGCTTCCCCGCGGTCGTACGCATGTCAGGCTGCTGCTCTTCCGGCTCGGACATCGGGATGCGGCTCCCTGCCTGCTCGTAAGGGGGACGGTTACTCATCCGTAGCGTAATGCGGGCCCCTGGGGACGGCAGTGCGGTCTATCCCACACGCCGTGCCCCTTCACAGACCGGAGAACGCGATTCCGCGACAGCGGTCGCGTGCCGGCGGACGACGGGGCCGCCCGCGCTGCGGGAGGGAGGCTGCCGAACCTAGGGTTGCCCGCATGACTCAGTCACCTGATGACGAAGGTACGCCCGGCGGGCAGCGTCCGCCGCGGCCGGAGCGGTCGCAGCGCTGGTCCGACCTCGACCGCCCCCCGCTGAACGCCGCCGGTCTGCGCAGAGGGCTGGTGCGCGCCGGCGGGCTGTGGCGTCAGGTCGACGTGGTACAGCGCACCGGCTCCACCAACTCCGACCTGGTGGCCCGTGCCGCCGAGGGGAAGGCGGAGGAGGGGACCGTACTCGTCGCCGAGGAGCAGATCGCCGCGCGGGGCCGCCTGGACCGGCACTGGGCGGCCCCGGCCCGCTCCGGACTCTTCTTCTCCGTACTGCTCCGGCCCACCGAGGTGCCCGTGGCCCGCTGGGGCTGGCTGCCGCTGCTCACCGGCGTCGCGGTGGCGACCGGACTGTCCCGGACGGCGGGCGTCGACACCGCCTTGAAGTGGCCCAACGACCTGCTGGTCACCGTCGGCGGAGAGGAGCGCAAGGCCGCCGGCATCCTCGCGGAGCTGGCCGGTGACGACGGGGTGGTGATCGGCGTCGGTATCAACGTCAGCCTGCGCGCCGACGAGCTGCCGGTGCCCACCGCCGGGTCGCTGGCGTTGGCGGGCGCGGTGAGCACCGACCGGGACCCGCTGCTGCGCGGGGTGCTGCGGTCGCTGGAGGACTGGTACGGGCGCTGGCGGGCTGCGGGCGGCGATCCGGCGGTGAGCGGCCTGCAGGAGACGTACGCCGCGGGGTGCGCGACGCTCGGGCGGACGGTGCGGGCCGAGCTGCCGGGGGACAGGGCCCTGGTGGGCGAGGCGGTCGCGGTCGACGGGGACGGCCGGCTGGTGCTGGCGACGGAGGCCGGGGTGCAGGAACCGGTGGGAGCGGGGGACATCGTGCACCTGCGCCCCGTCGAGGGCGGGTGACGGGGCCCGGGGTGGGCCCGGCGGGGGCGGGGTGGGCGCACGCCGGTGCGGATGCGGGTGCCCACGGTGGGTACCCCGATGCCGGATGCGCCGGTCGTGCCACCTGTCGGGCCGACCGGGCGGAGTGAGCTGGCGCACACCTGCCGTAGAGTTGAGGCCGGTCGATACATGGCCGTGGCAGATCGGAAGGGCAGCAACGCGTGACCGTCGACGACTCGGGTTCCGGTACGGAAGCGCAGGGCCGCGCGGAGCCTCCCCCACCCTCGAATCCTCCCGATCGGGCGGATCTCCCTGAGCGGAGGAGCCGACGGGGAGACGACTCCCGTTCCGCCGACAACGGCGAGGACCCGCTCGCTCTGCGTCTCGAACAGCTCATCCTGGGCGCCGAGCGCCGTTACACCCCCTTTCAGGCGGCGCGCAGTGCCAGCGTCACGGTGGAGCTGGCCACGCGGTTCTGGCGGGCCATGGGGTTCGCCGACGTGGGGCAGGCCAGGGTGCTCACGGAGGCGGACGTACTGGCGCTGCGCCGGCTGGCCGGTCTGGTGGAGGCGGGCCTGCTGAGCGAGGCCATGGCCGTGCAGGTGGCGCGGTCCACGGGGCAGACCACCGCGCGCCTGGCCGAGTGGCAGATCGACTCCTTCCTGGAGGGCCTGACCGAGCCGCCCGAGCTGGGCATGACGCGCACCGAGGTCACGTACCCCATCATCGAGCTGCTCCTGCCCGAGCTGGAGGAGTTCCTCGTCTACGTCTGGCGGCGACAGCTCGCCGCCTCGGCCGGGCGGGTGCTCCAGGCGGCCGACGACGAGGAGATGGTGGACCGGCGGCTCGCCGTCGCGTTCGCGGACCTCGTCGGGTTCACCCGGCTCACCCGGCGGATGGAGGAGGAGGAGCTCGGCGAGCTCGTCGAGGCGTTCGAGACGACCGCCGCCGACCTGGTGGCCGCGCGCGGCGGGCGGCTCATCAAGACCCTCGGCGACGAGGTGCTCTACGTCGCCGACGACGCGGGGACGGCCGCGGAGATCGCCATGCGGCTGATCGAGACCATGGCGAACGACGAGACGATGCCGGAGCTGCGGGTGGGTATGGCCTTCGGCACCGTCACCACCCGGATGGGCGATGTCTTCGGTACGACGGTGAACCTGGCCTCCCGGCTCACCTCGATAGCTCCTCGTGACGGCGTGCTCGTCGACACCGCGTTCGCCGAGGAGCTGATCCGCACCGGAGACGCCCCCGCGTCCGAGGCGGCCGCTGCCGAGGCGGCGGCGTCGGCGGAAAAGGAGGGCGAGGAGCCGCCGACGTACCGCTTCGCGCTGCAGCCGATGTACCAGCGGCCGGTGCGTGGTCTGGGCGTGGTGGAACCCTGGCTGCTCACCCGCCGGGACGATTCCTGACGGTTCCTGCCGGCCGCCCCGACAGCCCCGGCCGGTTCAGCCGCTGAGCGTCAGGACGCCGTCGACGCACAGGCCGATGATCGGTACGCAGAGGAGGGGGCCGTCGTCCGTTTCGCCCGGCCGGTCCGCCGGCGGGGGCGGTGGTGTCCGCCGGTCCGGTGGCGGCTTCGGCTGAGACGGTGTGTGGTCCGGAGGGCCTGGTGGGGGCCCGCCCGGTGCGGCGGCGGGGGGCGGCGCTCCGGGGGCGTGCGGAGTGCTCGGGGCGTTCGGGGCGGCCGGGGTGGGAGCGGTGAGGGCCGGTGTCGTGGCGGTCGGTGCGGCGGTTCTGCCCGGAGTGGACGGTGTGAGCGGCGTGCCGCTCTGGCCGCCCAGGACGGTGGGCGAGGAGGGACTCACCTCCGGGGCGGGAGACGCCGGACTCGCGGTGGTGGAGCCGGCGGTGCTGTCGGAACCGTCGACGGCGTCCGGGCCGTCGGCGCCGTCGGGGTTGGCGCTTGCGGTGTCCGGGACCGGGCGGGGGCCGGCCTCGGCTCCGATGTCCCCGGGTCCGGGGTCGGACGCCATGCGGACGAGGCTCAGGGCGCCGACCGCCAGGGCCAGACCGCCGACGGCCAGCAGCAGCTTCCGGGGACGCGGTTTGCGGTGGCGGCCCCGGATGCGCGCGCTGAAGAGGGCGAATCCGGTGTGCGCCGGTGCCCGGTCGGCCGCGTCCGGTGCGGTGGGCTGTGGCCTGGTCGGCGTGTTCGTCGTCATGGCGATTCCTCCCCCTGCGTACGCGCCCCCAACGCGCCGCGGTGCAGCGCACGTTATGCGTTTCGGCCCGGGTCCGGGCCGAAGGAGGCGGGATATCACTCGAACGGGTGGACGGGGGTGATGAGGGAACTGGACGTACGCCCTTTTGCCGGGTGGGTTCCGGCTGCGATGATCGGGGACGACGGATGTTAACCCGCGTTAACCGGAGGGTGTCATGAGTGAGGAACGGTTCGGGGAGTTCGTGCTGGTGCGGCGGCATGGGCAGGGGCATGTCGCGGAGCTCGTCCTCGACCGGCCCAAGGCCATGAACGCGGTCTCGACCGAGATGGCCCGGTCCGTCGCCGGGGCCTGCGCGGAGCTGGGGGGAGACCCGGAGGTGCGGGTGGTGGTGCTGACCTCGTCGCACGAACGGGCCTTCTGCGTCGGGGCCGACCTGAAGGAGCGCAATTCCTTCAGTGACGCCGACCTGGTCCGCCAGCGGCCGGTGGCGCGCGGAGCCTACACCGGTGTGCTGGAGCTGCCGGTGCCGACCGTGG
This sequence comes from Streptomyces sp. M2CJ-2, assembly GCF_016757295.1. Lineage (NCBI taxonomy): Bacteria > Bacillati > Actinomycetota > Actinomycetes > Kitasatosporales > Streptomycetaceae > Streptomyces > Streptomyces sp. M2CJ-2. The sequence continues at coordinate 210,572 of NZ_JAESIF010000005.1, read as the reverse complement.
CGGCGGTGCACGGGTTCGCGCTGGGGGGCGGTTTCGAGCTGGCCCTGTCCTGCGATGTGATCGTGGCCGACCGCACGGCCGTGCTGGGGCTGCCCGAGGTGTCCGTCGGGGTGATTCCGGGCGGCGGCGGCACGCAGTTGCTGCCCAGGCGGGTGGGGGCGGCCCGGGCCGCCGAGCTGATCTTCACGGCGCGTCGGGTGGAGGCCGCCGAGGCCCGTGAACTGGGCCTCGTCGACGAGCTGGTGGAGGCGGGGCGGGACCGGGAGGAAGCACTGGCCATGGCCGCCCGGATCGCCGCGAACTCGCCGGTGGGTCTGCGGGCCGCCAAGCGGGCGCTGCGTCTGGGGCAGGGGCTGGATCTGCCCGCCGGGCTCGAGGTGGAGGACGCCGCCTGGCGGTCGGTGGCGTTCTCGGGCGACCGCGCGGAGGGCGTCGCCGCCTTCAACGAGAAGCGCAAGCCGAACTGGCCGGGGCGGTGACGGGCTGACAGTGGGCGGACGGCGCACGGCGGCCGGGCAGCGGTGGGCGGAGCCCCGCCCACCTGCGGAGACTTGCCCCGACGGCTCCCCATTCGCTCCTTAAATCTCCCGATTCATACGGAACGTCCCTAGCCTGGAGGGATGGGTGAGGACAGCCGGCTGGCGGCCGTGGTGGCGCTGGCGCAGGGCATGGCCGCCGTGCAGGGCTCGCAAGAGGTCTGGCGGGCCGCGGCCCTCGGAGCCTGCCGGGCACTCGGCGGGAGTTTCGCCGCGCTGTCCGTGTGGGAGCGGGAGCTGGGGCGGCTGCGGGTCCTGGTGAACGTCGGCGAGCTGGCCGAGGGCGAGGAGGGGTTCCCGGAGAGCGAGGCCTATCCCGTGCACCGGTTCGCCGAGATCGCCGAGTTCCTGCACGAGCGGTGGGCCGGTGGCGGCGAGCCCGACGCCTGGGTGGAGACCGCCGAGGGGGCGGCGGAGGGGAGCCACGGCTACTGCCGTCAGCGGGTCGCGACCCTGCGGCGGCGCGGGCGCGGCTGCTGCGTGGTCGCCCCGATCATGCTGCACGGGCGGGCGTGGGGGGAGCTGTATGTGGCCCGGCCGGTGGGGGTGCCCGTCTTCGGGAGCGGTGACGCCGACTTCGCGGCGGTGCTGGCCGCCGTCGTCGCCGCCGGGCTCGCGCAGAGCGAGCGGCTGGAGGAGGCGCAGCGGCTGGCGTACACGGACGCGCTCACCGGGCTCGCCAACCGCCGGGCGGTGGATGCGCGCCTCGACGAGGCGATCGAGCGGCATCGCGGGGACGGGGCGGTCGTCAGCCTCGTCGTGTGCGATGTCAACGGGCTCAAGCGGGTCAACGACACGCAGGGACACGCCGTCGGCGACCGGCTGCTGGAGCGGTTCGGGACCGTGCTGTCCCTGTGCGGGGCCATGCTGCCGGGAGCCCTGGCGGCGCGGCTCGGCGGGGACGAGTTCTGTCTGCTGGTGGTGGGGCCGCCCGCCGACGAGGTGGTCAAGGCGGCCGACGAAGTGTGCCGCCGTGCGGTGGAGTCGGGGATCGGGGACGGCGTGGCCTGCGGGGTGGCCTCCACCGGCGACCCCATCGGGCCGGTGTCCTCCGCCCGGCGGCTCTTCCGGCTGGCCGACGCGGCGCAGTACCGCGCCAAGGCCGAGCGGGCCACCCGTCCCGTCGTCGCCGGGCGTGCGGGGCCGGGCGACCCGGTCGTGCGGCTGGCGGACGAACCCGCAGGGAACGCGGACGGGGAGCGGCGCCGTTTCCGGGGCCGGCACTCACCCCAGGGCCGGTAAGGGGTGAACGCGGATTCCAGTGGTGACATCATTGAATTCACTGCGTACTCTCCTGAATATGGATATGCACACTGTGGTGAACGGGGAAGGCGTGCGACGCGGCCTTGAAAGAGTGGTGGTGGGAGACGGGCGGGCGTCGGGAGTGACCGCGTCCGACGTGCTCGCCGTGGCACGCGGCGGTGCCCGCGTCGAGCTCTCCGGCGAGGCGCTGGCCGCCCTCGCCGCGTCCCGCGAGATCGTGGACGCCCTGGCCGCCGAGCCGGGCCCCGTGTACGGGGTGAGCACCGGCTTCGGTGCCCTGGCCACCCGGCACATCGGCCCGGAACTGCGCGGCCGGCTGCAGCGCAACATCGTCCGCTCGCACGCCGCCGGCATGGGCCCCCGCGTCGAGCGGGAGGTCGTCCGCGCCCTGATGTTCCTGCGGCTGAAGACCCTCTGCTCCGGGCACACCGGCGTACGCCCCGAGGTCGCGCAGACCGTGGCCGACGTGCTGAACGCCGGGATCACCCCGGTCGTGCACGAGTACGGCTCCCTCGGCTGCTCCGGCGACCTGGCCCCGCTGTCCCACTGCGCCCTCGCACTGATGGGAGAGGGGGAGGCCGAGGGGCCCGACGGGACCCTGCGCCCCGCCGGCGAACTGCTCGCCGCGCACGGGATCCGGCCTCTCGAACTGCGCGAGAAGGAAGGACTCGCCCTCCTCAACGGCACCGACGGCATGCTCGGCATGCTCATCATGGCCCTCGCCGACCTCGACGTCCTGTACCGGTCCGCCGACGTCACGGCCGCCCTGAGCCTGGAGGCGCTGCTCGGCACCGACAAGGTGCTCGCCCCCGAACTGCACGCCCTTCGCCCGCACCCGGGCCAGGCCGCCAGCGCCGCCAACATGCTGGCCGTGCTCGCCGGTTCGGGGATGACGGGGCATCACCAGGACGACGCCCCGCGGGTCCAGGACGCCTACTCCGTGCGCTGCGCCCCGCAGGTCGCGGGCGCCGGACGGGACACCATCGCCCACGCCCGGCTGGTCGCCGAGCGCGAACTCGCCTCCGCCGTCGACAATCCGGTGGTGCTGCCCGCGGACACCGGATCGGGGGCGTCCGGCTCCGGGGGAGGGCGTGTCGAGTCCAACGGCAACTTCCACGGCGCCCCGGTGGCGTACGTGCTGGACTTCCTCGCCATCGCCGTCGCCGACCTCGGTTCCATCGCCGAGCGCCGCACCGACCGGCTGCTGGACAAGAACCGCAGCCACGGACTGCCGCCGTTCCTCGCCGACGACGCCGGCGTCGACTCGGGTCTGATGATCGCTCAGTACACGCAGGCCGCGCTGGTGAGTGAGCTGAAGCGGCTCGCCGTACCGGCGTCGGCGGACTCGATCCCGTCCTCCGCGATGCAGGAGGACCACGTCTCCATGGGCTGGTCGGCCGCGCGCAAGCTGCGGACGTCCGTCGACAATCTCACCCGGGTCATCGCCGTGGAACTGTACGCCGCCGCGCGTGCCGTGGAACTGCGCGAGGGGCTGAGCCCGGCACCCGCGACCCGGGCCGTCATCGAGGCCGCGCGGAAGGCGGGCGTGGGCGGCCCCGGCCCGGACCGTCATCTCGCGCCCGACCTCGCCGCGGCGGAAGCGTTCGTGCGTGACGGTCGGCTGCTGGCGGCGGTGGAAGAGGTGACCGGTCCGCTGCGGTGACGTTCACGCGGGGCGGGGCGCCGGAGGCGGGCTCATCTCGATGAATGGTCAAGGGAGTCAAAAGTCGAGGCGCTCGCGGCGCACCGAGTAGACGACGAAGCCCGCGCCGAGGGTGAGGCAGGCGGTGCCGCCGAGGACGTACGGCGTGCTGTTGAAGCTGCCGGTGTCGGCGAGTCTGACCTGCCCGCCGGCGGTGTCGACACCCCCTGAGGACACTGACGACGCCGACGACGCCGACGACACTGCCGTCGCTGACGACACCGCCGGTGCGGACGACGCCGACGATATGGACGAGGTGCTGGACACGACCCTCGCCTGCTCCGTGACCTGCGGAGACGGGCTTGCCGAGGGCGTTCCTCCCGCCGGGATGTCCGAGGTCGCGTTGGCGGACGGGACGAACCACAGGGCGCACAACAGGGTGCCCGCAGCGGTGGCGGTCAGCAACGGACGGAGAGCGGATGACACGGAATATCGATCCCCTTGTGGCGCTGGCTAATTGGCCGTGTGGAGTGATGTTAGTGAAAGTCGCGGGTCACAGGAAAGTCACGGGTCCCGGAGCCGTACGCTCCGGACATGAGCACTCCAGAGACGTCACGGTTTGTGAGGCTTCACGTCGACCTCGTTCTCCAGGTCGACGACGAGGACGCGGTGACCGGCGCCGCGCTGGCGAGGATCGCGGGCGACGGCGACATGACGGACGCCGAACGGCTGCCCGCCCGGAACGCGGTGGGCGAGGACGCGGCCGAGGCCCTCGCGTATCTCGTCGACCCCTTCAATCTGGTCGGCGACGTGCCGGGGGTGGAACTCCAGCAGGCCTCGTGGAGCAGCGAGCAGATCGACTACGACCCGGACTCGCCGGAGTGGGATCTTGACGAGGGCGACGACGGCGAGACCTACGTCGTGTCAGACAAGAGCGACGACAGGGGTGATAGGGGCGAAGAGGGTAATACGGACAAATAGCACTAAGTCGGTAGTAGTGGTGAGGCGGGGAAATGCGGGGAGTTGGCCGAGGGGGCGACCAGGGAAAGGGGAGTCGCGCCAGGTCGATGTGACTGGATGAGGCGGCGTGGGGGAAATCGTGACCTCGGGCGGCAACCGCGGCCCGGGGTCACGACGTCTCAGTCGGGGCACGGGCCGAAACCCCGCCCGGCCGCTGTGGACGTGGTACGCCCCACATTTGTGGCCCGTATGGAACGGGGCCTACCGGTCGTAGCGTTGGAGTGATTGACGGGGACTCTCGGCTTCGGGCGCGGAGGCCCGCGGGGTTCGGGGAAGCGGCGATGATGGAGAAGCGTGTGATGACGGACGGTAAGCGGCGCAGGGGTCTGATGGCTGCGTCCGCTCTGCTCGGTGGAGTGATGGTGCTCTCGGCGTGCTCCGGCGGCGACGACACCGCCTCCGGCGGGGGTGACGGCAAGGGCGCGTCGCAGGCCCAGGTCGACGAGGCGGCGGCCAAGAAGACCTCCGAGGCCCAGATCAAGATCACGCCGAAGGACGGCTCGAACAACGCCTCCATCAACAACTCCGCCGCGGTGGCCGTGACCAAGGGAACCCTCACCGAGGTGGAGATGACGGCCACCGACGGCACCGCCGTCGAGGGTGAGATATCCGCCGACAAGAAGAGCTGGAAGCCCAGCGACCAGCTGGAGCGCGCCACCACCTACAAGCTGTCGGTCAGCGCGGAGGACTCCGAGGGCCGCGCCGCCCACGAGAACGCGTCGTTCACCACGGTCGCCCCGGACAACAGCTTCATCGGCACCTTCACCCCGGACGACGGCTCGACCGTGGGTGTCGGCATGCCGGTGTCGATCAACTTCGACAAGGCGATCACCAACAAGGCCGAGGTCCAGAAGGGCATCACCGTCTCCAGCACCAGTGGTCAGGAGGTCGCCTGTCACTGGTTCAACGCCAACCGGATGGACTGCCGTCCCGAGGACTACTGGCAGGAGAACTCCACCGTCACCCTGAAGCTGGCGCTCGACGGCGTCGAGGGTGCCGAGGGTGTCTACGGCGTCCAGCAGAAGACGGTCACCTTCAAGATCGGCCGCAACCAGGTCTCGGTCGTCGACGCCGACACCAAGCAGATGAAGGTCATGCAGGACGGCAAGACCGTCCGGACGATCCCGATCTCCGCAGGGTCCCCCGAGAACAAGACGTGGGAGGGCCAGATGGTCATCTCCGAGAAGTTCAAGGAGACCCGGATGGACGGCGCGACCGTCGGCTTCACCGACGACGACGGCAAGGGCGAGTACGACATCAAGGACGTGCCGCACGCCATGCGCCTGAGCAACTCCGGCACCTTCCTCCACGGCAACTACTGGGGCGCCAAGTCCATCTTCGGCAGCGCCAACACCAGCCACGGCTGCATCGGTCTGGCCGACACCCAGGGCGCCAACGACCCGAACACGCCGGGCGCCTGGTTCTACGACAACTCGATCGTCGGTGACGTGGTCGTCGTGAAGAACACCGGCGACAAGACCATCGCCCCGGACAACGGCCTCAACGGCTGGAACATGGACTGGGCCCAGTGGAAGGCGGGTTCGGCGGTCTGACACCGGCCGCTCGGCGCAGCACACTCCACCTGGACGATGCCGCCGCCCGCCCCTTCGAAGGGGCGGGCGGCGGCATCGTCGTTCTCATGGAGTCTTCTCATCCGGCTCTCAGCGCGAACTCAACACTTCATCAGGGACCGTCCCTAGCTTGCCCACATGTTCTTCACCTACCTGAGGCGCGAACTGCGCCGCCGCAGAAAGGCGGCCCTCGTCGTCGCCTCCGGTCTCGCACTCGGCATCGCGCTGGTCATCGTGGTCGACTCCGTGTCCTCGGGCATGGGCAAGGCGCAGGAGAAGGTCCTGCAGTCGCTGTACGGACTGGGCACGGACATGACGGTCACCAAGGCCGCCGAGGCCTCGACGGCCTTGGAGCGGCCACGCTTCCGCTTCGACGCCCGGGAGGACGGTTCCGGCGAGGAGCAGAGCACCGACCACGTCATGGTGCAGGGCTTCCAGACCCTGGCGAGCTCCACCGTGGGCGAGGTCGCCGAACAGAGCGGTGTCGCCGACGCGGTGGGCGGTCTGAGCCTCCAGGTCGTCAAGGTCAGCGGCGAGTTCACCCGCGGCCGGTTCCAGCAGGACGGCGGTCAGGGCGGTCAGGGGGGAGGGCCGGGCGGAGTCCAGCCGGCCCCCGAGGGGCGCGTGCAGGGCGGCGGTGCCGACTTCGACGTCAACAGCTACTCCGTCTACGGCACCGACGTCACCGAACCGGAACTCGGCCCGCTGACCTCCTCCCGGATCACCAGCGGCCGTACCTTCAAGGCGAGCGAGACCGACGCGAAGGTGGCCGTCGCCGACTCCGCCCACGCCAAGGAGAAGAAGCTCGGGACCGGTGACACGGTCACGGTCAAGGGCACCAAGTACAAGATCATCGGTATCGCCACCGCCGACAGCGGGGACGCCGCCGCCAACCTCTACATCCCGCTGAAACAGGCTCAGAAGCTCGCCGACGCCCCGGACAAGGTCACCACGATCTACGTCAGGGCGACCGACTCCCAGCAGCTCGACGCCGTCAAGTCGGGCATCCAGAAGAACATCGCGGGGACGACGGTCACCACCTCCGCCGACCTCGCGGACACCGTCTCCGGCTCGCTGTCCACCGCCTCCTCCCTCGCCACCGGCGTCGGCAAGTGGCTGTCGATCGCGGTGCTCGCGGCCGCGTTCCTCGTCGCCGGACTGCTCACCTCCTCGGCGGTCTCCCGCCGGGTGCGGGAGTTCGGCACGCTGAAGGCGCTGGGCTGGACCTCGGGCCGGGTCACCCGGCAGGTGGTCGGTGAAGCCGTCGTGCACGGCCTGGTCGGCGGTGCCCTCGGCATCGCGCTGGGGCTGGCGGGCGCGTACGCCGTCACCGCGGTCAGCCCCACCCTTCAGGCCCAGCTCGGCGGCGGAGGGGGCGGTGCGGGCGGCCCCGGTGGTGGTCCCGGCGGCGGTGGCACGGCCGGTCCCGTACGGCAGGCGGCCGCCAAGACCCTCGACGTCGCCCTCACCGCGCCGGTCAGCCTCACCACCATCGCCCTCGCGGTCGGCCTCGCCGTGGCCGGCGGTCTCGTCGCCGGTGCCTTCGGCGGCTGGCGCGCCTCCCGCCTCCGGCCCGCGGACGCGCTGCGCCGCGTCGCTTGACGCCCGCCCGGCGCAGGCCCGGGCCCTCACGCTCGTCAGCACTACAGGAGTTGACCCACACCCATGTACGAACTCAGAGGCGTCACCCGGCGCTACACCCGCGGCAGGGAAACCGTGCACGCCCTCGACGGCGTCGATCTGACGATCCCCGACGGCGACCGGCTCGTCATCCAGGGACCCACCGGCGGCGGCAAGTCCACGCTGCTGCAGATGCTCGGCGGCCTCGACCGGCCCAGCTCCGGCGAGGTCGTCCTCGACGGCACCGACTTCGCCACGCTGCCCGAGGCCCGGCTCACCCGGGTGCGCAGCGAGAACATCGGCTTCGTCTTCCAGTCCTTCAACCTGATCCCGACCCTCACCGCGCAGGAGAACGTCGAGACCGCCCTCGTACCGCTCGGGGTGAGGGCCAAGGAGCGGCGGGAGAAGGCCGCCGAGGCGCTGGCGTCGGTCGGGCTCGGTGAGCGGCTCGGGCACCTGCCCGCCGAGATGTCCGGCGGCCAGCAGCAGCGGGTGGCCATCGCGCGGGCGCTGGTGAAGGAGCCGAAGGTGCTGCTTGCCGACGAACCCACCGGAAACCTCGACGAGTCGATGCGCGACGAGATCATGGACGTACTGATCCGCATGTGGAAGGAGCTCGGGCTCACCTTCGTCATAGTCACCCACGACTCGTCCCTGGCGAAACGGGCACCGCGGGTGGCGACCATCCGCAAGGGCCGCATCACGGTGAAGGAGAACCCGGCCGCCTGACCGGGCACGCGGACGGCGTACGGCGACGCGCTCCCGGCCGGAACGGACCCGGTGGCCGGAAGCGCGTCGCTCCTCAGGTGCCCCGTCAGCCGCCCGCGAGGAGCGACACCAGGGCCGTCGCCGACTCCGGGTGGCGGGACAGGAGGGCGGCACCGCCCGCCGGGGGCGGCCCGGCCGGCGCCCAGGAGTCCTCGCAGCCCAGCAGCTCCGCCACCGCGTCGCAGGTCGCCGGGTAAGCGGGCAGCAGCGCCACGCCCGCCGGGGCGGCCAAGGCGGCGGCCGGTGCCCACCCGTCCTCGCAGCCCAGCAGCTCCGCCACCGCGTCGAACGCCGCCGGGTACGCGGCCGGCAGCGCGGCGCCACGCCGTGTCTCCTCCGCCGCCCGCCCCGCGCGGCGGACGGCAGCCGGGGCCGGGGCCCGCCACGGCGGCACCCACGCGTCCAGCGCCGCCAGCCGGGCCGGGAAGATCCGCCCGGCCTCGCGGATCAGCAGCGGAGCGAGGTCCGCCGCGTCCGACCGCAGCGTGCTGATCAGCGTCGGCAGCCACGGCAGCAGCACCGCGTCGGGCAGCCTGCCGAACGCGTTCGACACCGCCTCCACGACCACGTCCGCCAGGCCCGGCACCGGCTCCAGCGCGTGCACGAAGCCGCTGAGGTAGCGCGGATACGCGGGCACCACCAGCGGGTTGGCCAGCAGCTCGTCGCACCGCGCCCGCAACTGCTCGCGGGAAAGGGTGCCGAGCTGCACCTGCGCCGCCCACAGCAGAGCCGTCTTCGACGGGTCCTCGGGATGGGACTGCGCGACCGCCAGCTCCAGTTGCGCCCTGTCGCAGCCCAGCGACAGCGCCAGGCTCTCCATGCTGAACAGGAAGCCCAGCATCGCCGCGACCTGGCCCACCGTCGCGTCCTCGTCCGTGAACGCCGTCGGCAGCAGCGTGCAGTAGTGCGCGTAACCGGCCTTGACGAAGGACTCGATCCACGGCGGCAGCACCGGCTCGCTGGTCCGGTAGTACCCGAGCAGCCGGCGTACCCGGCGCAGCACCTCCGGCGCGCCGTCGACACCGCGCTCGGCGGACAGTACCTCCAGTGCGCGCGTCCCCAGCTCGTCGGCCAGGCGCCGGCCGCCCAGGTACAGCGTCGCGTCCTCGACGGCCTCGAGAACCGTCGCCGCCGTCGCCTGCGGCGCGTACGCGGCGCGGCGCAGCCGCTGCTCCAGGACCTGCTCGATGCTGACGCCCTCGTAGCCCAGCTCGATCAGGGCCCGCTGATGGGTGCCGAGCGCCAGGTCCCAGGACTCCTGGATCGACCGCTCGCCGAGTCCGCGCTCGCCCATGACGGTCCGGGCCGCGCCCTGCGGCAGCAGTCGGCGCAGCATCCACAGCACGTCGGAGCAGGCCCGCAGCTCAGGCCGGGAGGCCATGTCCAGCAGGGCCCGCCGCACGCCCCGCTGCTGGAGCTTCAGCCCCAGCGGCTCCAGCCGGTCGTGCACGTCGCGCGCCAGCGGCGGCAGCGAGTCGTAGCCGACCTGGCCGATCCGGTCGCCGCCCATCATGATCTCGACGAGCCGCCGCACGTCCCGGCGCCCGGGCACCGCGTCCTTCTCGATGCAGGTGACCGCCGCGTCCTGGAAGTCGTACGGCGTGGGCTTGGCCCGGTCCCGCATCCCGGCGAGCAGGATCGACGTCTCGAAGACCGCGATCGCGTCGGCGGTGGAGGCCAGGTAGCCGTTGCGCCGCGCCGCGCGCACGATGTCCACCGACCAGCCGAGCAGTTCGGCCTCGTCCAGGGAGTCCAGGACCGGCGGCCGGCGCAGGAAGCCGGACAGCTTGTCCGTGGCGGCAGGCACAGCCGGCACGGCCGGTACGGCGGTCTGCTTCGCCCGGGACTTCTTCGTCCCGGCCTGTCCCTCCAGCCGGTACGGCCGGACCCGGGTGCGTCTGAGGCTCTTCGCCCACTCGGTCGCCGCGATGGACACCGAGCCGGCGGCGAGGCCGAACTGCGCCTCGATCGCCGCGTGACTGGACGGGATCAGACCGTACTGCCAGGTCGTGGCCGAGCGTGGCGAGATCTCGTACGCGCCGGTGCCGGCCACCCCGAACTCCTCTACCCTGCTGGCCGCGTGGAACGCGCCGCAGACGTACAGGCAGTCCTCGGGGTCGGTGCCGGTCGCGGCCAGGTGCTCGCGCATCCGGGTCCACATGTACCGCTCGCGGTCCTCGTCCACCCGAACCCGCGAGGCGTCACCGGGGGCGAGCCGCCGGAACAGGCTGCCGATGAGGAGCATGACCTGACGGTAGGTCTCGTGGTCGCCGTCGCCGAGCGGAAGCTCGACGTACTGGTGCCACCACTCCGACCAGTGCCGCACCTTGCTGTGCCGCAGCAGGTGCTCCTCCAGCTCGGCGAAGCGCGGCCGCAGGTCACCGATCTCCACACCGACGGCCTCGCCGTGCAGCGCGGTCTCGTCGTCCGCACCGCCTGCGCCGTCCGTGCCACCCGTGCCCTTCTCGGCCGGCTCCGGGGCGCGCTCCTCCCGGCTGTCCCACTGGAAGACGTGGTCGGAGGACCGGTCGACGAGGACCAGTTCGACGCCCGGCGTGTCCAGCGCGTACGCGATCGCCTGGTACTCGGCGGACGCCTCGGTGATCGGCGCGACCACCGACAGCGGCGCCCACTCGGGCGGGAAACCCTCCACCTCGCTCGCGAACGCCTGGACGGCCACCGGGAGCCGGCAGTTGCGCAGCTCGGTGAGGAGCGGCGCCATGTCCTCGCACAGCTCCAGGTACACCACCTTGGGCTGCTTCTCGCGCAGGCGGCGGGCCATCGCGAGGGCGGAGGCGGGCGAGTGGTGGCAGACGGGGAAGATCTCCAGCGGCTCGCGCACCGCGCGGTCCACGTCGTCGACCATGCCCAGGAGGATGCCCTCCAGTGCGTCGGGCCCGCCGGCGAACGTGGCGGCGGCCTCGTGGAGTTGGTCGCGCAGCGCGGCGAAGGTGCTCTCCCGCGCGGCGACCGGGTTCTCGGGGTCCCCGGGGTTCCCGGAGTCCCCGGGGTTCCCGGAGTTCGCGGGGTTCGCGGGGTTCTTGGGTGCGGCGCTCATGACAGCGTGGCGATCGCGTCCCGGCCGCCCTCCAGGAACTCGGGCCAGGAGCCGCCCTGCTCCTTGCTGCGCGGCTCGACCACACCGTGCAGGTACTTGTTGAGGATGGCCAGGTCCTCCGGTTCACGGCGGGCGAGGGAACCGACGAGGGAGGAGGCGAGGGTACGGGCGGTCAGCGCACGCTCACCGAAGAAGTTGCTGTGCAGCACGGCGTCCTCCAGCACGCCGATCTGCTCGGCCGTCGACAGCGCGGACTCCAGCTTCTCGTCGTCGCTCCCGGCCGCGGCGGCGGAGGCGCGCAGGTCGGCGAAGCTCTGCAGCAGCACGTCGAGCAGGGTCGGCGGCACCTCCAGCTCGATCGAGTGGCGGCGCAGCAGCTCCTCGGTGCGGAAGCGGACGATCTCCGCCTCGCTCTTCTTGTTCGTCATGACCGGGATGCGCACGAAGTTGAAGCGGCGCTTCAGCGCGGAGGAGAGGTCGTTGACCCCGCGGTCGCGGCTGTTGGCGGTGGCGATGATCGAGAAGCCCGGCTTGGCGAAGACGATGTTGTCGCTGCCGCCGCTCTCCAGCTCGGGCACCGAGATGTACTTCTCGGAGAGTATGGAGATCAGCGCGTCCTGGACGTCACTGGTGGAGCGGGTCAGTTCCTCGAAGCGGCCGATCGAGCCCGCCTCCATCGCGGTCATGATCGGCGACGGGATCATCGACTCCCGGGACTGGCCCTTGGCGATGACCATGGACACGTTCCAGGAGTACTTGATGTGGTCCTCGGTGGTGCCGGCGGTGCCCTGCACCACGAGGGTGGAGTTGCGGCTGATCGCGGCGGACAGCAGCTCGGCCAGCCAGCTCTTGCCGGTGCCGGGGTCGCCGATCAGGAGCAGACCGCGGTCGGAGGCGAGGGTGACGATGGAACGCTCGACGAAGCTCCGGTCGCCGAACCACTTCTGGGAGATCTCCCGGTCCAGGCCGTCGGAGCGCTCGGAGCCGAGGATGAACAGCCGGACCATCTTCGGGGACAGCCGCCAGGAGAACGGCTTGGCGCCGTCGTCGACCGACTCCAGCCAGTCCAGTTCCTCGGCGTACTTGATCTCGGCGGGCGCGCGCAGCAGGTCGGACATCGGGTGAGGGCCTTTCGGTTCGGTGCTCGAGAAAGAGATTCGGGGGGAACAGGGGGAACTGGGAGATCAGAGGGACCAGAGGACCCCGAGGAATCAGGGGAATCAGGTGAGGAACGACTTGAGCTCGTGCACGAGCTTCTTGATGTGGCCGGAGATCACCGGCGTGCCGAGGTCCTTGAAACGCTCCCGGAACCACGGGTTGACGCTGCCGCGCCCGGCGCTGGTCACCGAACCGACCGGGATGAACTTCGCGCCCGAGCGGTGGATGCCGGCCATGCTCTCGAACAGCTCGTCGGTGCGCCATTCGTAGAAGTCGGAGATCCACACCACGACGGTGTTGCGCGGCTCGGCGATCTTCGGCTGGGCGAGCGCCATGGCGACGGTGCCGTCGGTGCCGCCGCCGAGCTGGGTGCGCAGCAGGGTCTCGAACGGGTCGTGCGCCCAGGGTGTGAGGTCCAGCGCCTGGGTGTCGTAGGCGATCAGGTGGACGTCCACCTTCGGCAGCCCGGCGAATATGGAGGCCAGGATGGTGCAGTTGACCATCGAGTCGACCATGGAGCCCGACTGGTCCACGACGACGATCAGCCGCTGCGGTGTCGTCCTGCGGCTGGTGTGCCGGTAGTAGAGGCGGTCGACGTAGAGCCGCTCCTCCTCCGGGCTCCAGTTGGTGAGGTTCTTCCAGATGGTGCGGTCGAGGTCGAGGTTGCGGAAGACCCGCTTGGGCGGGACGGACCGGTCGATCTCACCGACCGTGGCCTTCTCCACCTGGGTGCGCAGGATCTGGGAGACCTCGTCGACGTAACGGCGGATCAGCGACTTGGCGTTCGCCAGGGCCACACCGGAGAGGTTGTCCTTGTCCCGCAGCAACTGCTCGATCAGGGACATGCTCGGCGTCAGCCGCGCGGCCAGTTGCGGATCGGCCAGCACCTCGCGCAGCCGCATCCGCTTGACCAGACCGGCCTCGAGGGAGCCGAGTTCCGGGCCGATGGCGGGGATCAGCCGGCTGAGGTCGGGGGTGCGCCCGCCACCGCCGCTGCCGGTCGGGCCGACGCCCCGGCCACCCGCACCGAGACCGCCGCCGACGCCGCCTGTGCCGCTCGCGCCGCCGCGTCCGCCCCGCAGCTCGCCGGGCCGGCAGCCGAGCGCCCGCTCCAGCCAGCCCGCGTCGGACTGCCAGCGGGCCAGCTGCTCGGCGGTGACGGCGCCGGAGCCGGTGGAGAAGACGTTCAGCAGGACCTTGGAGACGAGGGCCGCGCGCCGCACCTCGGCGGCCCGGTCGCGGGCGTCGTCGTCCTCCGGCTCGGGGGCCATCAGCCCGTCGAACTCGGCGGCCAGCTCCGGGTGCCGCTGCACCACGGAGTCGACGGAGGCGCCCGGGTCGAGCAGCGCGGGCGGCAGTCCGATGTCCTCGACCACGGCCAGGCTCGCCGATTCCAGCGAGGCCTGCTCCTCCGGGTCGAACAGCCGGGCCAGCAGCCGCCAGTACAGCACCTGGCGCCGGTTGTCGTGCGGCTCGGGCACGGCGGCCGGAGCGGTGGTGGGATCGGTCATTTCCGCAGCAGCCTTCCGGCTCGTTCGCGGAGCGCGTCGACGGCGCCGGTGGCGGCCTTCTCCGCGCGGACACCGGCCTTGTCGGTGGTGCCCCCGGCCCACGCGCCGGCGTGGACGGCGACGGGCTTCTTCCGCACGGTCTTCTCCACGGCCAGCGGCTGGACGTGGAACTCCCCGGCGTCCCAGCGGAGCAGCGCCACGCACGCGACGGACGCGGCGACGGCCTCCGCGGTGAGCGGGCCGGCGGCGGGTGCCCGGTCGGTGTCGACGGCCAGGCGGTGTCCGGCGATCTCGAACGCCGTCCCGTCGTCGTCCTGGTGCACCTCGTAGCCCTCCAGCAGGACGGGAACGGCGATCCGGGCCGGGTGCCGGTCCAGCGGCGCGGTCGCCGACGCGGCGGCTGTGGGCAGGGCCACGCGCGCGGTGGTGAAGGCGTCGGCGGGCTCGCCCATGCGGGCGTGCGCGTCGTCCCAGAGCAGGTCGTCCTCGGCGGTGACGGGCATGGCGTCGAGGTCCATCGCGCGACCCTCGCTCACGGCGGTCAGCAGGGCCAGGTGCGGGCGCAGCAGCTGCCACAGACCGGCCCCGACGACGGTGTCGGGCTTCGGAGCGGACGCGGCGGCCCGCACCAGCCGGGGCGCGGAGCCGTCGGCGGGCTCGAACACCGCGTGCACCTGGGCCTGTACGGCGGTCGCGTGTTCCTGCACGTCGACCCCGAGCGGCAGCAGGCGGCCGGTGGCCGTGCCCCTCGCGGAGCTGCCGGTCGCTCGAGGCACGGTCAGCAGCAGGGCCCGTGACCACAGGTCCGCCCACCGGCGCACCGGGATCCGCTCCAGGGTGGCTCCCGGGCAGGACGCGGCGAGTTCGGCGGCGAATCCGTCCAGCAGGGTGGCCTGTCGGCGCAGCGCCGGGTCGGGCAGCATCGCGGAGACGACGGGTGCGGCACCGGAGACCAGCTCGTGGTCGATGCCCTGCCAGCCGGCGCGCGCCAGGTCGCACAGCCAACTGCGGGCGGCGGCGAGCAGGTTCGCCGCGTGGTCCGCGCCGTCGGCCCCGGCCGAGGCGGCCTCCTCGGCACGGGGACGGCCGACGGCCTCCGCCACGCGAGCGGTCAGCGCGTCGTGCACGGAACCGAGCAGCGCGCAGCGGGCGGCGGCCAGCGCGACGAAGTGGTCCTCGCCCGCGGCCCCGGCCGCCGTCTTGTCGGCCGCCTCGCCGACCCGCGTGGTGAGCGGGGTCCCGGCCACGGCGTCGGCCAACTCCATCACACCGGCGGCCTGCTCGGGCCGCGGCCGGAGCAGACCGGCGACGAGCGCCGCGTCGAAGGCGTCCACGGCCGCCAGGGCCTCGTCGAGACCGTCGATGCCGTCGAACAGCAGATCGGTGCGCATCAGGCCGCCGCCCTCGTCGTCGGGAACCACTGCATCTCGGGCAGCGGCGCGGTGCTCGGGGCGAGCTCGAGGTATGCCAGGTGCCGCAGGAACCGGCTGAACACGGACGCCGCGGCCGACTTGTCGCCCTGCGGGGGCCTCGTACGCCGCATGGCGGCGGTGACGGAGTCCTCGTCGAGCTCGCCGTCGGCCACCTCGACCTTCAGGTACCGGGCCACGCGCTCGGCGCCGTACTGCACCACCGCCTCGTCGATCAGCGCCTGGATGTGGTTGCAGAACCACCCGCGCGCGCCGCCGCAGGGGCGGTTGTTGTTGGTGCTGCACGCGAACGCGTAGGTTCCGGCGACGACGGACGACACATACACGCGCCCGATGTCCGACCCGCTGGACACCACTCCCTGCAGCCGCCCGTCCGCCAGCTCGACGAACGGCACCTTGGACAGCTTCCGCGGCCTCGCGGGCGGCACCACCCGCGCCGTGCTCGACTTCTCCCAGACGGACAACGCACCATCTCCCATGCATGAGAAAGGGGACGTCCACGCCACTTCGGCGCCGACACGATCGAAGCTATCCCCGGCCACTGACAACGCGGCCGGAGAGCGCGCGGCCGGGGCGTGACCGGGGGACGACCGGGGCGTGACCGCCACTCGGCACACGGCCCGCGCGGACGTCCGGGCGGCCTCAACCCGTCGATCAGGTAACGGAGTTCCGGCAGTGGTGTCACAGATACCCGACGACTCGGTGTTCTTCTCCTGGGCCTCTTGAGGCGTTTGATCACCACTCGGCATACTGCGTGACCCGGGGGGGTGCGCACACGCGTACGAGACCACCCCCGTTCGGGTGAAGGGGAATTCGCCCGGAGACTCCGCTAGGGGGAACCTTGCGCAGACAATTCAAGAGAGCGCGCGCGACGGGCGCGGCCACGGTCGCCACGGCAGCCGCCGTGGCGCTCGTGGCGGGCATGACCGGTCCGGCGTCGGCGAACGGGGAACGGACGGCGGCGGGCACCGCGGCCGGTACGGCCGCCGGGGCGTCCGGGCCGGCCCACACGAACGCGGCGCAGGCGAAGGCGTCGTCCTCGCCGAAGGCCAAGCACCGCATCACCCTCATCACCGGTGACCGGGTCGCCGTGGACGCCAAGGGCCGCGTGGTCGGCCTGGAGCGGGCCAAGGGGAGGGAGCACATACCCGTCCAGATCCACAGGTCGGGCGGCCACACCCATGTGCTGCCGGCGGACGCCGCCCGGCTGGTCGCGAGCGGCAAGCTCGACCGGCGGCTCTTCGACATCACCGAACTCGGCAAGGACGCCACCCGCCGCTCCCAGCAGCGGGGCCTGAAGGTCATCGTCGGGTACCAGGGGCGTGCCGCCGCCGCGAAGTCCGACGTCCGCGAGGCGGCCGACCTCCGCCGGACCCTCGGCGCCCTGAACGCGGACGCGGTGCAGACCCCGCACGAGGACACGCCCGACCTGTGGAAGGCGGTCACCGACGGCGACCGGACCGCGTCCGGCATCGCCCACGTCTGGCTCGACGGTGTCCGCAAGGCCGCCCTGGACAAGTCCGTCGCGCAGATCGGCACCCCCAAGGCGTGGGCCGCCGGCTACGACGGCAAGGGCGTGAAGATCGCCGTCCTGGACACCGGTGTCGACGCGACCCACCCGGACCTGAAGGGCCAGGTGACCGCGTCCAAGAACTTCAGCAGTTCGTCGAGCACCGGCGACAAGGTCGGCCACGGCACCCACGTCGCCTCGATCGCGGCCGGTACCGGCGCAAAGGCCGGAAGCAAGTACAAGGGCGTCGCCCCCGGTGCCAAGATCCTCAACGGCAAGGTCCTCGACGACGAGGGCTTCGGTGACGACTCCGGCATCCTCGCCGGCATGGAGTGGGCGGCCGCGCAGGGCGCCGACGTCGTCAACATGAGCCTGGGCGGCGGAGACACCGCCGAGATCGACCCGCTGGAGGCGGCGGTCAACAAGCTCTCCGCGGACAAGGGCATCCTGTTCGCCATCGCGGCGGGCAACGAGGGCCCGGAGTCGATCGGTTCGCCCGGCAGCGCCGACGCCGCCCTCACGGTCGGCGCCGTGGACGACAAGGACAAGCTCGCCGACTTCTCCTCCACCGGCCCCCGCGTCGGCGACGGCGCCGTCAAGCCGGACGTCACCGCGCCCGGCGTCGACATCACGGCCGCCTCGGCGAAGGGCAACCTCATCGCCCAGGAGGTCGGCGAGAAGCCGGCCGGCTACATGTCCATCTCGGGCACGTCGATGGCGACCCCCCATGTCGCGGGCGCGGCCGCGCTCCTGAAGCAGCAGCACCCCGACTGGACCTACACGGAGCTGAAGGGCGCGCTCACCGGCTCCACCAAGGGCGGCGCGTACACGGCGTTCGAGCAGGGCTCCGGGCGGATCCAGGTCGACAAGGCCGTCCAGCAGACGGTGATCGCCGACCCGGCCTCGGTGAGCTTCGGCGTCCAGCAGTGGCCGCACACCGACGACAAGCCGGTCACCAAGCAGCTGACCTACCGCAACCTCGGCACCGAGGACGTCACCCTGAAGCTGACGTCCACCGCCACCAACCCCAAGGGCAAGGCCGCCCCGGCCGGCTTCTTCACCCTGGGCGCCACCACGGTGACGGTCCCCGCGGGCGGCAGGGCCTCCGTCGACTTCACCGTCGACACCCGGCTCGGCGGCACGGTCGACGGCGCCTACTCGGCGTACGTGGTCGCCACGGGCGGCGGCCAGACCGTCCGCACGGCCGCGGCGGTGCAGCGGGAGGCCGAGTCGTACGACGTGAAGCTCAAGTTCCTCGGCCGTGACGGCAAGGCGACCGGCAACTACTTCGCCTCCCTCCTCGGCGTCTCCGGCCTGGGCGCCGACAGGTTCCACTGGCCCTACGACGCCGACGGCACCGTCACCGCCCGTCTGCCCAAGGGCGATTACATCCTGGACTCCGCCGTCCTGGTCGGCACCGACCCGGAGAAGTGGAAGGGCGCCGACTGGATCGCCCAGCCCAAGCTGAGCGTCACCAAGAACACCACCGTCACGGTGGACGCCCGCAAGGCCAAGCCGGTGAAGATCACCGTGCCGGACAAGGCGGCCAAGTCGGAGTTCGCCTCGGCCGACTACACCGTGGAGACGAAGGACTCCGCCTACGGCTTCGGCTGGTGGCTGGACTCGTACGCCGACTTCCGCTCCGCCCACCTCGGGCCGCAGATCACCGACGGCTCACTGAGCCAGCAGTGGGACGCCCACTGGAGCAAGGGCGCCAAGACGCAGTACAGCACCGTCGCCGGCGGCAAGGTCAAGAAGCTCGCCACCGGCTTCACCCGCACCTACAAGGCGTCCGAACTGGCCACGGTGAAGGTCGGCCTGGGCGCGGCGGCGAGCGGCAAGAAGGGCGCGGTCGGCGCCGTCGGCTGGCTGCCGGGAAGCTTCTCCGCCTCCTCGATCGGCATCCCGCAGAGCCTGCCCGGCACCCGCACCCTGTACCTGTCCACCACGAGCGGGGTGAAGTGGGACCTCGACTTCGAGCAGCAGGGCGGTGTCGACAAGGACGGCTGGCCGGTCACCGAGGCCGGTTACGTCGTCGGCGACTCACTGGCCCTCAAGGGCGGCAAGAAGTACTCCCGGACCGTGCACACGGCCGTCTTCGGGCCGCGTGTCACCTCGCAGTTCGGCCTTTTCCGCGACCGCAACAGCATCTACGGGTTCCTCCCGCTGTTCGCCGACGGCAAGGGCAACCCCGGCTCCTCCCTGTTCACCTCCGTCACCACCAGCCTCTACCGCAACGGCACCAAGGTCGGCTCCCACGACGACCCGCTGTTCGGGGACGAGGAGTTCACGGTTCCCTCCGGCGACGCCGCCTACAAGCTGACGACCTCGGTCAAGCGCAGCGCCAAGGTCGCCGCCGCGTCCACCCGCATCGACGCGAGCTGGACCTTCCGCTCCAAGAAGACCTCCGGTCTGAAGCAACTGCCCGCCTCCACGGCCCGCTTCCAGGCGGTCACCGGACTGGACAGCAAGGTCACCGCGGGCAAGAAGGTCACCTTCCCGGTCACCGTCGAGGGCGCCGCCAAGGGCAAGAACCTCAAGTCGCTCGCGGTGTACGTCTCCTACGACTCCGGGAAGACCTGGAAGAAGACCGACGTCAAGAAGGGCAAGATCACCGTCAAGAACCCCGCCAAGGGGAAGGCGATCTCCTTCCGCGCCAAGATCACCGACAAGAAGGGCAACCAGTCGACGATCTCGATCCACAACGCCTACCACGGCAAGTGAGCCGCCCGTCGGCTCCCTGCTGAGCACCGGGCGAGGGCCCGCCGGAAGCACGACTTCCGGCGGGCCCTCCGCATGCGGGGCGCCACGGGCCCGCGGCCGCGGCCGCCACGCCGCGAACGGTCCTCAGTGCGGCAGCGTGGCCGGGCTGCCGCCGTTGGCCTCGTAGCCCGCGACCGCCAGGGCCCGGTAGACCGCGAACTCCGCGGCGGGATCGGGGGACAGGGTCCAGGGCAACGCGCCGACATGGCCGTCGATGTGTATCAGCTGGTTCATGGCCTCCGCCCAGCGCTCACCCCGGACCAGGAAGAACACCAGAAGATGCCGGACGTGCGCCGACATCGGGTCGTCGGGGCGGGCCGAGTGCACCGCGTGCAGTGCGCCGTGGACCGCCCTGGTCACCACCTGGCTCTGGTAGAAACCGCTGACCAGGTTCACCTCCGGCAGATGCTCGAACACGGCGAACAGCGGCATCGCGGCCAGCAGCGAACCCTGCGGTGCGCGTGCCGCCGCGGCCTCCGCGAACGAGTTCGCCAGCTCCCGCGAGCCGTGCCACTTCTCGCACCAGTAGTGCAGCGCGGCCAGATGCGCCCCCATGTGGGCCGGGGCACGGTCCAGGATCCTCAGCCAGACCTGCTCGAAGTCCTTCTGCTCGTAGGCCAGTCCGCGGGCCACCGAGAGCTCCACGATGTACGGGACCGGGTCACCGGGGGCCAGCAGCGCCGCCTCACCGCACGCCGCCTTCGCCTCCTCCATGATGATCCGGAACTCGTCCGTCCCCCGCGTCGCCGTACGCCACGCCTGCTGCACCAGGAACTCGGCGTGCACCGCCGCGCCGCCCGCGTCCTTGGGCGCCTCGGCGCGCCACGCCCGCAGCCACTGCCCGCCCGGCGACTCACCGGCCCCGCCGGGTCGCGCGGCGAACTCCAGCGAGGCGGCGCCCGCGAAGGCCTGCACGCGCTGCCAGCGCAGCTCGCTCCTCGCGTCCGTACCGGCCAGCAGCTGCTGCGCCCCGCGATAGTCCTGGGTGCGCTGGACCAGGTCCAGGACATCCAGCAGGTCCTGGTCGGGGCCGGGCATACGGATGTCCAGCTCCTCCTCGCGGGCGAAGCCGTAGGCCGTCGGATCCGCCGCGTCCGGATGGCCGGGTGACACCTGCGCGATCCCGCCGCGCGTGCGCCTGAGGAACGGCACCAGCACGAAGCCGATCATGACCAGCCCGAGCAGGACCAAGAGAATTTCCATGTCACCAGCGAACCAGATCGCGCCGACGAATGGCCAACCTGCCGCCTGATCCGTGGAAAACTCCCGGGCGCGTGATGAACTCCCTGACGCGTCGTCCACCGCGCGCGGACTACCCTCGGGGCCCATGAGCGACAGGCACATCAGTCAACACTTCGAGACGCTCGCGATCCACGCGGGCAACACCGCGGACCCCCTGACCGGCGCGGTGGTCCCGCCGATCTACCAGGTGTCCACCTACAAGCAGGACGGCGTCGGCGGCCTGCGCGGCGGCTACGAGTACAGCCGCAGCGCCAACCCGACCAGGACCGCGCTGGAGGAGAACCTCGCCGCCCTGGAGGGCGGCCGCCGCGGCCTCGCGTTCGCGTCCGGGCTGGCGGCCGAGGACTGCCTGCTGCGTACGCTGCTCAGCCCCGGCGACCACGTGGTGATCCCGAACGACGCCTACGGCGGCACGTTCCGGCTGTTCGCCAAGGTCGTCGCCCGCTGGGGGGTGGAGTGGTCGGTGGCCGACACCGGCGACCCGGCCGCCGTCCGGGCCGCCATCACCCCGAAGACCAAGGTCGTGTGGGTGGAGACCCCCTCCAACCCGCTGCTCGGCATCACCGACATCGCAGCCGTCGCCCAGGTCGCCCGGGACGCCGGCGCCCGCCTCGTCGTCGACAACACCTTCGCCACGCCCTACCTCCAGCAGCCGATCGCGCTCGGCGCGGACGTCGTCGTGCACTCCCTGACCAAGTACATGGGCGGTCACTCGGACGTCGTCGGCGGCGCCCTGATCACCGGCGACGCGGAGCTCGGCGAGGAGCTGGCCTACCACCAGAACGCGATGGGCGCGGTCGCCGGGCCGTTCGACTCCTGGCTGGTGCTGCGCGGCACCAAGACGCTCTCGGTGCGCATGGACCGGCACAGCGAGAACGCCACCAAGGTCGCCGACATGCTCAGCCGGCACGCGCGCGTGACGAGCGTCCTCTACCCGGGGCTGCCGGAGCACCCCGGCCACGAGGTCGCCGCCAAGCAGATGCGGTCCTTCGGCGGCATGGTCTCCTTCCGCGTGGAGGGCGGCGAGGAGGCGGCCGTCGAGGTCTGCAACCGGGCCGAGGTGTTCACGCTGGGCGAGTCCCTGGGCGGCGTCGAGTCGCTGATCGAGCACCCCGGTCGCATGACGCACGCCTCCGTGGTCGGCTCCGCGCTCGAGGTCCCCGGTGACCTGGTGCGTCTCTCGGTGGGCATCGAGAACATCGACGACCTGCTCGAAGACCTCCAGCAGGCCCTCGGCCGGTAAGGCCGCGCGGGGGCTCCGGTGCGGTTCGCACCCGGCCGGTTCACCAGCCCGTCAGGGGTGGGGTCGTCTCCGACGGCGGCTCCACCCACGGGTGCGTGGTCAGCACCCAGATCACGAGGGCCAGGCTCGCCGCGAGCAGCACCAACCACCCCACGCGGCGGGCGACCGCCCTGCGCCGCAGCATGCGGGCACCGCGGCGCACGGCCTCCGTGTGCAGGTCGGGCGGCACCGGCGGCGGTGCCTGCTCCAGCAGCCGGCGCACGGCCGCCGCACGGCCCCAGCTCATGACGACACCGCCCTGACGCCCCGCACCGCGGGAGCCGGCGCACGCCGCCGCCGGTCCAGCACCGCGGTCGTCGCGCGGTTGCAGATCGCGCGGACCCGGTCCGTGGACAGGCCGAGCAGGGCCGCCGTCTGCTCCTCGGCGACATCCTCGTAGAGCCGCAGCACCAGGATCAGACGCTCCTGCGGGCTGAGCCCGGCCAGCGGGCTCGCGGGGTGCGGACGGGAGCGGAGCAGGCCGCCGCGCTCGTGCCAGGCGGTACGGGCGAAGCGGGTGGCCAGGTACCGGAGGGCCCAGCCGTAGGGATCGTCACCGCGCAGCCGGTCCCAGCACGCGTAGGTGTGGGCCAGCGCCAGGGCCAGCAGGCGCCGCGCGTGGGGGTTGTCGTCCCGCGCCTCCCCCGTGAGCAGGGTGGCGGCGTGCAGCAGCCGCCCGCCCGCGCCCGCGACGAACGCCTCGAACTCGCGGGCCCGACGGGCGTCCCGGGACGCATGCTCCTGTGGCAACCGCGCCTCCCGCACAACCCTGCCCGGACCGGTCCCGGCCGCGAACGGCCTTCGGCGGGCGCGTGCGACGGGACCCGATCTCATCTCAAGGCAGGGCCGGCCCCGCGGTCAAGAGCCGTGCACGGCTCGGCGCGCAGGCTGCCCGGCACCCAGGACCTCTCGTGCGGATCAGGCGGGTTCAGCCGGATCGGCGGGTTCAGCCGGATCAGGACTCCGACCGGCCGTCCTCCGGCCCCGGTCCCCCCGGAACCGACATCCGCGCGGAGAGCGCGCTGTTGAAGCGTGTGAGGAGCGCGCAGAACGCCTCGCGCTCCTCCGGCTCCCAGTCATGGGTCAGGTCGGCCATCAACTGGCGCCGTGAGGAGCGCACTTCCTCCAGACGCGACTGCCCGCGCGGAGAAAGCTGGAGCACGACCGCCCGGCCGTCCTCGGGATGCGAGGTGCGCTTCACCAGTCCGGTGTCCACCAGCGGGGCCACCTGCCGGGTGACGGTCGACGAGTCGATGCCCATGCCGGCGGCGAGCGCCTTGACGCCCATCGGGCCTTCTTTGTCGAGGCGGTTGAGCAGGAGATAGGCGGCGCGGTCCATGGAGTTGCGTACCTGGCCGACGCCGCCCAGCCGGGTCTGTTCGGCGCGCCGGGCGAACAGCGCCACCTCGTGCTGCAGCGTGTCGAGAAGACCGGTGTCACCGCCGGTCGTCATGTCCATCGACATGTCAGGTGTAGTGGGCATGGCCGGAGGCTCACTTCGTGGAGGGCTGCTTATTGGGGGACAGAGTACGCGGCTGGGGGCCCCGGCGTACCGGCGCTGCGCAAAGCCGTATCCGTGGATCGGCCGCCGCGATCGCCGACGGCGGTGAACTGCGATGCTGGAGTCATGAGCTACGGCACGGCTGACTCCCTTCGTACCGTCACGCCCGACGATGTGCGCGGCGCCCGGAAGATGCTCTCGGGTGTGGCGAGGGTGACCGCGATGGAGAGCAGCAGGCACCTGTCCCGGACGGTGGGCACACCGGTGCACCTTAAGTGCGAGAACCTCCAGCGGACGGGGTCGTTCAAGCTGCGCGGCGCGTACGTCCGGATCGCCGGGCTGCTGCCCGAGCAGCGCGCCGCCGGTGTGGTCGCGGCGAGCGCCGGCAACCACGCACAGGGCGTCGCGCTCGCGTCCTCGCTGCTCGGGGTGCGGTCGACGGTGTTCATGCCGAAGGGCGCTCCGCTGCCGAAGATCAGCGCCACCCGGGAGTACGGAGCCGAGGTGCGCCTGCACGGCCAGGTGGTCGACGAGGCACTGGCCGCCGCCGAGGAGTACGCGGACGAGACGGGCGCCGTGCTGATCCACCCCTTCGACCACCCCGACGTCATCGCGGGCCAGGGCACCGTGGGCCTGGAGATCCTGGAGCAGTGCCCCGAGGTGCGCACGATCGTCGTCGGCATGGGCGGCGGCGGGCTGATCGCCGGGATCGCCGTCGCGGTGAAGGCGCTGCGGCCGGACGTAAGGATCATCGGGGTGCAGGCGGCGGGCGCGGCGGCGTATCCGCCCTCACTGGCGGCCGGGTACCCGGTGTCGGTGCGCGATCCGGCGACGATGGCCGACGGCATCAAGGTGGGGCGGCCCGGCGACGTGCCGTTCGGGATCGTCGAGCACCTGGTGGACGAGGTCCGCACGGTCACCGAGAGCGAGCTGTCCGCCGCCCTGCTGCTGTGCCTGGAGCGGGCCAAACTGGTCGTCGAGCCGGCCGGGGCGAGCCCGGTCGCGGCGCTGCTGAGCCGCCCCGACACGTTCGCGGGCCCGGTCGTCGCCGTGCTGTCCGGTGGCAACGTCGACCCGGTGCTGATGGAGCGGGTGCTGCGGCACGGCATGGCGGCACAGGGCCGCTACCTGGCCGTCCGGCTGCGGCTGACGGACCGGCCGGGCGCTCTCGCGTCGCTGCTCGGGGCGTTGTCGGTGGTGGACGCCAACGTCCTCGACGTGAGCCATGTGCGGACCGATCCGCGGCTCGGGCTCACGGAAGTGGAGGTCGAAGTGCACCTGGAGACGAAGGGCCCGGAGCACTGCGCCGAGGTCGAACAGGCCCTGCGGGACGCGGGTCACACGGTCCTGCACGGTCATTGACCGACCCGGTGCCCGGCCCGCGCGGCTCGGCGACGGCATGACGAAGCCCCCGGCACCGCGGTGGGGACGCTCACGCGTCCCGCGGCGGGCACGGCGCCGGGGGCACCCTCACGGTCTTGAGCCGTGGGCCGTGGGTCAGCCCTTGTACGGCTCGGCATTCAGGATCTTCACGGAGGCCGTCTTGCCGTTCGGCAGCTCGTACTCCACGGTCTCGCCGACCCTGTGGCCGGACACCCCGGCACCCAGCGGGGACTGCGGGGAGTACGTCTCGATGTCCGCACTCGCGTACTCGCGCGAGGCGAGGAGGAAGGTCAGTGTGTCGTCCTCGTCGCCGTCGAAGGCGATCGTCACGACCATGCCCGGCGCCACCGAACCGTCGGCTGCCGGCGCCTCACCTACCTTGGCGCTTTCGAGGAGCTGGGTGAGCTGCCGCACGCGGAGCTCCTGCTTGCCCTGCTCCTCCTTGGCCGCGTGGTACCCGCCGTTCTCCCGCAGGTCGCCCTCCTCGCGCGCGGCGGCGATCTTGGCGGAGATCTCCGTACGCGCGGGACCAGTAAGGTATGCAAGCTCGTCCTTGAGCTTGTTGTACGCCTCCTGCGTCAGCCAGGTGGCGTTCTCGCTGGTCTGGGTCACTGGTGCTCCTCGTAGGTGCTGGAATACAAAGCAACGCCCTCCCTGAAGGATGTTCCTCCACGGATGGGCGAAACCACGAGCCTAACAATTCAGCGGCCAAAGGGGGAGGACATATGCCATCGGAGCTGTTTTTGCGCAGGTCAGCGGCCCTGTGTCGCTCGCGACACCGGTCCCCGGCAGCGGGTGGGCCCTCCGGAGCCGGCCGGAGTCAGTCGGCGTGGCAGCCGAGGAGCTCGGCCGTCGCGGCCGGGGAGGTCGTGCGGAGCGTGACGACCTCGTCGAAGCGGGTGCCGTCCCCGTCGAAGCGGAAGTCGGCACGGCCCACCTCGGCACCGTCCACGGCCTGGGAGCGCACCGTGCAGTAGCCGTCCACACCCGCGTCCTTGTGGACCTCCAGGCGCACCCGCACCGTGTCCTTCGCGGTGTCGAAACCGATCATCTCGCCGCTGATCCGGCTGCCCGCGACGTAGTGGTAGCCGAACCAGCCGATCAGCGCCAGCATCACCGCGGCCAGGCCCGCTCCGACGATCTTGAGGGTGCGGTCGGCACGTTCGTCCGAGGTGCGGCCGTACCGGCCCTCGGGCGGTCGCGTGCTCGCCGTACTCATGATCGTCTCCTCGGCGGGAAAAGGGGGGACGCCTGCCCCGGGCGGTGCCCGGTGCCGGGCTCCGGAATTATTCGCCCCCGGCTTGGGTCACTATAGAAGTCTTCCGCCCGTCGCCCGACCGCCACCCCACCGCGACGTCCCACGGGGACGACAGACCAGTGGGACCGCACCGGGCACCCCGGGCGCCTACCGACTTGAGGAATGAGTCTTGACTGACCAGCTGCGACTGATGGCCGTGCACGCCCACCCCGACGACGAGTCGAGCAAGGGCGCGGCCACCATGGCGAAGTACGTGTCCGAGGGGGTGGACGTGCTGGTCGTGACCTGCACGGGCGGGGAGCGCGGCTCCATCCTCAATCCCAAGCTGCAGGGCGACCCGTCCATCGAGGAGAACATCCACGAGGTGCGCAGGAAGGAGATGGACGAGGCCCGGGAGATCCTCGGTGTGAAGCAGGAATGGCTCGGCTTCGTCGACTCCGGCCTGCCCGAGGGAGACCCGCTGCCCCCGCTGCCCGAGGGCTGCTTCGCCCTGGAGGACGTCGACAAGGCGGCCGGTGAGCTGGTGCGGAAGATCCGTGCGTTCCGTCCCCAGGTGATCACCACCTACGACGAGAACGGCGGCTACCCGCACCCCGACCACATCATGACCCACAAGATCACGATGGTGGCCTTCGAGGGCGCGGCGGACACCGAGAAGTACCCGGAGAGCGAGTTCGGGCCCGCCCACCAGCCGCTGAAGGTCTACTACAACCAGGGTTTCAACCGCCCCCGCACCGAGGCGCTGCACCGGGCGCTGCTGGACCGCGGCCTGGAGTCGCCCTACGGGGACTGGCTCAAGCGCTGGGCGGAGTTCGAGCGCAAGGAGCGCACGCTCACCACGCACGTCCCGTGCGCGGACTTCTTCGAGATCCGTGACAAGGCCCTGATCGCGCACGCCACCCAGATCGACCCCGACGGCGGCTGGTTCCGGGTGCCGATGGAGATCCAGAAGGAGGTCTGGCCCACCGAGGAGTACGAGCTCGCGAAGTCGCTCGTCGACACATCCCTCCCCGAGGACGACCTCTTCGCGGGCATCCGGGACAATGCCTGACATGAGCGCTAGCGCAAGCCTGGCAATGAGCCACCTGGTCACCCTCGCCGAAGTCGACAAGGACAAGGTCACCCCCGGTGTTCTCGGCTTCATCGTCTTCGCGGTGATGGCCCTGGCGGTCTGGGGCCTGATGAAGTCGATGAACCGCCACATGAACCGGGTCGACTTCGACGAGTCCGCGGCCCGCCGGACCGGATCCGAGGACGCCACGAAGCCGGCGCCGTCCGGCGCGGCCGCGGGTGGGGCGTCCGGCGGGGCCGAGAAGAAGAAGCAGGGCTGAGCCACGTAGCCTTCCGGCCCCCGGAGGGCTACGCGGCGGCACCCCGCCGGGCCCGCGGCAGTACCCGCCGGGCCCGCGGCCCTACGTGGTCGACCCCATGGCCACCCCCATCACCTCACGGGCGTGGCGGCTGGGGACCATGCCGAGGCGCCAGGCCTGCCAGCCCGCCTCCAGGCTCACCCCGCGCTCCAGCAGGAGCTGGTAGGCGTCCACGCAGTCGCCCAGCTTCTCGTCGCGGGCGGCGTGCGCGGTCCGGGCCAGCTGCGCCAGGTCCTCCTGGGCCACCGCCGTCCCGACCTCGGTACCGCCCGGGGCCGCGTACGGCAGGAGCGTGCAGCGCAGGAACCGGGCCCAGTCCTCGCCGCGCCGGTCCCCGTAGGACGCGAACAGCGCCGTCGCCTCGTCGCACAGGGCCAGTGCCTGCTGGGTACGGGCGTTGCCCGCGTCGACGACCGCCAGCTCCAGGCACGTCCACGCCTCGCCGTGGGCCACCCCGATCCGCTGGAAGTCCGCGCGGGCGTCGACCAGCAGCTGACGGGCGAAGCCCGAGTTGCGCAGCGAACCGGTCTGCGCGGCCCGCTGGTCGCGGGTCACCCGGGCCGAATGGTGCCGGGCGCAGGCCAGCCCGTAGACGTCCCGCATCCGGGAGAACAAGGTGCGGGACCGCTCCAGCTCGCGCACCGCCCGGTCCAGGTCCCCGGTCTCCTCCAGCGCCTGACCCAGGTAGTACAGCGTCCACGCCTCCCCGCGCGCGTCCTCGTTGTCCCGGTGCCGGGCCGCGGCCCGCCGCAGCTCCTCCACCGCCGGCGAGGCGTCCCCGCCGATCAGCCGGGCCCGGGCCAGCTGGGTCAGCGCCCACGCCTCGCCCCGGGCGTCCCGGGTACGGCCGTACAGCTCGAGCGCCTCGCGCAGCTCGGACTCGGCGCGCGGGACGTCACCCGTGCGCAGCCTCAGCTGTCCGAGCTGGAAGTGCGCCCAGGCCTGACCGTGCACGGACTCGCCCGCGCGGTGCAGCACCAGCGACTCGGTGAGCAGGTCCAGCGCCTCGGACAGCCGGGCGCGGTCGCGTTCCACCGCGCCCAGCGCGTGCATCGTCCACGCCCGGTCGGCGGCCAGCTGGGGCGCGGACTGCAGGTTCATCGCCTCCCGCAGCCTCGCCGACGCCTCCGTCAGATTGCCCTGGTGGTGCAGCGTGATGCCGAGGGAGGTCAGCGCCCGCGCGGCCCCCGCGTCGTGATGGGTCTCCCGGTACAGGTCGACCACCGAGGACAGCGTCGCCCGCGCCTTGTCCAGCTCACCCAGCTGACGTGCCGCGATACCCGTGCGCCACTGCACCGAACGCCTCAGCAGCCCCTCGTCCACGGCCTGTGCCAGCTCGCTGATCTCACCGAGGCGGTACAGGTCGCCGCGCAGCAGGCAGTAGTCGCACAGCGCGCCGAGGAGATCGAGCACCGCCGCCTGGTTCACGCCCTCCGAGTGCCGCAGCGCCGCCGTGATGAAGCTCGACTCGTCGTCCAGCCAGCGCAGCGCCTCGTCCAGCGAGGTGAAACCGTACGGGCCGAAGCGGTCCGAGCGGGTCGACATGTTGCCGTCGACCAGCCGTAGCACCGAGTCGGCGAGCTCGGAGTAGTTCACGATCAGCCGTTCCTGCGCCGCCGTCCGCTCGGCCGGGTCCTCCTCGTCCAGGAGGCGGGCCAGTGCGAAGGCGCGTACGAGGTCGTGCAGCCGGTACCGGCCGGGCCGCACCGGGGTGATCAGACCGGCCCGGGACAGCGCCTGGAGGTGCCGGGTCCCCTCGGCCTCGTCGGTGGCCAGCAACGCGGCCGCCGCCGCGGCGCCCAGCGACACCCGGCCGGCCAGCGCCAGCCGGCGCAGCAGCCGCCGCAACGTCTCCGGCTGGTCGGTGTAGCGCAGCCACAGGGCGCGCTCGACCGGGCTCACCGGACCGTAGGCGCCCAGGTCGGTGGCGAGCGCGCGCGGGGAGCGCGGGCCCAGGGAGGAGCCGGCGATCCGCAGCGCCAGCGGCAGCCCGCCGCACAGTTCCCGGACCCGGTCGGCGGAGTCGGCGGCCTCGCTGCCGGACCCCGACGAGTCCTGCGCGACGGCGGCCAGCAGCTCCTCGGCGCCCGCCGCGTCCAGGGCGCGTACCGGCAGCTGGTACACCCGGGCCGGCAGGTCGTCGGGCAGGCCGAGCGGCGCGCGGGAGGTCACCAGGACCAGACTGTCGGACCGCTCCGGCAGCAGCGTGCGGACCTGCTGCGGATCCGCCGCGTCGTCGAGGACGACCGTCACCGGCATGCCCGCCACATGCTGGTGGTACAGCTCGCTCAGCCGTCTCACCTGCTGGTCGGGGGAGGACCGCTCACGGAACAGCAGCTGCTCGCGGGGCGCCCCCAGCCGGTTCAGCAGATGCAGCAGCGCGTCCCGGGTGGACAGCGGCGGCTCGCCGGGACCGTCGGCGCGCAGATCGACCACGCAGGCGCCGCGGAAGTGGTCCTTCAGGTCGTGCGTCGCGCGCACCGCGAGGGTGGTCCGGCCGCTGCCGGGCTCCCCGTGCAGCACCACCACCGTCGGCTGCGTCTCCGTGCTCGCGCGCGCCGCCCGCACCCACTGCCGGATCCGCGCCATCTCCTGCCGCCGCCCGGCGAACGGCCCCACCGGCGCCGGCAGCTGCCCGAACGACTGCTCCAGCACACTCCGCCCGCGGGCCGCCGCGCTCTTGTCCGCGCCGCGCAGCCGCGGCCCCGTCGGCTGGGGGCCCGTGGACGCGGTGAGCATCCGCTGCTGGTCGAGGAACGGCCGTATGCCCCGCACCTCCAGTGCCGTCAGCCACTGCAGCCGCAACTGCTCCGGCCCGCCCGGCTGGCTCACCGCGCCGGCCCGGTGGTGCGCGGCGGGCACATGCGCGCCCACCACCTTCACCACGGTCGCCGCCGCGCCGACCACCCCGACGGTCACGCCCGCCCCCACTGCCGTCCCGGTCCCCGTACCGAGGGCGAGGTCGGCGACCACGGCCGCGAGCCCGGCCACCCCGGCCACGAGCAACGGCGTCCCGGCGCCCTCGCGGGCGTACCGCTGGCGGAAGGTGAGCTGCCCGGCCGCCGCCTCGTCCAGCGCGCGGGTGTACGCCTCGTACTCCTCGGCCGCCGGCCGCGCGATCGCGTCCAGCGCCCCGCGCGCCCGGGACAGCAGCACTTTTCCGTCGGCACGCCCGCCCGACCGGCGTACCTCTTCCTCCACAGCCCGTGCCAACAGCCGCTCCGCGTCCGCACGATGACCGTCCCGCATGTCACGTCCCCCTCCGGCGGCCTCGGTCGCCCCCGGTGTGCCCGGGAGTCCACGGGTCCCTTCCGACCCATCCCCGAGACCTCATCCGGTTATGCGTCGGCCAAGTGTCCTGTGCACGCTGTGTCTTGAGGAGGGGGAGACAGGACGGAACCCGGGATCGCGGCGGGGCGGGGAGAGGAACCGGACACTCCCGGGAGTCCGCCGGGGGCCGGTGCCGCCCCTTCGCGCGGCTACTGGGGCAGGATGGAACCATGCCGAACCGACTGGCCCACGAGACGTCCCCCTACCTCCTTCAGCACGCCGACAACCCCGTCGACTGGTGGCCCTGGTCGGACGAGGCCTTCGCCGAGGCGCGCGAACGGAACGTGCCCGTCCTGCTGAGCGTCGGATACGCGAGCTGCCACTGGTGCCATGTCATGGCGCACGAGTCCTTCGAGGACCGGGCGACCGCCGACTATCTGAACGAGCACTTCGTGAGCGTCAAGGTGGACCGCGAGGAGCGCCCCGACGTGGACGCCGTCTACATGGAGGCCGTGCAGGCGGCGACCGGGCAGGGCGGCTGGCCGATGACCGTGTTCCTCACCCCCGGCGCCGAGCCGTTCTACTTCGGCACCTACTTCCCGCCCGAGCCCCGGCACGGCATGCCGTCCTTCCGGCAGCTGCTCCAGGGTGTGCACCAGGCGTGGGAGGAGCGCCGGGACGAGGTCACCGAGGTCGCCGGGAAGATCGTGCGGGACCTGGCCGGGCGGGAGATCTCCTACGGCGACGCACGGCTCCCGGGCGAGGAGCAGCAGGCGCAGGCGCTGCTCGGGCTCACGCGGGAGTACGACGCGCAGCGCGGCGGGTTCGGCGGGGCGCCGAAGTTCCCGCCGTCCATGGTGCTCGAGTTCCTGCTCAGGCACCACGCCCGCACCGGCGCCGAAGGCGCCCTCCAGATGGCGCGGGACACCGCCGAGCGGATGGCCCGCGGCGGCATCTACGACCAGCTCGGCGGCGGCTTCGCCCGCTACTCCGTCGACCGGGACTGGGTGGTGCCGCACTTCGAGAAGATGCTCTATGACAATGCCCTGCTCTGCCGCGTCTACGCCCATCTGTGGCGGTCCACCGGCTCCGAGCTCGCGCGCCGGGTCGCGCTGGAGACCGCCGACTTCATGGTCCGCGAACTGGGCACGCCCGAGGGCGGGTTCGCCTCCGCGCTGGACGCGGACAGCGACGACGGGACGGGGCGGCACGTCGAGGGCGCGTACTACGTCTGGACGCCGGAGCAGTTGCGCGAGGTGCTCGGCGCGCAGGACGCCGAACTGGCCGCGCGGTACTTCGGGGTGACCGAGGAGGGCACCTTCGAGGAGGGTGCCTCGGTGCTGCAACTGCCGCAGCAGGAGGAGGTGTTCGACGCCGACCGGATCGGCGGGGCCGGCGGGGTCAAGGAGCGGCTGCTCGCGGCGCGGGGCGCCCGTCCGGCCCCCGGCCGGGACGACAAGGTCGTCGCCGCCTGGAACGGGCTGGCGATCGCCGCGCTCGCCGAGACCGGCGCCTACTTCGACCGGCCGGACCTGATCGAGGCCGCGGTCGCCGCCGCCGACCTGCTGGTCAGGGTGCACCTCGACGACCACGCCCGGATCGCCCGCACCAGCAGGGACGGCCGGGTCGGTGCCAACGCGGGCGTCCTGGAGGACTACGCCGATGTCGCCGAGGGCTTCCTCGCGCTGGCCTCGGTGACCGGGGAGGGGGTGTGGCTGGAATTCGCCGGTCTGCTCCTCGACCATGTGCTGGCCCGCTTCACCGACCCGGAGACGGGCGCCCTGTACGACACGGCGTCCGACGCCGAGCGGCTCATCCGGCGCCCGCAGGACCCGACCGACAACGCCGTACCGTCCGGCTGGACGGCCGCGGCCGGGGCGCTGCTGGGGTATGCGGCGCAGACCGGCTCCGAGCCGCACCGCACCGCTGCGGAGCGGGCGTTGGGCGTGGTGAAGACGCTCGGTCCGCGGGTGCCGCGGTTCGTCGGCTGGGGTCTCGCGGTCGCCGAGGCGGCGCTGGACGGGCCGCGGGAGGTCGCGGTGGTCGGTCCGGCGCTCGACGATCCGGCCACGGCGGCCCTGCACCGCAGGGCGCTTCTGGGGGTCGCCCCGGGCGCGGTGGTCGCCGTCGGTGCGCCGGAGAGCGACGAGTTCCCGCTGCTGGCCGATCGGCCCCTGGTGGGCGGGGAACCGGCCGCGTACGTCTGCCGCAACTTCACCTGCGACGCGCCGACGACCGACCCCGACCGGCTGAGCACGGCCCTGGGCGGCTGACACAGCGGACGGACGTCAGGGGCGGCTGAGGCCGGGCGTCAGGGGCCGCTCAGGATGAGCGCGCCCATGGTGAGCATGGCGGACCACTGCACGGCGACGGCTCCGAACCGGGCGGACGGCCACCGGGTCCGGGGCCACGCCGTGGCCAGCACCCCGGTGACGAGGGCGGTCAAGAAGAAGCCCGGGGCGAGCCCGTCCGGCACACCGGAGCACTGCTCGCCGTAGAGCAGGCAGCGGCTGCCCCGCTCGGTGGACAGGACGGCGATCCAGGAGACGATCACGGTGGGCAGCAGCAGGACGAGTCCGGCGACGGCCCATACGGTCAGCGGACGGGTGGCTGAGTGCGGTGGCGGTGTGCTCGTGGTCATGCGGCCATCCCACCGCGCCGGCCGGCGCCCGGACATCGGCCGAGGTACTCAGTGCCCCTGAGCGCTCCGGCTCAGTGCGCGTTCCACGATCGCCTCCAGTTGGTCGTGGTGGGCGCCCCGCCAGTAGGCGCGGCCGCAGTCGGCGCACTGCGCGAACACGTCGTACGAGCGGTGCGTGCCGCTCTTCAGCTGGTCGGCGACCTCGTCCTTGGTGGCGGGTCCCAGCAGGCCGTTGCAGGCGGTGCAGCGGGTCCAGGGGCGCAGTTCGGGCTGGAAGCGGTCCAGTACGTAGGGGAGTTGCTCCTCGGGTCCGGTGCTGTAGACGAACGCGCCGGCCCACAGTTCCCGGCGGCGCAGCAGGCCGCGGTCGCGGCTGAGCATCACCCGCTGTTCGGCCGCCGAGCGGGCGGCCAGTGCCGGGTCGCCGATGTCCGTCGACTCGTACGCCGTGTCCACGCCCAGCAGCCGCAGTCGGCGGGCCAGCGTGCCGAGGTGCACGTCGAGCAGGAAGCGCAAGGGGGCGCCGGGCACCCGCTGGGGGAGTGCGACGGGGCGGACGGTCACCGACTCGCCGGCGGTCGGGGTGTGCGAGACGGGCACCTCGCGGCCGTCCACGAGCAGCGCGCCGACCTCGGTCAGCGGGACGCCGAGCGACTCGACGACGTGACCGAGGGTGGAGACGCCGTCGATGGCGGCCTTGGTGGTGCCGGTGGACCGTGCACGGGGGACGAAGACGAGCAGTCCGGGGGCGAACTCGACGTGGATCTCGGGACCGTTCACCCGTTCAGGATGTCATGAGCGCGGTGCGCGGACCCGGGGTTTTCCGGGCGTTCCCGGCTCATCCGTGCTGGTAGGCCACCAGGGAGATCCCCACGTAGTGGGCGATGAAGGCGGCCAGGGTGAAGGAGTGGAAGACCTCGTGGAAGCCGAACCAGCGCGGTGACGGGTTGGGCTTCTGGATGCCGTAGATCACCCCGCCCGCGCTGTAGAGCACCCCGCCCACGATCACCAGGACCAGGACGGCGATGCCGCCGGTGCGCATGAAGTCGGGGAGGTAGAAGACGGCGACCCAGCCCATCGCGATGTAGCAGGGGGTGTAGAGCCAGCGCGGGGCGCCCACCCAGAACACCCGGAAGGTGATCCCGGCGAGGGCGGCCGCCCAGATGCCCCACAGCAGCCACTGGCCCTTCGCCTCCGGCAGGAGCAGCAGGGTGAGCGGGGTGTAGGTGCCGGCGATGATGAGGAAGATGTTGGCGTGGTCGAGGCGGCGCAGCACCCCGTCCATGCGCGGACTCCAGTTGCCCCGGTGGTACAGCGCGCTCACGCCGAACAGCAGGCAGGCCGTCAACGCGAAGACCGCGCAGGCGACGCGGCCCCGGGTCGAGTCGGCGAGGGCGGTGAGCACCAGCCCGGCGACCAGGACGGCGGGGAACATGCCCAGGTGCAGCCAGCCGCGCAGCTTGGGTTTGACCGGGTGCGGGAGGGAGATCTCTACCGGACCGCGGCCTTCGGCCTGCGGGTCCGCGGGTGCGTCGGAGGCGAACGCTGTCATGGCCGCATCGTACCTACGGAACCGTAAGTTGCGGAGCGGTGTGCCTGCTTGGCCGTGACGTGGTGGCCATCCTCTCACGCCGCACGCGTGGCGGTGATCGTCGGCGTCCGTCGGGTTCCGTCGGGGTCTGCCGGTGTTCGCCGGCGCCTCCGGTTCGGGCGGGAGGCGCACCGGAGTGATCGGTCGCGCAAAGAACCCGCAAAGAAGCGACCTGTCGCGTGCAATGCGCACGCAACGTGTGCGTAAAGCGACCCGGCGTACGCGCGGGGGTTCTCGGGAAACCGTGGCCAGCATCACTCTGCTCACCTGTGCATCCCTCTGGACAGATGGGCACTCTCATCAGAGGATCAAATGAGTGCGGTCGGCACCGGATGAGCGCCGAACATCCACCGTGAAGCATCCGGGCCGCAGCCCCCACGGGGCCTCTCAACCAAAAACCCTCACTTAGGAGCAATCGTGGCGCGCGACATCGCGGCTCCCACCGTCCCCACCGACCACCAGGGGCTCATTTCCTGGGTCAACGAGATCGCAGAGCTGACCCAGCCGGACCGCGTGGTCTGGTGCGACGGTTCCGAGGCTGAGTACGAACGGCTGAGCGAGGAGCTCGTCGCCAAGGGCACGTTCCGCAAGCTCGACCCGATCAAGCGCCCCAACTCCTACTACGCCGCCTCCGACCCCAGCGACGTCGCCCGCGTCGAGGACCGCACCTTCATCTGCTCCGAGAAGGAGGAGGACGCCGGCCCCACCAACCACTGGAAGGCCCCCGCCGAGATGCGGGAGATCTTCACCGGTGAGAAGGGCGTCTTCCGCGGCTCCATGAAGGGTCGCACGATGTACGTCGTGCCCTTCTGCATGGGCCCCCTCGGCTCGCCGCTGTCCGCGATCGGCGTCGAGATCACCGACTCCGCCTACGTCGCCGTCTCCATGCGCACCATGACCCGCATGGGGCAGCCCGTCCTGGACGAGCTCGGCGACGACGGCTTCTTCGTCAAGGCCGTGCACTCGGTCGGCGCCCCCCTGGAGCCCGGCCAGCAGGACGTCCCCTGGCCCTGCAACCAGACCAAGTACATCTCGCACTTCCCCGAGGACCGGGAGATCTGGTCCTACGGCTCCGGCTACGGCGGCAACGCCCTGCTCGGCAAGAAGTGCTACGCCCTGCGCATCGCCTCCGTCATGGCCCGCGACGAGGGCTGGCTCGCCGAGCACATGCTGATCCTCAAGCTGACCCCGCCGCAGGGCGAGTCGAAGTACGTGGCCGCCGCCTTCCCGAGCGCCTGCGGCAAGACCAACCTCGCCATGCTGGAGCCCACGATCTCCGGCTGGACCGTCGAGACGATCGGCGACGACATCGCCTGGATGCGGTTCGGCGAGGACGGCCGCCTCTACGCCATCAACCCCGAGGCCGGCTTCTTCGGCGTCGCGCCCGGCACCGGCGAGCACACCAACGCCAACGCGATGAAGACCCTGTGGGGCAACTCCGTCTTCACCAACGTCGCCCTCACCGACGACGGCGACGTGTGGTGGGAGGGGATGACCGAGGAGGCCCCGGCCCACCTCACCGACTGGAAGGGCAACGACTGGACCCCCGAGTCCGGCACGCCCGCCGCCCACCCCAACGCCCGCTTCACCACGCCCGCCGCGCAGTGCCCGATCATCGCGCCCGAGTGGGAGGACCCCAAGGGCGTGCCGATCTCCGCGATCCTCTTCGGCGGGCGCCGCGCCACCGCCGTACCGCTGGTCACGGAGTCCTTCGACTGGAACCACGGCGTCTTCCTCGGCGCCAACGTGGCCTCCGAGAAGACCGCCGCCGCCGAGGGCAAGGTCGGCGAGCTGCGCCGCGACCCGTTCGCCATGCTGCCGTTCTGCGGCTACAACATGGGCGACTACATGGGCCACTGGGTCGACGTCGCCAAGGACAAGGACCAGTCCAAGCTGCCGAAGATCTACTACGTCAACTGGTTCCGCAAGAACGACGAGGGCAAGTTCGTCTGGCCCGGCTTCGGCGAGAACAGCCGCGTCCTGAAGTGGATCGTGGAGCGCCTGGACGGCAGGGCGGACGGCGTCGAGACCCCGATCGGCGTCCTGCCGACCAAGGCGGCCCTCGACACGGACGGCCTCGAACTGGCCGACGCCGACCTGGACTTCCTGCTCAGCGTCGACAAGGAGGTGTGGCGCGAGGAGGCCGCGCTCGTCCCCGAGCACTTCAACACCTTCGGCGACCACACGCCCACCGAGCTGTGGGACCAGTACCGCGCCCTGGTGCAGCGCCTGGGCTGAGCCGCCCGGCACACAGACTCCGCGGCCGGTTGGGATGGGATGCCCTGACCAGCGATCGTCACGACCGGCCGCGGGACGGACAGGCGAGGCTCCGCACAACGGCGTGCGGGGCCCTGGGCCTGTCGTCACCCTCCCGCCCGCCCCGGCGGGAACGGGCGGCGACAGGCCTTCGCCATGTCACCACGAGACCTCGGCCGGCCCGCGGGCTCCATGTGCACGCCGGTGATCCGGCGGTTTCGTATGGCGGGCTTGGCCGCCGTGGTGCTCGGCTCCGGGCGCGGGAACGTCCGGCGGACCTCGGGGACCGGGAGCGCGCCGGTGCGAGGCGGTGATCGTCCCCGATGTGGCCGAATCCGGCCGCGGTGGCGGCAAGGGCAGGCACCGCGCCACCGATCGGCCGCGACCCCTGAGGACGATTTCCGCCACGCGTCTCGCGCGCTCCGCTTTCGGAATATGACGTTCCGGAGGTTCTCTAGGTGAACAAAGGGTTGCGGATCGATGTAGACATGCGGCCAGGGCGGGGCTGTCCGGATTGCGTCGTCCGAAGTGTCCCGGTGTGGAGGTGCCAGGGCGTCATCCCCGCGTGGATGAGCAGTCGCACAGTGTGATTAATATGCGCGGCACAACTAGTGAGCAAAACCGCCCGGCTGTGTAGCCGTTCCACGTCAAGGGAGTTCGCCCTGCGCACGCGTGCGTCACGACAGACCGTCTCGACGACCATGTCGTTGCGGACGGCCCTCCTCGTTCTGGCCATCGTCCCCGGTGTCGCACTGGTAGCCCTGTGGGCCGTCACGAGCGGTCGGACCTTCTTCGACTTCCAGCGGATGGCGGCCCAGGGCCTGTTGGCGGAGAAAGCCGGACAGCCGTCCAACATCGTCTACTACAACCTTCAGGAGGAGCGGCGTCTCAGTGCCGAGACCCTCGCCGGATACGACGGTGCGTCCAAGGCCTTGGAGCGGCAACGGACAGCGACCGACGAGGCGGTGGAGGCCTTCCGGGCGCTCTCCGACGACCTGTCCTCGACGGGCGACGCCCCCCTGGAGATCAGGGAAGCGGTCACCGAAGCGCGTAACGCGATTGAGCGGCTGCCCGTGCAGCGCTCCGTGGTCGACAGTGGCGACCAAGGCCAGCAGGAAGCGGTGTACCGGTACTACACCGACCTGATCACCGTCGACCTCGAGTTGTTCACGGCCCTGAGTCACGTGGACAACGGCCGGATCACCGTGCTCTCCCAGCCGCTCGTCGACCTCTTCTGGACCAAGGAGATGGTCTCCCGCTCGGACGCGCTCCTGGCCCGGGGCTGGGGCAGGGGCGAACTGACCGTCGAGGAATTCCGGCAGGTCAGGGAGGCGATCGAGACCCAGTCGTTCCTTTACACCGTGAAGGTCGCTCCCCACCTGTCCGACGACCAGCGCGAGATCTGGCAGCGGATCACCGGCAGTCCGGCGTGGAAGAGCAAGAGCAGCGTGGAGCAGGAGGTGCTGAGCCCGGGCGAGCCCGACGAGAGCGGCCCGGTCCGTCTCGGCGCCGACCGGGAGACCTGGCGCGAGGCGATGGACGCCCTTGCTCCGGAGTTCGAGAAGCTCCTCGAGCGCCGGACCGCGCTGGTGATCGAGGAGGGCACGTCCGATGCGATGGGACTGCTCCAGAGGACGCTGTTCACCACCCTCGTCGGTCTCGCCGCCGTTGTCGCCGTCGTCTGGACGACGTGGCGCCTCACCCGTAGCCTCCGACAGCGCATCAGCGGCCTGCAGAAACAGGCCGAGGTGCTGGAGACCGCCCTGCCCGACGTCGTCGAGCGGCTCGCGCAGGGCGAGCGGATCGACGTCGATGCCGAGGCGATGGCCATCCGACACGACGAAGTCCGCCGCGGCACCGACGAGCTGACCCAGCTGGGCACAGCGCTCAACCTCGCCCGCACCAGTGCCCTGCAGGCCGCCGTCAAGCAGGCCGACCAGCACCGCGGGTTCGAGCGGCTGCTGCAGCGCATCGCCCGTCGCACCCAGCAGCTCATCGGGCAGCAGCTCAAGAAGCTGGACGAGATGGAGCGCCGCCACGAGGACTCCGAGGTCCTCGACGGTCTCTTCGACCTCGACCACCTCACCGCCCGACTGCGGCGCTACGAGGAGAACCTGGTCATTCTCGCCGGCGGCACACCCCACCGGCGGTGGCGCGACCCGGTCGCACTGCTCGACGTGATGCGCTCGGCCCAGGGGGAGGTGCAGGACTACCAGCGGGTGGTGATCGAACAGGAGGACGGGACCTGGCTCGCGGCCCGGGCCGTCGGTCCGGTCGCGCACGTGCTCGCCGAACTGATCGAGAACGCGCTCACGTTCTCCCGCCCGCCGAGCCCGGTCGAGGTCAGGGCTGCCGAGGTGATCCGCGGTCTGGTCATCGAGATCGAGGACCGTGGCCTGGGCATGGATGAGGGCAGGCTGGCCGAGGCCAACGAGCTGATGGCCCACCCGCCCCGGCTCGACGTCCTGGCCCACTCCGAGGACATCCGTCTGGGTCTGCACGTGGTTGCGCGCCTCGCGCACCAGTACGGCCTGGGAGTGGAGTTCCGTCAGTCCGCGTACGGCGGTACGCGGGTGGTCGTGCTCATCCCCGTCGAACTCACCGTCCCCGCCTTCCAGCAGGCTCCGAAGGCGGTGCTCTCATCCGTCCCGGACCCGACTCCCGCTCCCGGTCCGGTGGGTCCCGTGTACGGCGCCGACGAGCCGCTGCCCGCGCGCGTACAGGGACGGGCCCTGGCCGACGTCACGGCGCTGGTCCCGACGCACGCGGTGTCCCACGGGTCCGAGCCGCAGCCGCACCGGGACGCGTACCAGCCGCATGTCCCGGAAGTCACCGAGGCCTTCCCCGCGCCGGGCACGCCGGAGACGCCGTACGCGCAGCACGACCGCGGCCAGGACGCGAGCCACCAGCCCTACGGGACGTACGGCACCTACGCGTCCGAGGTGCCCCACGGAGCCGTCGGCACCCGTACACCTCAGGGTGGCCGGACGCCCCACATGACGGGTGAGGGCCACGGGGTGAACCTGGCCCACGGAGCCGACCTCGCCATGTACGGGACCGGGCAGGAGGGCGGGACCGGGCACGCGTCGTACCCGGCCGAAGCCGCCTCGTACGGGTCCGTGCCGACCTGCTCCGGTGAGGCCGAGGGGCCGTATCCAGCCCCCAGTGGGCCGCACCCGGCACCGCACCAGCCGCACACCGACGCGGGCGCCGACGGTGCCGGCCTGACTGGTGACCAGGCACCGCTGCCCCGCCGGGTGCGCCAGGCCAGCCTCGTCGACGAACTGCGGGCGGACGTCCCCGCCGAGGCGCCGCTGCCCAGGCCGCCGCGCTGGCAGGACGACCCGTTGCTGCGCCCCGTACCGCGCCGCGCCGGGGCGACGATCGGTGCGTTCCAACGTCGGTCGCGCGCTGCCCGTGAGGGGGGGATGCCGACGCCGCTCCCCCCCAGCGCTCCTCGCCAACAGATGAAAGAAGAAGAACGGTCATGACACGAACCATTGCGACCCATCAGGACCTGGACTGGCTGCTCGACGGCCTCGTGGACTCGGTCGCCGAGACCAGGAACGCGGTCCTGCTGTCCGACGACGGCCTGGTCGTGAGTCACTCGCAGAGCATCGACCGCGCGGATGCCGAGCGACTGGCAGCCATCTGCACCGGCCAGCAGAGTCTGGCCCGCGGCGTGGGGCAGCTCTTCAACGGCGGTGTCGTCCACCAGGTCATCGTCGAGCTCGCCGACCTGTGGCTCTTCATCATCTCGGCGGGCCAGGGCACCCACCTGGCCGTGGTTGCCTCCCAGGAGGTCGACGCAGAGGTGATGTCGCTCGCCATGCACAACCTCGTCCAGCAGGTCGGGCCGAAGCTCGGCACGGCGACCCGCGACGAGTTCGATGCCTTCGGCGCGGGGCAGGGAACCGTCACGTGAACCCGGGATGGGAGTACGAGGACCCCGGGGAGGACGGCGCGGGGAGCATGGTGCGTCCGTACACCATCACCCGTGGCCGGACCGCTCCCGAACGGGACGACCTCACCCTCATCACGGTACTCACGACCCTCGACGACCCGCGCGACGAACGCGGCGTGCCGTTGCGCCCCGGCAAACTCCAGCCGGAGCACCGTCGGATTCTGGAACGCTGCCGCCAATCCGCGGCCGTCGCCGAGATCGCCGCTGGACTCGACCTTCCCGTGTCGGTGACCAAAATCCTTCTGGCTGACCTCGTCAGCCAAGGCCTGCTCGCCGCTCGGGCACCGCTCACGGTGGCCTGGGCGGCGGGCGGTGCCGACCCGAGCCTGCTGGCTGCCGTTCGTGAAGGACTCCGGAGACTGTAGGAACCATGACCACGAGTCAGGCGGCACCCGCCGCAGTCAAGATACTCATCGCCGGCGGATTCGGTGTCGGCAAGACCACCCTGGTGGGCGCGATCAGCGAGGTCGCACCGCTGCACACCGAGGAGTACATGACAAAGGCTAGCGTCGGTGTGGACGACCTCGCCGGAATCGGGGAAAAGAGCACCACGACCGTCGCCCTGGACTTCGGACGCATCACGATCAACGACGAACTGGTCATGTACCTCTTCGGCACCCCAGGCCAGGAACGCTTCTGGTTCATGTGGAACGACCTGGTCAACGGCGCGCTCGGCGGCGTGGTCATCGCGGACACCCGGCGCCTGGACACCAGTTTCGCCTCAATCGACTTCTTCGAGAGCCGGCGCATCCCCTTCGTGGTGGCCATCAACTGCTTCCACGGCCACAACACCCGCACGGTGGGCGAGATCAGGGAAGCCCTCGACCTCGACCCGCATGTGCCCCTGCTGATGGGTGACGTCCGGCAGCGTGAGTACGCCAAGGAGGCGTTGCTCGCGCTGGTCGACCATTTGGCGAGCCTGCCCGCCCCGGTCGGCTGAGACCACACCCCCGTTTTCGTCTTTCCTCGGAGAAACTGACATGACTTCACGCCTACGCGTACTTGTTCACGGCGGCGGCATCGGCGGGCTCACCCTCGCCACGGCTCTGGCCCGGCGCGGCCACACGGTGGAGGTCGCCGAGCTCCGAGGGGAGC
Organism: Streptomyces sp. M2CJ-2; assembly: GCF_016757295.1. NCBI lineage: Bacteria > Bacillati > Actinomycetota > Actinomycetes > Kitasatosporales > Streptomycetaceae > Streptomyces > Streptomyces sp. M2CJ-2. The sequence goes on along the minus strand of NZ_JAESIF010000005.1, from coordinate 167,869 downwards.
TGGAGGCGCTGGGCGTGGGCATCATCCAGCCGTCCAACGCGCTGCACGCCCTGCGGGAGATCGGCGTACTCGACGACTGCCTCGCGGTCGGTTTCGAGTGGGAGATCCTCACCGTCGCCGATCCGGAGGGCAACGCCCTGGCCCGGATACCGCAGCCCCGGATGGACGACGTTCCCCCCAGTAACGGCATCCCCCGCCCCGCTCTCGCGCGGGTACTCAATGCCGCTGCGGTGGCGGCGGGCGCGAAGATACGGTTCTCCACCACCATCACCGAACTCACCGACGACGGTTCTGGTGTCGACGTCACCCTCTCGGACGGATCGTCCGACCGCTGGGACCTGGTGGTCGGCTTCGACGGCATCGGCTCCCCGCTGCGCAGCCGGCTGTACGGCGACCGGTACACCCCCGAGTACACCGGCTTCGCCAACTGGCGGGTCACAGTCCCGCGCCTGCCCGACGTACGGGGCGTGGTGATGGGCACCGCGCAGGAGACGAAGGCGCTGCTCACCCCCATCACGGACGACACGATGTACCTGGCCGCGGTGTTCGCCGAGCCCGAGGACTTCAGGCCGGACCCGGAGCGTGCCCACGAGCAGTTCGCCGAGCGGCTGCGGATGTTCTCCGGACCGATCGCCGAGGCGCTCGGCGCCGTCACGGATCCCGCCGCCGTCGTGTACTCCAGGATCTCCCAGGTGACGGTGGACGCGCCGTGGCACGTGGGCCGTGTGGTACTGGCCGGGGACGCGGCCCACGCCAGCACCCCGCAGCTGGCGCAGGGCGCGGCGATGGCCGTCGAGGACGCCGTCGTGCTCGCCGAGGTGCTCGACGCCCAGGACGGCGTCCCCGAGGCCCTCACGGCCTGGGAGGAACGGCGCCGGCCCCGCGCCCTGTGGGTGCAGGCCCTGTCGCGCGCGGTGCTCAAGCAGGAGATGGGCGGTGAGACGACCGCCGAGGAGGACGAGCTGCTGAAGATCGGCGTTCCGGGCGCCGCGCACGTACTGGTCAATCCGTACTGATCCGTACCGCCTCAGCACGCCGGTCCGCGGTGTTCGAGGGCCGGGCCGCCGCCCCGGCCCTCGAACCGTCCACGAACTCCACGAAGTCCCCCGGCCGCCCACCCCAACGCCCGCCGCGTCACCGCCGTACCGCTGGTCACGGAGTCCTTCGACTGGAACCACGGCGTCTTCCTCGGCGGCGCAGACGCCCGAAGTGCGGGCCGACGACCTCATGCGGCGTACAGCTCCTCATCCGCTCCGGGTGCTCTGCAGAGCGCCGCCGGCGCTGCCGCGATGCTCGCGCACCGCGATCCGGGCCAGCTTCGTCAGCATCATGCCGTTGCGGATCGAGACGAGGTAGTCCACGGGGAGCCCGTGCATCCGGGTGCCGGGGCCCCGCAGGGGATGCCAGTCGAGAAGGAAAAGAGTGCTCTCGCCCCAGGGGATCAGGTTCATGGCGATGCGGGCCGCACCGAAGGGATCCGCCTTCGCCTCCAGTTCCAGGCGGCGTTGCGGCTCGCAGATGCGTACGACACAGGTGTCGTCGAGGACCAGAGGGCCGAGGCCGACCCGGACCTGCAGGCGGGCGCCCACTTCCGGCCAGTGCGGGTCCGCGGCGGTGACCTGCTGCGTTCCCGAGACCCATTCCCCGTAGCGCCGGCCGTCGGACAGCAGGTCCCATACCCTGGACGGCGAGCTCAGGATCAACCGGCGGTTCCGGGCCACACCGACCGCGCTCCTTATCTCCGTCGAGACCGACGCCCATGACCACGCTGCCAGGCGTGGAACGCCTCCTCGGCTGCTCGGCGCGCTCCTCGACACTAGCCGCGCCGTACACCTCCAGCACCCGCGACAGTGGTCGGGGCCGGCACTCGCACGGCATCGAGCACGACCGGTCCACCAGGCACGATCACGGCCCTGACCGGCGCTGCCCCTCCGGTCGGCACCGAGTGGTGCGCTCGTCCGATCAGGTGATGGCAGGGACCATCAGATGGCTGGTGCGGATCGACTCCGCCCTCGGCCGATCCCGAGGAGGCTTGACCACCGAAGTCCACTTCGCCTGCGACGGCGAAGGCCGACCGTGTGCTGGAGGAGTGCGGTGATGCCGGTGACACTGTGCCGCTTCGGGGCGAGGAAATCGGTCGCGCCCTGTGAGGGGATTCGTTAACTTCCGCCTGAGCGCAGTGTGTTGCGTGCGAGACGCGACCGCCAAGGGGGCCAGGCATGGAGATCGAGGGTGTGCGGACCGACCGGTTGGGGCTGCTGCTCGACCAGTTCGACCAGGCCAGGGAGATGGCCCAGGTGCGGCTGACGGGGCTCGGTGACGAGGAGTACCTGTGGGAGCCGGTGCCCGGTTGCTGGTCGATCCGGCGCCGGAGTGAGGCGGTGACGCCCAGGGCGTTCGGACCGGGCGAGTGGCTGCTCGACAAGGGCGCCCCGGACATCCCCTCGAGTGAGTACGCCGAGGTCGCCCGGCAGGCCGCGGGCGGCATGCCCATCGACAAGATCGCCGACGACTGGGGCGTGAGTGTCGAGCGGGTCGAGCAGGTCCTCGCCCACACCGGTACGCCGGAGCCCGACGCATCGCCGGTCACCACCATCGCCTGGCGGCTGGGGCACCTGCACTCCTGCTTCGCGGGCCAATGGGAGTGGACCTTCGGTGAGCGGCGGCAGGAGCCGGACCTGCTGGTCGACTTCACCCCCTCCGCCGCCCTGGCACTGGAGCGGTTCTGGAAGCTGATCGACCGCTGGCGCGCCGACGTCGGCGCCGTCACCGACGAGCAGCTCGACACGGTCGGCTTCTCCCAGTACCCGTACAGCAATGACGCCGACTACCCCTTCATCGCCGTGCTGACGGGGGCCAACATCGAGTTCATCCACCACATGGCCGAGATCGCGGTGCTCCGCGACCTGTGGCGGGCCCGGCCGTCGGGCCGGTGAGCCGGAGTGGACCGTGGCGGCGGAGGACCGGCTCCAGGTAGGCCACCTGCGGGCCGCCGAGGCCGGTCAGGTCGGCGTGGGAGCGGACGAGGGCGAGACGGTCCAGTTCCGGGACGCGGCCGAGGGCGTGCTCGGTGGCCGTGAGGGCGGCGAAGCGCTCGTACAGCCAGGGCGCCGGACGGGGCGGGGCCTGGAACAGGACGCCGACACTGCCGTTCGCGCCTCGGGTGACCTGCCAGGGGGTGAGGTCGTCGGCAGGGGTGTCGACACCGGTCTCCTCGGCCAGCTCCCGGGCCGCGTGACGGCGGAGGGCGGCCAGGTCGAGGGGCTCACCGTCCGGTGGGGGCTCGACCGAGCCGCCCGGCAACTGCCAGCGGCCGGGCGCGGTCGTCCAGGACGCCATCCGCCCCACCAGCAGGCGCCCGTCGTCCGCAGGCTGCGCGACGGCCACGAACAGGGACGGCAGCCGTACAGACGCGCCGGGCAGCCTGCGCAGGACGTAGAAGCGGTAGGTCGCCCGGACCCAGGTCAGGACGAGGCCGTCACGTGCGTCGTGTTCCAGGCCCGTACACCCGGCCACCGGCCCGTCGAACAGAGTCGGGTTGGCCCGGACCGCCGCGTCCCAGGCGTCGTCCATGGCACGACGGTCCTCCGGCGACAGCTGAGGTGGCAGGGCTTCGACCAGTCGCAACCGGTCAGCGGCGAAGAGGTCCATGTCGGGACCGTACCGGGCCCGTCCGGTACGTAGTGGAAGGGCAACCGCCGGGCGCGAGCCGTCCTGAACGCCGCAGAGGAACCCATCGGCCTCCCGGCAGGCGAGTCCCCCATCTCGCAGCCCCGTCCAACAGCCGCGCCGCCCAATGTCAGTGGCCGACCCTAGGATCGCGCCAGATCCATGACAGGGAGGGGCGACCGTGGGCGCCAGTTGGTGGGAGTACGTCACGGCGTACGAAGGCAGCGTCGAGAAGTCGCTGGAGGCTCTGCACCGGCAGGTCTTCGACAAGTTGTACGGCCACGACGACATGTACGGCTGTCTGGACGACCTCTGGGCCGACGAGGAGTTCATGGGTGAGGAGGGGACGCACTCCATCCTCGACATCCAGCGTGTTGTCCACTCGACCACAGCGCCGACGCCGCTCCGTGTCGAGGACTACGGGACACTGCGTCCCCTGACGCACGAACGCCTCCTGCACCACTTCGGCACCGTCCGGCCGACACCGCTCCGGTTCTCGGAACTCCTCGACCACGCCCGCACGGCCGACCGGTTTCCGCCCGACCCTGAGGAGACGCTGCTGGACGAGTGTCGTATGCGGTGGACGGGTGTGTACGTCCTCCTCTACGCCGGTGGCCAGGCCGAGCCGGCCCACCTTGGCATCTTCGGACACTCAGGCGACTGAGCCGTCCCGCGAGCACTCCATGGCTTCCTCTTCCTCACCAACCGACCGACCGGAGAACACCGTTGTCCTCGATACATGACCTCGCGACCTGGGAGCCGCTGCTGCGGCTGGTGCGGGATGCCCACGCGGAGGAGCTTGCCGCGCCGGGCGGTTGCTTCACGGGCCAGGTCGGTCTGGGCGGCTGGACCCTGCCCGCGCCACAGCCGCACCCGGCGCCGGGGCGGGCCTTGCAGGTGGCGGACATGCAGGACCAGTTCACCGCCGTGGAACGGGTACAGGACGCCCTCAGGGCCGACGGCCTGAACAATGTGTCGTACGTGGTTGAGACGGCGCCGGACGGGGCGACGCTGCTCCATGTCGTCGACTCCGGACCTGCCGTGGAGTACGGCGTCGTCAGCCCCTTCGTGGGAGCCCTGCTCCTGGTCGAAGGCGCCGTTCCCGAGCCCTGGCGGCGCCTGCCCGAGGAAGTCCTTGGTGCGGTGCCGGCGTCGTCGGCGGACCCGGCACTGCTGGAGCAGACCCTCCACGAGCGGCTGCCCGACGCCGTCGGTGCCACGGAGGAGGAGATCGCCGAAGCGGAGGCGCGCCTCGGTGTCACGCTGCCCGACGAGCTCAAGGCGCTCTACCGGGTGACCCGGGCACGGTGGCAGGACTGGGGCGATGACTACGAGGCTGGGGAGCGGGTCAGCGATGCGGTCGGTTGTGAGCTCTTTTCCTTGGACGGGCTCTACATCGGGGACGCGCAGTCCCGTCCCTGCCCTTGGCAGTTCGCCGCCGCCGCCGTCGTCACTGCCCCGGACGCCGCCGTGCAGGGCCTGGTCGGGTCGCCCGGGTGGATCGTCTTCGGCGACAACGGGGGCGGTGACCGGCTGGCACTCGACCTGACGCCCGGCCCTGGCGGACACATCGGGCAGGTCATTGTGATCGACCACGAGCGGAGCATCGGCGCCGGACTGCGCGCCGACTCGCTCACCGACATGGTGGTCAACCGCCCCAGCGGCTGGCACCAGGGCCGTGACGGGGACAATCCTCCGGTGGTGGCCCGGGTGAACATCCGTTACCTGGAGAGTGTGAGGACCGCCGCCCATCCTGCACTGGAGGTACTCAGCATCGGCGCATGGCAGGGCGAGCCGATCGGCCTCGCCTCGGTCGTCGGGCTTCCCCGTCTGCGGACCCTCACCGCCTACCCGGGCACGCTCGCCGATCCCCTGGAGATCACCGGGCTGGCGGGGCTGGAATACCTGAGTCTCGGCCCCGAGGAGTGGCGCGTCCTCCTCGACGCCGGTGCCGTCCCCCGGAGTCTGTCGGCGGCCGGTATCGAGGTCCAGGGCAAGCGGTACCCGCTGCCGATCCTGGACCTCGCCAACGAACTCCTCGCCCTGTGGGACCGCCCCCTCATCAGCCGGACCGTCCTGGAAGCCCACCTGGACACCGACCGGTGAGCGAGGACGGGCTGGGGGAGAAGTGGGCGCCGGCGCCCGAGTACGAGATCGAGATCGGTACCGAGCCGCTGGAACGTCCGGCCCGCAACTCGGTGGGCGGGTGGCCCTACTTCGACGACGACCAGGAGTGGCCTAGGTGCTTCTACGGCGAGCGGATGGCGCTGTTCTTCCAACTGGACCTGCCGGACGACATCGAGTTCTTCGGCGGAGAACACCTGTCGGTCTTCCACTGCGCCCACCACCACGACGCGGCCGACCCGGTGACGGCCGGCGGCCGGGCCGACAGACGCCTCGTACCCCGGTTCTGGGAGGCTCCGCAGCCGCCGTTCCCGGGCTCGTTCTGGCGGGTGCTGCTGCAGCGCGACCCAGGGGCGCCGGAAGCGGAGCCCGAACCGACCGTACACGCGCTGCCCCTGTCCCTGCGGCCCTTCGTGGACGGGCACGGGCCGTACGAAGTGCACTTCAAAGTGGGGGGTACGGCGGCTTGGCCTCACGAAGCCGAGTACTACCTGTGCGCGTGCGGTACGGAGCTGGCGTTCGTCTGCCAGGTGCCGGGTGACTGGGAGTTCGGCGTCCACCCCGGGTCTCCGGTGCAGCCCGACAGCATCCGTGACGACGCCTACCTCCTGTTCCTCGGCAACGAGGTCTACCTGCTGGCCTGCCCGAAGCGTTGCGATCCGGCGGCCGTCCTTCCGGTGAGCCAGCGCTGACCCTCAGCCGCCCGCCGACACGTTGGTGAGCTGCTCGGAGACCTCCTGCTCACACCTGTGAGGCACGCGGTTCCCAGGACACCGCGACCAGCCGATCGCTGAGGGGACTGGCGGCGCTGTCGCCGACCGTCCGGGCGCGGTACGCGCGGATCGCCGGCTCGGTGAGGGTGAGGGTCAGCACCGGGCAGTCCGCGACGTCGTTGGTGTCCTCGGGCGAGCACCTGTTGATGTCGAGCAGGCTGTGGCCAGGACATACGGCCCCGGCAGGCAGCTCCACGTCCAGGAGCAACTCCTTGCCCGGATCAACCCGGAAGCTGCCGGACGCCGGGACTTCTACGGGCTTGCCCTTGAAACCGCTGTCCACAACAGTCGCGGTGAGCCCGCGGGCAGAAGCGCGGACGCCCTCACCGTGGGGGCCGTGGAGATCGAGCGTGACCTGACCTTTGGCCAGCGGCGCGTCGAGCAGGAGGGGGCGGTCGCCCGCTCGTACGGCCGCGTGGACGGTGAAGCGAGCTTCGCCCGGCGTCTTCGGCCCCGGATCGTAGTAACCCCAGCTGGTGAGCACCAGCCTCGGGGCCATGCTCTGCTCGCCCTCCCCCCGTGGTACAGGCCGCGGCGATTCGTCCACCCCGCACTTCGAGAGCTGGGCCGTGCCGTCGGCGGGGAGCGGACGGTCCCGCAACGGCTCGGCAGGGGCCTGTCGTTCCCCGGATGCGCGCGTCTCGGGCGTCGTGGCGGAAAACGTCAGTGCCAACAGACCCACGACGGGCACGGCGAGGATCAACCAGGAACGCGGGGAAACGCGGGACACTCAGCCACGTCCTAGCACTCGGCCGACCGTCCCGGCATGCCCGGTCCCCGGACCCCGCTCGCCGGCCCGGGGGAACAACTCCATGACGCTCATGGTTCTTTCTGCGTGCTCGACGCCAAGAGCGTCACAGCGCACCGCGCCGGCCTTGGGTGTCTTCCCTCGCGTAACGGAGTCAAGACACGCGCGGCACCTACTTGAGGGACGTGACGAATGACGTCCAGGCCGGTGCCGCGACCGTGAGGACCGGTCCGTGAAGGACCTTGGAGTCGCGGACGGGGACGACGTCGGTGTGGGCGTCGCACACTTCGAGGCAGTCGCCGCCGCTGCCGTTGCTGTAGCTGCTCTTGCGCCAGACGGCCGTGCTCAAGTCAGTTCCGTGGTTTGCCATTTCGGTCATCCTCAGCCACTTGGTCAATCAAGGCGAGGGACGCCTTCGGAGGCGGTGCGGCGGCCCTGCGCACGTCCTCGCAGCGGCGGCGGAAGAAGCCGTCCGTGCCGAGGACCTTGTCGACGTGGTCGGCGAGTTCCGCCGGCGGCGCGTGCCCCGTTCGATCTCGCTGAGGTGGCTGGGGCCGTAGAAGCTGCCCTCGACCAACGGAAGACGGTCAGCAGGACCGAGGTTCAGAAAGGCCCGCCGTTGCAGTCGGGACCCAGGGCGTGACGCCACCGGATGTCGGGATTGTCTGCCGAGGTGATCAGGGGGCGGGCGCTGTTGTACATTCCGCGCCCCGTCGTGACGTAAGGAAAAGGTCCATGCGAACTCGTCCCGGACGCACCGCCGCGCTCGCCCTCCCGGTCGCCCTCACGCTGGCCGCGTGCGGCGCGGAGACGGACGACGCGAAGACCCAGGAGGTGGCCTCGTCGCCTGCCCGCGAGGTGTCCGAGCAGCCCCGGGCGCCCGAGTCCGCGGAGGACTTCCTCGACCTCGCCGAGGAGGCGATGGCCGAGGAGCCCGCCTGGGCCTTCTCCGTGACGGGCGAGGAGGGGCTGACGCTCCAGGGCCAGAAGAGCGCGGCGACCTACGAGGGCACCCTTCGGCGTGCCGTCGAGCGGGCGGCGTTGCACTCGCAGGGCGTCAGCACCAGCAGCAAGGGCACGAAGAAGACCGAGGAGCTCTACGTCGTCGGCGACGCGGGGTATCTGAAGGAGGGTTCGGCCGGCTGGAAGGCCGTGTCTCCCGTCGACCCCGAGATGCGGAACAAGGTCGAGGACCCGATCGCGGTCGTCGACGAGTTCCGGATGTACGCGCGGGCTGCCGACGGCGAGGTGAAGGTGACCGAGACGGAGGGCGGCGGCACGGTCGAACTCCGTGTCGTGAGCGGCGAGCAGAAGCTGAGCGCCGTCCAGGACCGGGCGTGGGCGAAGAAGGCCGAGCGCGAGTTCGAACCGACGGCCGAGCAGCTCCGCGCGGCGGGCGTCCCGGTCGAGGACGGGCAGTTGACGCTCTCCGGCCTGGAGGAGGTGCTGGTCCTGGACGCGACGTCGTACCGGATCGAGGGCCACCGTCTCGAGTTCGGCTTTCTGATTCCGTACAACGGCCAGGACATCACGTTCGAGCAGAAGGTCAGCGAGGCGAACCGGGGCCCGTATCAGGGGAAGATCGAGCTTCCGGCGGACGTGCGCTGACGCGGAGTTCCCTGCCCGCACCCGAGTGGTGGGCGGCCGGGTGCGGGCGCTACGGGGTCAGGGACGAGGACGGCACCGACGTGCCGGCTGTGACCGGGTGGCGTCAGGCGGCGGTACGCCGGCCGCGTCCGTGCAGGGTCAGGTAGAAGGTGCGCAGCGACTCCTGCGAGCTGCCCGCCGCGAAGCAGTTGCGGACCTTGCCGAGGGGGTTCCACACCCGCCCGTCCGGCATCCGTACGCCGACCGGCTGCCCGAAGTAGGCCCGCTGGTCGGCGTCGAAGTCGACCCACTGCGCGTCCGCACGGCGGACCAGCACCTCACCGACGTACGCCCCGAGCCCTAGCAGCGCACCGCTCACCCGCGCCTCGTCCACGCCGTCCTTGCGCAGCCCGTCGACCAGGAAATCGACGAGACGGAGGCTGGCCACGGAGTAGTCCAGCGGGAGCCGCTTGCGGGCGGTGACGCGACTGACGAAGGACCCTGCGCATGCCCGCATGTCCTCCGCACACGGCAGTCGATCGCTCACATCACTCACAGGACCGCTCCCCCTCCACTCGATTCGGGGGAGAGCTCCCGCCCGTCCCCCATCAGATCAAGCGGATCCGGTCGCGGAGGCATCACGGGTCACGGACGTGCGGAATCCCACACGATGTCCCGCGGGAACCGGTACAACCTTTTCACTCGTCATGCGTCGTCAGGGTCATGCCGGGCTCGTGCAGTCACTCCAGCCCGGGCGCGGAGGCCGAGGTCCCCTCCCGCTCACTGCCCGGGCCCGAGGTCGCCCTCGAGGACGGTCCGGGTGATGAGGGGCGGTCCCGGAGGGTGAGGAGCTCGTCGGTGGGGGTCAGGAGCGGAGACGGCGGTGCGCTCGAGCCCCTGGGTCGGTTCGGACGGGGGCAGGGGGAGATCCAGCAGGCCGCGTATCCGGCGGTGGTGCTGTTCTCCGTTGTGCCGGTCGACGGACCGCAGATGGCTGAGGAAGGCGTCGGCGTCGGGTGCCTTGGCTGCCTGCTGCCAGAAGGGCAGTCCCGCTTCGAGTTCCGCCACGAGCCGGCCGGTGGGCGCTTCCGCGCCCGGAAGGTCGGCGTCCTTGAGCAGCCGGATGGTCTCGGCCTGTGCCTGAGCCATGTCTCCGGCCCAGGCGGTGGCGCCGGCGAGGTCCTGCTGCGGGCTCTTCGCCGGGCGGAGTGCGCCGGCGGTGTTCAGCGGTTTCATCGCCGCGAGGAACTCCAGTTGGGCGGCGTCCAGATCGGAGGCGTCCCCGCGCACCGAGACGTCGAGTTCGGTGTTGTCCGGCCGGGCCACCCAGCACATTACGGTGCGCCGCCCGGCCGCCCATCCCTTCTCGTCGGGATGGAAGTAGTAGGTCTGCAGTCGTCCGAAGGCCATCGAATCGAGCGCGTAGTCCATGAAGAGCCTCGCGCACTGTGGCCAGGCGGTCGCCGTGATGCCGTCGAGCCCCGGGAAGTCACCCTCGGGGAGGGTGAAGGAAGCGTAGGCCTCCGCACGGTGCGGCATGTCGCAGGGGATCAGTTCCACACTTCCGCCCAGCGGCGGCGTCCCCGGTTTCGTCAGCCCGCCACGCGGGGTGAAGCAGTCACCGGCGCGGATCGACTGGATGGTGGTCCAGCCCGGCTTTGTGACGTCGCCGCTGTCGCTGCGAGCGGGTGGCGTCCAGACCCTGAAGTCGACGACCGGGATGACGACGGCGGCCAGCAGGAGAATCGCTCCGGAGACGGAGACACCGGCGATCGCGAGGCCCTTGCCCCGCTGTCTCCGTCTGGGGATCTGCCACAGCGCGATACAGCCGAAGACCAGCCCCAGGGGTGCGAGGCAGAGCAGCGACGTCACCAGGGAGGTGACCGCCAGGCCGTTCAACGCCGGTGGCGCGGGCGGGGGCATCGGATGCCACTGTGGTTCGGGACGGGGCCACGGGCCGGGCGGCTCGTGAGGATTCGGCGGAGGGGGGACCGACATCCGGTTCCAGCCTTTCTGGGACTGGGACTGCTGTGAGTCCTGCCGCAGCCCGCTCAGCACATCAGTGGAAGCCGGCGCGGATGTGCGAACCCGAGTCGATTCCAAGTCGGAAGTGTGATGACCAGACCCCACAGAAGGCCTGCCGTCTACGTATCAGGCCCGGAAGCCGGCTACGTTCCGCCGCCCGCGAGCAGGTGAAAGGCCGGCTAGCGGGTGCGCGGGCGCATTATTGACCAACGGATCGAGAGTTCGTCAAGCCCAAGGACATTCAGGGAATTCACCCCACCGAAAAGCAGTCACTTCGCCCCTTTTCGTTCTCTCGGTCGCGCTTCACTCGGCGCTGCCGGAGATCCGCCGCACGGCGGGCGCGTCGGAGTGCGCGGGCCCGCCCGTGCAGGCAGGCCGATGCCGCGGGGGAACGGCGACGGGGCGCCCCGGGCGGGTTGCCCGGAGTGCCCCGTCGGGGTGCGCGGTGCGTGGCGCCCGGTCCGCGCGTCGCTGCGGGTTGCACGCGGACCGGGGCCGTATGGGGGAGCCCGGTGGGCTCAGCGGGACGCGAATTCGCGCGGCTCGAGGGCCGCGGCGTGCGCGTCCATCCGTTCGGCGGCCAGAATCGCGGCCACCGTGTCGGCGCGGGAGGCGGCGACGACCAGGGCGCGGCCCGCGCGGGCGTGCGCCTGTCGGTGCAGGGCCGTGGCGTTCGCCCGGCGGCCCCTCGTGGTCGCCGACGCGCGGGCCGGCTTACGTCCTCCCCGCAGGCGGGTCACCTGCTCGGCGAGCCGCTCGGCCGCGGTGTCCAGATCGGCCGAGGGCGCCGCGAAGCGCAGCTCGTCGGTGACGGCGAGCAGCGCGGCGAGATGGCCCGCGAGCTGGATGTCCAGCTCTTCCTCACGGGAGCGGTGGGGGAAGTCGTGGGGGGTGCCGGCCATCGTGCGGTGGACCGACTTGCTGCGGATCGGTTCGTACATGGATGGCCTCCTGAGGGCTGACAGGAAACCATCCTAGCTTGGATTTCGTCTAAAGTTGAGTCGCTCACAAGATCGGACAGTTTAGACACACAGGGTGAGCGCGCACCCCGTCAGAGCTGGCCGTAGCCGTCCAGGAAACGGGCGATCCGGCCCACCGCGTCCCGCAGGTCGTCGACCGACGGCAGGGTCACCACCCGGAAGTGGTCGGGTTCCGTCCAGTTGAAGCCGGTGCCGTGCACGACCATGATCTTCTCGCTGCGCAGCAGGTCCAGGACCATCTGCCGGTCGTCCCTGATCTTGAAGACGTCGGGGTCGAGGCGCGGGAAGAGGTACAGGGCACCCTTCGGCTTCACGCAGGTCACGCCCGGGATCTGGGTCAGCAGTTCGTACGCCACATCCCGCTGCTCGCGCAGTCGGCCGCCCGGCAGCACCAGGTCGTTGATCGTCTGGCGTCCGCTGAGCGCGGCGACCACTCCGTGCTGGCCCGGCATGTTCGCGCACAGGCGCATGTTCGCCAGGATCGTCAGGCCCTCGATGTAGGAGTCGGCGTGCGCGCGGGGTCCGGAGACCGACATCCAGCCCACCCGGTAGCCGGCCACCCGGTACGCCTTCGACATGCCGTTGAAGGTGAGGGTGAGCAGGTCGGGGGCGACGGAGGCGGTGGGGGTGTGGACGGCGCCGTCGTAGAGGATCTTGTCGTAGATCTCGTCCGAGCAGACCAGCAGGTTGTGGCGGCGGGCGATGTCGGTCAGGCCCTTGACCATCGCCTCGTCGTACACCGCGCCGGTCGGGTTGTTCGGGTTGATGATCACGATCGCCTTGGTGCGGTCGGTGACCTTGCGTTCGATGTCGGCGAGGTCCGGCATCCAGTCGGACTGCTCGTCGCAGCGGTAGTGCACCGCCGTGCCGCCGGCGAGCGAGACGGCGGCCGTCCACAGGGGGTAGTCGGGCGCGGGTACGAGCACCTCGTCGCCGTCGTCCAGCAGCGCCTGCATCGCCATCACGATCAGCTCGGAGACGCCGTTGCCGATGAAGACGTGCTCGACGTCGGTCTCGATGCCGAGGGTCTGGTTGTGCATGACGACCGCCCGGCGCGCGGCCAGCAGCCCCTTCGCGTCGCCGTAGCCGTGTGCCGACGACACGTTGCGCAGGACGTCCTCGAGGATCTCGGGCGGGCACTCGAAGCCGAACGCGGCCGGGTTGCCGGTGTTCAGCTTGAGGATGCGGTGACCGGCAGCTTCCAGCCGCATCGCCTCCTCGAGCACCGGGCCCCGGATCTCGTAACAGACGTTGGCGAGCTTGGTCGACTGGATCACCTGCATGCTGGGAGCTTACGGCCCGGTAACGCCCCGTGCCGTGTCATCCGTCACGTGAGACGGGCGGATTCGGGTGTTTATGTCCGCCTGCTGTCCCCGCGGGCACCCGCCTCCTTACAATCCGCAGCCATGTCCCAGCCTTCTCACGAGGTCCAAAGGGGGTACGACGCTCAGGAGCCCCAGGCTCCGCCGAACGTGTACCTCCCCCCGGCCGCCCCACCCCCGGCGTACGACGCGTACACCGATCCGGCGACCGCGCACGGGTGGCAGAACGCGTACGACGAGACCCGCGAACTGCCACCGGTGGTCGGCGGCCCGCCCCGTCCTGGCGTGGTGCCCGAGCCCGCTCCCGCCTCGGAGTCGGGGCCCGGGGGCGGCGAGGAGCGTGCGGCCGCCGACGGGTCCGGCGCCGGGGGAGCCCGGCGGGGCGCGGGCCGGCACGCCCGCCTCCCCGGCTTCGGTCCGGGCTCCGGCTCCCGGGGTTCGCGTCGGGGCGTGGTGGCCGCCGGTGCGCTGGGGGCGGTGGCGGTGGCGGCGCTGGTCGCCGGGTTCTCCCTCTCGGGGTCTTCCCCGGGTGGCTCTCCGGGCGTGGAGGACGGTACCCGTCCGGCGGCGGAGGACTCCGTGCCCACCGTGCCGACCGGTGACGACCCGCCCGCCACGAGCGCGGCCCCCTCCGACGGTCCGTCACCCGGTGAGGAATCCGCCGGTGAGGACTCCGCCGGTGAGGACTCCGGCGGCGGGGAGGGCTCCAGTGCCCCTGGTCCCGGTGTCTCCGGCGGGGACGGGCGGGCGGACGGCACACCGTCCGGGTCGTCGGCCGGCTCCTCCACCACCTCCACACCGACCCTCCCCACGCCGGCCGCCTCCCCCTCCGCCGGTCCGGGAGACCCTGGCTCGGGCAACTCCCGCGACCGTCCCGGATGGGGTCAGGGGGGCCCGAAGGGGCCCAGGTAGGCGCAGGTGAAGGCCGGGCGGCCCCGTGAACCTACCGACCGGAAACAAGGGCTTGCCCCCTCGACACGGGCGTGCTGAAAATGCACATGACAATCCTGTGGGTGGTCGGAGGAATCCGGCCACCTCCGTCGCAAGAGGGGACCCCCCACATGAGAAAACCTCTCGTCGTCGCGCTCTGCGCCCTGGCCCTGGCCGCGGCCGGAGCGACGCCCGCGGCCGCCGCCGCGCCCACCCCCACGGGCGCGGACACGGCCACGGGCGCCGACGCGGGCGCGGGTTCGACCGCGGTGCCGGACGCCGTCAACGGTGTGGTCGACGGCGTCGTCTCCACCGTGACGGACACCGTGGCCGGACTCACCGCGCCGCGGGCCGGGGCGGTGAACCTCGCGGGCACCGTCTCGCTCAGCAACTGCTCCGGCTCCGTCGTCCGCATGCCCGACTCGGCGGCCGACGACCCCGCGCTCGTCCTCACCAACGGCCACTGCCTGGAGAGCGGCTTCCCCGGGGCCGGCGAGGTGCTCGTCGACCGGGCGTCCAGCCGCAGCTTCGGACTGCTGAACGCCTCCGGCGCCAAGGTCGCCACCCTGCGCGCCGACCGGCTGGTCTACGCGACGATGACCGACACCGACGCGGCGGTCTACCGCCTCGGCACCACGTACGCGCAGATCAAGAGCGCGTACGGCATCGACGCGCTCACGCTCGCCGACACCCGCCCGGCGGCCGGCACGGCCATCAGTGTGCCCTCCGGATACTGGAAGCGGATCTACACCTGCGCCGTCGACGGGTTCGCGTACCGGCTGAAGGAGGCGGGCTGGACCTTCAAGGACTCGGTCCGTTACACCCCCGCCTGCAACACCATCGGCGGCACCTCCGGCTCGCCGGTCGTCGACGACGCCACCGGCAAGGTGGTCGCCGTCAACAACACCGGCAACACGGACGGCGGGCGCTGCACGATGAACAACCCGTGCGAGGTCGACGAGAACGGCGCCGTCACGGTCCGCCGGGGCATCAACTACGCCCAGCAGACCTACCCGTTCACCGCCTGCTTCGGCCCGGACGGCAAGCTCGACCTGTACGCGGGCGGCTGCACCCTGCCCAAGCCGTGACCCGCCCGGCGCGGGCGGGCGGTCAGCGGGGAGACCTGCGGACCGCCCGCCCCGCCAGGACGTCGGTGCGCCGTCCGTCCTCCATCACGAAGCGCCCGTCGACCAGCACGTACGGGATGCCCACGGGGAGCGCCCGGGGCTGCTCGAAGGTGGAGCCCGCGGCCACCGTCCGCGGGTCGAACAGCACCAGGTCGGCCCGGTACCCCTCGCGGACCAGTCCGCGGTCCGCGAGCCGCAGCCGGGCGGCCGGCCGCGACGTCAGGTGCGCGACGCACTCCTCCAGTGACAGCACGCCCAACTCCCGCACGTACCGGCCGAGATACTGCGGGAACGTGCCGTACGCGCGCGGGTGCGGCTTGGCGCCCTGGAGGATGCCGTCCGAGCCGCCGGTGTGCACCCGGTGCCGCATGATCGCCCGCACGTTCTCCTCGTGACCGACGTGCTGCAGGATCGACGGGGCCAGCCTGTCCTTGAGCAGCAGCTCACGCGCGAGGGCCCACGGGCTCTGACCGCGCAGCGCGGCCGACTCCCGCACCGTGCGGCCCACGTACTCGCCGAGCGCGGGGTCGCCCACCCCGGAGATCTCGATGGTGTCCCACTCGATGGGCACGCCGTGGCAGCCGTCCGAGCCGGTCACCTCCAGATGGTGCCGGATCCGCTCGGCCGTCCCGTCGTCCGCGAGCCGCCTGAGCGTCTCCTCCGGGCCGCCCTCGCTCGCCCAGCTCGGCAGCATCGCGACGAGGGTGGTGCAGCCCGGCGTGTACGGGTACGTGTCGAGGCTGATGTCGGCGCCGGCGGCCAGCGCCTCGTCCAGCAGCGCCAGCAGCTCGGGCGCCCTGCCCTTGTTCACGCCGAAGTTCATCGTCGCGTGCGCCAGGTGCAGCGCGCAGCCCGCCTCCCGGGTGAGCGCCACCATCTCCTCGTACGCCTCGAGCGCGCCCGCGCCGTAGGAGCGGTGGTGCGGGCAGTAGTAGCCGCCGTACCGCGCCACCACCCGGCACAGCTCGGTGAGTTCGGCCTCCTTGGCGTACATGCCGGGCGTGTACGTCAGCCCCGACGACATGCCGACCGCGCCCTGCTCCATCCCCTCCGCGACCAACTGCCGCATCCGGTCCAGCTCCCGGGGGGTCGCCTCCCGGTCCTCCCAGCCGACGGCGAGCGCACGGACCGTGCCCTGCGGGATCAGGTACGCGGCGTTGACCGCGATGCCCGCGTCGAGCCGGTCCAGGTACTCGCCCACCGACCGCCAGTCGAAGTCGATGTCGTCCCCGCCGCCGTTCCAGCCGGCGATGGCCGAGCGCACCTCGCCGAGCGTGCGGTCGTCGACCGGCGCGTACGACAGGCCGTCCTGACCCAGTACTTCGAGGGTGACGCCCTGCGCCGCCTTGGCGCTGTGGTCGGGGTCGCGCAGCAGCGCCAGATCGCTGTGCGCGTGCATGTCGATGAAGCCGGGGGCCAGGACCAGGCCCTCGGCGTCCAGTTCGCGGCGGGCCTTCGGGCGCTGACAGCCCGCTGCCGCCGCCTCCTTCACGATCGAGACGATCCGGCCGCCGTCGACGACCACGTCCGCGCGGTAGGCGTGGTCGCCGGAGCCGTCCACGACGTCGGCGTCCCGGATGACGAGTTCTTCCATGCCCCGGCCCTCCTAGAAGAACGTGCGGATGTAGTCGACCACCGTGCCGTCCGCCTCCGCCACGGGAATGAGTACCCACTTGTCGAACGAGGTGCACGGGTGCGACAGCCCGAGCCCCAGCCAGTCGCCGACCTCCAGGTCGGTCTCCGGGGTGGTGCGCAGCCAGGCGTGCTGGTCGGAGAGGGAGACCACCGAGACGCCGGTCGCCGGGCGCTCGGTGCCGTCCCGGCGGATCACCTGGGCGAACGGCAGGTCGAGGTCGTAGGCCGCGTCCCGCTTGCCGGCGTTGGCGAAGGCCTGTTCGGCGGACGGGCGGGACACGATCTGCGTCCACAGCCGGAACGCCGGTTCCAGCGCGCCCTCCTCCGGCACCCGGTTGAACGGCGTCACCGCGCTGTAGTGCCCGTCGTCGTGCGAGACGTACGCGCCCGAGCGCAGCAACTTCAGCACGGGAGCCGAGAGTTCGGGGATCTCGGCGAAGACGTCGGCCACCGCGTCGAACCAGGCGCTGCCGCCCGCGCTCACCACGATCCCGTCCAGGTCCGCGAACCGGCCCGCCTTGTCGAAGTCCACCGCCAGGGCCACCAGCCGCCGCAGCCACGCCCGCACCCGCTCCGGGTCGGCGTCCGGCACCTCGCCCTCGTACCCGGCGACCCCGACCAGCCGCAGACCGCGCGCGCCCGCCACCGCGTCGGCGACGGCGGCGCACTCCGCCTCCGTGCGCACCCCGGTCCGGGCACCCTCACCGGCGGCCAGCTCGATCACCACGTCCACCGGGCGGGCGGACCCGGTCAGGGCGGCGTCCATCAGCTCGACGCCGCGCACGGAGTCGACGTAGCAGGCGAAGCGGAAGTCCGGGTCGGCGTCCAGCTCGCCGGAGACCCAGCGCAGGGCCGCCGCGTCCACCACCTCGTTGGCCAGGAAGATCCGCTGGACACCGAACGCCCGCGCCACCCGCGCCTGGTGCGGCACCGCGAGCGTGATGCCCCAGGCGCCGTGTTCGATCTGGCGCCGGAAGAGCTGCGGGGCCATGGAGGTCTTGCCGTGCGGGGCGAAGGCGAGGCCGTGCCGGGCCGCGTACGTCTCCATCAGCTTCAGGTTGTGCTCCAGGCGCTCGGCGGACAGCGCGAGCACCGGGGTGGTGAAACCGCCGGTGAACAGGTTGCGGCGCTGGGCGGCCAGCTCACCGACGGTCAGCCCGGCGGCGTCCGGCGGGAGGCCCTTGAAACGGTGGTCGACGCGTTCCTCGGTGAGGTGCTGGTAGCTGTCGGAGCCGGGGTCGAGGACCATCAGAGCCTCCCTGATCTGGCGTGTTGCACTCTCTGCAACACTCATTGCGTATGTCGCTTACGGCTGTCTAACATCTCGGCCACGCGGGGTCAACGGAAACGCGTCCCCGCCACCACCGCAACCGCCCACGCAACCGCCCCGCGCGACCGCCGCGGACGACGCCGTGGACGCCCGCCACCGCCCCGCCACGCCGAGGAGCCCCGCCATCGTGACCGCCACCGGACCCCGCACCGCCCCCGACGTCGTGGAGGTAGTCGACGTCGTCGCGCTGGGCGAGTCCATGGTGACGTTCCTGCCCTCCCGGCCGGGCCCCCTCGCCGACGTGCCCTCCTTCGAACGGGCCATCGGCGGCGCGGAGTCCAACACCGCGTGCGTGCTCGCGGCGGCCGGACACCCGGCACGCTGGATCAGCGCGGTCGGCCAGGACGGCTTCGGCGACCACCTCGTCCGGGCCGTCGGGGAGTACGGCGTCGACGTGTCGTACGTCCGGCGCGACCCGCACCGCCCCACCGGCGTCTACTTCCGCACCGCCGGCGACCGCGCCACCGACGCCCACGAGGTCGCCTACTACCGGGCCGGCTCCGCGGCCTCCGCGATGACCCCCCACACCGTCGACCTGGCCGCCGCCCGCGCCGCCCGCGTCCTGCACCTGTCCGGCATCACCGCCGCGCTCTCCGCCGGCTGCCTGGACCTCATGCGGGAGCTGACCGCCCGCCGCCCCGGCCGCCCGCTCGTCTCCTTCGACGTCAACCACCGGCCGGGGCTGTGGCGCGACAGCGCCGCCCACGGCCCCGAGGTACTGCTGGAACTGGCCCGCGGCGCCGACATCGTCTTCGTGGGCGAGGACGAGGCGCGCGAGGCCTGGGGCCTGCGGGACGCCGCCGCCGTACGGGAGGCGCTGCCGGAACCGGAGATCCTGGTCGTCAAGCAGGGCGGCCGCGGCGCGACGGCCTACGGCCCGGGCGGGGACGGCACCGGCGCCGCGTACACCGGCGCCGCGGTCTTCGTCCCGTCCCTCGACGTGGACGTCGTGGCCGCCGTCGGCGCGGGCGACGCCTTCGCCGCCGGGTTCCTCTCCGCCACCCTGCGCGCCCTGCCCGTGCGGGACAGGCTCCGGCACGGCCACCTCGCTGCCGCCGCCGCCCTCACCACCTCCGGCGACCTCGCCGCGCCCCCCGCCCGCGACCTGGCCGACCGGCTGGCCGCCCTGGACGACCCGGCGTGGGGGAGACTGCGTCTCGGCCCCGGTTGGACCGAGACCGACACCGCGGGCGCGCACCCGGACGCGGGCCACGCGGACCGGGCCGAGGAGGAGGGACACACCCCATGAGCCAGACCGTCGACCGTGCGCTGAGCATCCTGCCGCTGCTCGCCGAGGGCCCCGCCGACCTCGGGCAGGTCGCCGACCGCCTGGGCGTGCACAAATCCACGGCGCTGCGGCTGCTGCGCACCCTGCACGAGCACGGACTCGTCTACCGCCAGTCCGACCAGCGCTACCGGCTCGGCGCCCGCCTCTTCGCCCTCGCCCAGGAGGCGATGGAGAACCTCGACGTCCGGGAGATCGCCCACCCCCACCTCGCCCGCCTCAACGAGCGGTGCGGCCACACCGTGCACCTCGCCGTGTACGAGGAGAACGAGGTCCTCTACATCGACAAGGTGGAGAGCCGCTACCCGGTGCGCATGTACTCGCGGATCGGCAAGCCCGTCGCGATCACCGTCGCCGCCGTGGCCAAGCTGCTCCTCGCCGACCTGCCCGAGCCCGAGCGCCGCGCCCTCGCGGAGCAGCTCGACTACCCCATGTACACGTCCCGTTCGACACCCAACCCGACCGCTTTCCTGCGGGAGTTGGAGAAGGTGCGCGAACAGGGCTGGGCCACCGACCTCGGCGGCCACGAGGAGTCCATCAACTGCGTCGCCGCGCCGATCCGCGGCGCCGACGGCCGGGTGATCGCCGCGATGTCGGTCTCCGCGCCGAACGTCGTCGTCACCGCCGACGAACTCCTCACCCTGCTCCCGCTGGTCCGCCGCACCGCGGACGCGATCAGCGGCGAGTACTCCGGCAGGACGCCCGTGCAACGATCCGACAGGGAAACCGCATGACCGACAAGATCGCGCTCACCCCGAAGACCCACACCACCCCACCCGCGAAGTTCTCCCACGGCGTGCGGAAGGGCAACATCCTCCAGGTCGCCGGCCAGGTCGGGTTCCTCCCCGCAGAGGAGGGCAAGGCGCCCACACCCGCCGGTCCCACCCTGCGCGAGCAGACCCTCCAGACCCTCGCCAACGTCAAGGCGATCCTCGAAGAGGGCGGCGCGACCTGGGACGACGCGATGATGATCCGCGTCTACCTCACCGACGTGGACCACTTCGCCGAGATGAACCAGATCTACAACACCTATTTCGAGGAGCAGGGCCTCACCCAGCCGCCCGCCGCGCGCACGACCGTCTACGTCGGCCTGCCCGCGGGGCTCCTCATCGAGATCGACGCACTGGCCGTACTGGGCTGACGCGCGCTCACCCTTTCGCTCAACCTCACACCTCTTTGCCACGGCACGGCGTCCACCACCCCCGGGACGCCGTGCCGCGGTCCCCCATGCCCAAAAGCTCCGTGTGCTCAAGCAGAGGACCCCCCGAATGTCCCGACTGTCCCAGCCACCCTTTTCGCTCGCCGCCGGCGCCGCGGCCGAGGCGCCCCCGCACACCGGAGGGCTGCTCCTGCTGATCGACGGCACCGCCGGTCTGCTGACCGTCGCCGCCATCGGCATCGCACTGCTCCTCTTCCTGATCATCAAGGCGCGGGTGCAGCCCTTCGTCGCGCTGCTCGGCGTCTCCATAGCCGTCGGCCTGATGGCGGGCCTGTCGGTCACCGAACTCTTCGGCACGGTCCAGCGTTCGGACGCGGTGTCCACCATCGAGTCGGGAATGGGCGGCATCCTCGGCCATGTCGCGATCATCATCGGCCTCGGCACCATGCTCGGCGCGATCCTCGAGGTCAGCGGCGGCGCCGAGGTACTGGCCTCGCGGCTGCTCGGCGTGTTCGGCGAGAAGCGGGCCCCGCTCGCCATGGGCGTCACCGGCCTGATCTTCGGTGTCCCGGTCTTCTTCGACGTCGGCATCTTCGTCCTCGCGCCGATCGTGTACGCCGCCGCCAAGCGCTCCGGCAAGTCGATCCTGCTCTACTGCCTGCCGCTGCTCGCGGGCCTGTCCGTCACCCACGCCTTCCTGCCCCCGCACCCCGGCCCGGTGGCCGCCGCCGGACTGCTCGACGTCGACCTCGGCTGGGTCATCCTCATGGGCGTCGTCACCGGCATCCCGGCCGTCGTCGCCGCCTGGGTCTACTCCGCCTGGATCGGCAAGCGGATCTTCGTCGCCGTACCGCAGGACATGGTCGAGGCCGCCGAGGAGTCCAAGCAGGCCGTCCTCGACGAGCAGCGCGCCGCGGGCGTCGAGCCGCGGGAGACGCCGGTGCCGCTCGGCACGGTCCTCGGCATCATCGGCACGCCGCTCCTGCTGATCCTCGCCGCGACCTTCTCCTCGATCGCCCTGGAGGAGTCGACGCTGCGCTCGGTCGTCGAGTTCTTCGGCCACCCCTTCGTCGCGCTCACCATCGCCCTGTTCATGGCGTACTACCTGCTCGGCATCCGGCGCGGCTGGTCCCGCAAGTCCCTGGAGACCGTCTCGACGTCCTCGCTGAAGCCGGTCGGCAACATCCTGCTGGTCGTCGGCGCCGGCGGGGTCTTCGGCGCGGTCCTCAAGGGGAGCGGGGTCGCCCAGGCGCTGTCCGACACGTTCAACGACGTCGGGCTGCCGGTGATCGTCCTGTCGTACCTGATCTCCGTGGTGCTCCGGGTCGCGCAGGGCTCGGCGACGGTGGCGATCGTCACGACGGCGGGCATCGTGGCCCCGCTGCTGTCCGAGGGGGACTACTCCCAGGCGTTCGTGGCCCTCGTCATCATGGCCATCTCGGCGGGCTCCATCTTCGCCTCGCACGTCAACGACGGAGGGTTCTGGATGGTCGCCAAGTACTTCGGCATCAGCGAGCGGGACACGCTGAAGACGTGGACGGTGCTGGAGAGCGTCCTGTCGGTGGCCGGTTTCGTGGTCGCGGCGGCGCTCAGCCTGGTCGTCTGACCCGGCCTGCCGACTCCGGTCCGCTGAATCCGGCCCGCGCGTCCTGTCGGATCATTGTCCGATTGGTGCGAACGGTGGGTCCCATGTAGGCGTCTGATAACGAAAACAGGGGCTGGCTGTGTCCCGCACAGGATCGTCGACCATACTCCTCCGGTGTGGAGCAGCGCATAGGTTCGAGCAGCCAGCCCCTGGAAGGCGCCGGATTCGACCCGGCCTTCATCCCCGGGCTCACCGCCCCCGCGTCCGGCCGCAAGGCGGGCGTGAAGGACGAGGTGGAGCCGGAGGACTCGAAGGCGGCGTCGGAGCAGGCGGACGCGGACACGGAGGCGGAGTCCGAGGAGAAGACCTCACCGGAGAAGCCCGAGGTCGCCGACGCCTCAGACGCTTCTGATCAGTCCGACGCCTCCGACGCCTCCGACGCCTCCGAGGAGGAGCCCGTCCCCGACGGCCCGGTCTTCGAGGCGTCCGACCGCCGAGCCAGGATCGTCGCCGACCACAGTGGCGTACGGCTCCGCCTGGACGACCAGGAGTGCGAGTTCCGCTGGGACGAGATCGGCGCGGTGGAGACGGAGACCGCCCGCTTCGGCAAGCGCTACACGGTCACCGTCCACACCACGGACAGGCGCTGGTACCCGCTGGAGGTCGAGGCCGCGTCCCGAAGCCGCTTCGCCGAGTGGGACACGGAGCTGGACGCGGTCCTGGACGCCTACTTCGACGACGAGGCCGCCGAGCCGGAGACGCCCGACGCGGACGCCACCGACGCAGACGCGTCTGACGCGGGCGCCGACGTGGACGCGTCCGACGACGCGGACAAGCCCGAGTCGGAGGCCGAGAAGGGCAAGTCCGCGCCGGACGCCGATGCCGGGGAGTCCACGCCGGCGCCCGACCTGGACGAGTCCAAGCCGGGCGCCGGCGTGAACGAGCCGGAGTCGGAGGCCGACAAGAGCAAGTCCAAGTCCAAGTCCAAGTCCGATACCGCCCCCGTGGAGTAGGCGCCACGCCTTCTCACGGCGGGCGGCGCCGCTCCGCGGCACCGGGGTCGGGCCGCGCTAGCGGCAGTACTGTGCCTCCTTGCCGATGGAGCGGTACATGCAGTCCGCGTTCTCCAGGAGTTGCAGGACGGCGTCCCGGTTCCGGGACGTCTCCCGCTCGATGACCTCGTCGGGCGGGTAGAAGCCGCCGCCCGACGAGGACCTCGGATACATCTCGAAGGTGTAGCCGAAGATCTTGTGCGTGCCCCACAGGTAGTCGTCGATCGACCCGTCCGTGATGTACAGATCACTGGACTGCTGCGGCGTGTAGCCGTTGCTCGCCGCCATCTTCTGACCGACCGTCCGGAAGGCGGCCTGGTCGTCGGCCGTCATCCCGGTCGTGGTGTCGGAGTAGGTGTAGCCGAACGGCCACAGCACCAGCTCGCTGTACGTGTGGAAGTCGACGCCTGCCTTGATCTGCTGCACCCCGCCCACGACCCGGCTGCGCACGAAGTCGGCGACGACCTTCACCTCGGGCGCGGACTCGGGAGCCGAACCCCGGTAGGTCTCGGAGGACGTGGAGCCGGAGGAGCCGCCGCAGCAGCCCCAGCGGTAGTTCCAGTTGCGGTTCAGGTCGGTGCCGACGTACGAGGAGCCGGAGTTGGGCTGCCGGTTCTTGCGCCAGGAGCGGTAGGAGCCGGTGGCGATGTCGTACTCGCCGCCGTCCGGGTTGAGGTCCGGGATGATCCAGATCTCCCGGCCGTTGACCATGTCGGTGATCCGCGAGTCGCTGCCGTATCCCGCGCCGAGTTCGCGCAGCAGGTACAGGGCCATCTCCACGGTCAGGTGCTCACGCGCGTGCTGGTGGTGGGTGAACAGGACCTCGGGCTCGTTCTCGTCCGCCGTCACGTTGTCGCTGATCTTGATGGCGACGATGTCCCGGCCCTGGTAGGAGCGGCCGATCACCCGCTTGCTCATGATGTTCGGGTACGCCGCCAGCCGCTGGTCGATCTCCGCGTTCATCTCGGCGTAGTTGTGGTACCGGGAGTCGGCCGAGGGGAAGTCGAACAGCCGCAGACCGTCGGCGGCGGTCGAGCGGTCGGGAGCGGCGCCCAACGGCGTGACCTCATAACCCTTTTGGCGCAGGCTGCGGATCTGGTCCGCACGGCCGGAGACGACCACCGTCTCCTCGTCGGCCTCGTCCACGGTGACCCCGGCCCGCTGGATCTCCGTACGGGTCACGGGAGTCGTGCGCTGATGGATCTCGTACTGGCGGATGTCGTCGGCCGAGGCCGCCACCGGCTCCGCGCTGTCGGCGTCGGCCTGAGTGGCCGTCATCGACACGGGCGCGGCGAGGGCGAGGGCGAGGAGCGCGGCGAGCACGGCGGAGCGTCTGCCGCGTGTGCGAAGTCGCATGAAGTCTCCTTGTGGGAGGTGGGGTTGTCCATGGCGACGTGCCTGATGCGATGTGCGGTGCCGCAATCCTGCGCGCATGACATGATCAGGTCAATACCGTCATGTCGGTCGACCGTTTGACCCTTTGGTCACTCGACCAGGTACATCCAGTGAAGATCCCCGCACGCCCCCTTGTCCGACCGACCTCCATCGGCTTTCTTGCCCTCGTGACTCCACCCACGGGTAAACGCGCGGGCTTCCTGCGTCGGTGGCTATGCCGCCGCGCAGAGGGCCAGCCCGGCCCTGTTGAGGACGTTCGTCGCACCGACGTGGTCCGCGTTCGCGGTGAAGCCGCACGCTGTGCATGCGAACCTCGCCTGGGTGGCGCGGTTCTCCTTCGCGGTGTGCCCGCAGGACGGGCAGGTGCGGGAGGTGTTGCGAGCGTCCACCGGGATCACGCGGCGAGCGGCACTTTCAGCCTTCTGCGCCAGGATTCCCAGGAAGATGCCCCAACCCGCGTCGAGGATGCTGCGGTTCAGACCGGCCTTGGCGGCGGACCCGTTGGGCAAAAACGCGCCGGGGGTTCCCGGATCGGGCTTGGGCTCGGGTGCGCGGGTCATGCCCGCTGTGCTCAGCCGCTCGTGGGCGATCACGTCGTGGTCGCGGACGAGGGTGAGCGCGGTCTTGTGCGCATGGTCCAGGCGCTGCCTGCGGATCTTCGCGTGCAGCTTGGCGACCTTCCGGGCGGCGGCACGGTGCTTCTTGGTGCGTCGGCGGGTGCGCTGGGGGAACGCCGCCAGGTGCTGCTGCGCGGCCGACAGTTCGTCTGCCGCCGCTTTGAGGAAGCGCGGGTTGGCGAGGTGCTCGCCGTCGGACGTGGTGAGGAAGTGCGTCACGCCCATGTCGATGCCGACGATGCCGCCCGTGGCGGGCAGCGGCTCGGCGGGCACCTGGTCGCAGGAGAGGACGACGTACCAGCGCCTTCCTTCCCGCTTGATGCTGATCGTCTTGACCCGGCCGCGTACCGGGCGGTGCCGGTGCACGCGGACGTGGCCGATGCCCTGGAGGCGGACGCGGGTCTGCGCATCGTGCGGGGTGGAGTCCCAGCGGCAGCCGTCGCCGTCCTTCGGGAAGGTGACGGTGTCGAAGTGCCCGACGCCCTTGAACCTGGGGTATCCGGGTGTCCGGCCTGCCTTGACACGCTGGAAGAACGCGGCGAACGCCTTGTCGAGGCGGCGCAGGGTGGCCTGCTGGGAGGAGAACGACCAGCGGCCCTGGCGCTCGGGGTCGAAGGCCCGGATGTCCTTGAGCTGCACGGACTGGTCGCCGTAGCGCACGGTCGTCTTCGAAGTGTGCCGGTAGGCGTCCCGGCGCTCCTGGAGGGCCCCGTTGTAGAGGGAGCAGTGGTCTTGCAGCATCTCGCCCAGCGCGACCGTCTGACGGGCCGTGGGCCGCAGGAGGAACTTGTAGGCGCGGATCACGAGCCGTCCCCCTCCCGCTTCTTTTGGGGGCGTTCCCACTGGGTGTCGATGTACCTCTCCACTGTCGCCGCCGATACCGCGCCGGCTGAGGCGGCGAAGTACGACGACGACCACAGCGTGGGCATCCGCGACCTCAGGTGCGGGAACTCCTCGCGCAGCACGCGGGACGTGAAGCCCTTGAACTGGTTCGCGACGTACGAGGCGGACGACTTCGCATCGTGTTTGACGAACAGGTGCACGTGGTCGGGCATCACCTCGAGGGCGATGATCTCCCAGCCGCGCTCGCCCGCCTTGGCCCGGATCAGCTCATCCAGGCGTTCCGCGACCCGGCCGTCCAGGACCGGACGGCGGTACTTCGGGCACCACACCACGTGGAGCCCGAGGTCGTACACGCCGCCGGAGAATCGGCGGACCTTCCTGGTCACGGCCACGTAACAACTATACACACGCGACAGGTCTAGTTCGACAGAAAGGCGGTACAGGTGAACAGTGCAGATCCGTGCACCCAGTTGAGGTCAGAGCAGCCCGGAGAAGCCATTCCCCACCCCGCTGAAGCGGGGCGTCCCCCGGCTGGGTCCTGATGTCGGACACCATGGGAAACACGGGAAACACAGGAAACATCCAGGACACCGGAGCACCACCCCACGGCCCCGGCCCTCAGCCCCGCAAGTCCAGTTGGCGTTACATCGGCCCCGGCATCGTCGTCGCCGCGACCGGGGTGGGCGCCGGAGACCTGGTCGCCACCCTCATCGCAGGCAGCAGCTTCGGCTACACCCTTCTGTGGGCGGCGGTGATCGGCTGCCTGGTGAAGATCTCCCTCGCCGAGGCCGCGGGCCGCTGGCATCTGGCCACCGGCCGCACCCTGTTCGACGGCTGGGCGAGCCTCGGCCGTTGGACGACGTACTTCTTCGGCGTCTACGTCGTCGTCTGGGGCTTCGTCTACGGCGCGGCGGCGATGTCGTCGAGCGCCCTGCCCCTGCAGGCCCTCTTCCCGGACGTGATGGGCCTCGAGTGGTGGGGCATCGCCTGTGCCCTGGTGGGCCTGGCCTTCGTCTGGTTCAACCGGTACGCGGTCTTCGAGAAGGTCATGACGGTCCTGGTGGGCGTCATGTTCGTGGTGACGGTCTATCTGGCGGCCAGGGTGGTCCCGAACCTGGGTGACGCCTTCGCCGGACTGCTCCCGGTCCTGCCCGACGCGGACGACTCGGTCCTCTACACCCTCGGCCTGATCGGCGGCGTCGGCGGCACGATCACGCTGGCCGCGTACGGTTACTGGATCAACGCCAAGGGCTGGACCGACTCCGGCTGGATGAAGGTGATGCGGCTGGACAACCGCGTCGCGTACCTCACCACCGGCATCTTCGTGGTCGCGATGCTCGTCGTCGGCGCCGAACTCCTGAACTCCGCCGGTGTCGCGATCGCCGGCGGCGACAAGGGCCTGATCCAGCTGAGCGACATCCTGGAGGACAAGTACGGTGCCACGACGGCCAAGTTCTTCCTGGTCGGCTTCTTCGCCACCTCGTTCACGTCACTGATCGGCGTGTGGCACGGGGTGAGCCTGATGTTCGCCGACTTCGTGAACCGCGGCCGGAAGAAGGCGAAGCCGTCGACGGGCGAGGCCATCGCCTCCGGTCGGCCGGAGAAGTCCTGGCCGTTCCGCGCCTACCTGCTGTGGCTGACCTTCCCGCCCATGATCCTGCTGTTCGAAGGCCAGCCCTTCCGCCTGATCATCATCTACGGCGTCCTCGGTGCCGCCTTCATGCCCTTCCTCGCCCTCACCCTGGTCTGGCTCCTCAACTCCGCCCGCACGCCCCGCGAATGGCGCAACGGCCCCCTCAGCAACGCCATGCTCGCCATCGCGGGCCTCCTCTTCCTGGTCCTGTGCGTCAAGCAGATCTGGGACCAGCCCTGGTCGGAGTTCTTCTGACACCCGCACCGGCTCGGGCTGCCGGGGCCCACTCGTTCCCGGAGTTCCGAGCCCGGCTGCGGAACGTGCGAGGGCACCCCGTCCGACGGGGGGTGCCCTCGCGCTCCGCGAGCCCGCTCAGTCCGCGCGGTGGTAGGCCGGCGGGGGCTCGTCGTCACCGAGCACGCTCACGGTCATCCGGTCGGTGCTCTTGAGCCGCAACATCTCCGTGTCGCCGTCCTCGCACTGGTTCTCCGGCTCCGCGGCCGTGACGATCGCCGGGCCGAGCCGCAACCCCGTGCTGGTGGCGTCCACCAGCACGCTCTCCCACTCGCAGTGGTACGCCGGTCCGTCACCGGTCCGCTTGGCCACCACCTCGCCGTAGGCCCCTTGCTCCAGCACGAGGGACAGGCTCTCGCCGGGGTCGGAGCCCTCCCGTTTCCAGGTGCCGAGGAAAGCGGTCGGGATGGGGGTGTCGGACGGTTCGGTCTTCTTGAGGACCGCGGTCTCGCCGTTGACGCCGCTGGTCCAGGTGATCGAGCCGTCGTCGCGCAGGCGCAGGGTCTGCTCTCCGCCATTGCTGCAGCCGTTCTCGGGGATGCTGGTGACCGCGCGGGACTCCAGCACCATCAGGTTGCCGAACGAGACGAGCTCCGCGGCGCCGGTGCACAGCAGGGAGTCGAAGGAGTTGAACGTCGTCGCGACGTCCTCGCCCTCGATGCCCTGGGTGATCGTGATGCGCCGGAGCGAGACGACGTCCCCCTCGGAGTCCTTGCCCTGGCCCTGCCAGGTGCCCAGGTACTCGTCGGGGATCGAGCCTTCGATGGAGGCCGAGGGAGCAGGGCCCGGGGAGGTGTCCTCGCCCTGTGCGGGGTCGTCCGCGGGGTTCTCGGCGCCGTCGTCGACGGGCCGGCCGGGAGACTCGGTCCCTCCCGCGCTGGTGTTGCCGCCGTCGTCCTTGCCGTCGCCCAGGTTCATGGCGGCATATGTGATGCCGCCGGCGAGCAGGGCGACGGCCAGGGTGACGGAGCCGACGACCAGTCCGGTCCGTCTGCGGCGTGCCGGGGCGGGCGTGGGGGCCGGGGCCGGTGTCGGCAGGGGGGCGCCGAACACGCCGAGCGGGGGCGCGACCGGTGTCGGCGGGGGCGGCAGGGACGGAGCGGGGTCCGGTGCCGGGTCCGCGGCGGCCGGGCTCGGGGCCGGTGCCGGCGTGGACGCCGGGGTGGGCTCCGGCTCCGGGGCGGAGGGTGGTGCCGGCGGGACCGCGGGCGGGGGCGGGGGCGGTGTCGACCCGGGCGGCGACGGGGCGACCGTCAGCGGCGCGGTGGTGGGCAACGGCGGCACGGTCGGCGGCGCGGGGACCGACCGGGTGCCCGGCGCCTCCGAGTCCAGCAACCGGGCCGCCCTGCGGCCCAGTTCCGCGATCAGATCGGCCGGCAGCCACGGCTCGGTGTCCGCGCTCGCCGCGTCGGCCGCCGTGAGCTCCGCCAACCGGGCGGGCGTCGGCCGGGCGGCAGGGTCCTTGGCCAGGCAGGCGCGTACGAGTTCCGACAGGCCCTCGGGCAGGTCGGACAGCTCCGGCGGCTCCTGCGCGATGCGGTACATCATCGCGTGCATCCCGCTGTCCGGTGAGCCGAACGGCTGGCGCCGGGTCGCCGCGAAGGCCAGGACCGAGCCGAGCGAGAAGACGTCGCTGGCCGTGGTGAGCGGTTCGCCGCGGACCTGCTCGGGGGACATGTAGCCGGGAGAGCCGATCACGGCCCCGGTGCGGGTCAGCTTGCCGTCGGCCGTCACCGCGTCGAGCGCGCGGGCGATGCCGAAGTCGATGACACGCGGACCGTCGATCGTCACCAGGATGTTCGCCGGCTTGAGGTCGCGGTGGACCAGGCCCGCCTCGTGGACGGCTATGAGCGCGCGGGCGAGCCGGTTGGCGAGAATGCGCACCGACCGCTCGGGCAGCGGCTCCGGGCGCTCGGCGATCACCGCGTGCAGCGAGGGCCCCGGTACGTATCCGGTGGCGACCCACGGCGAGGCCGCTTCGGTGTCCGCGTCCAGCACGGGCGCGGTCCACTCGCCGCCCACGCGCCGTGCGGACGCGACCTCCTGCGCGAACCGCCTGCGGAACTCGGGCTCCGACGCCAGCTCGGAGCGGACAAGTTTCACAGCGACGGTGCGGCCACCGGCCGAGCGGGCCAGATAGACCTCGCCCATACCGCCCGCACCGAGGCGGGCAAGAAGCCGGTAAGGGCCGATATGTGCCGGATCGTCATGTGTCAGCTCATCCACGGGCCGATCCTCGCACAGCCCTCGCGCAGCCCTCGTGCGAGGAGATGTTTGATGCCGTATCGGGAACTTCCGTATCCCGCTCGTGACCTGCGGACTCCGGCCGGGGCCGCCCCCGTCCGGGGTCGCGCCGGAAGCTCCCGTCGGGGGCGCCGCCCCGGCCCGCGTCGCCGGACGGCTGCCGGCGAAAGGCCCAGGTGGCCAAGCCCTGAGCGGCCTTGATGAAATTATGTTCCTCCTTGGAACGCCATTCCAGTCATGCTACTTTGTGTCCACTTCCGGCCAAAGGTCGGCGGGAGGGAAGAGGGCAGGTGACTTCAGTGGAGGACGTCGCAGTGGGTGGCGTGTCGATCAGCGCGGCCGCGGCAGTGCGTGAGATCACCGATGGCGCGACGCTCGCGATCTCGGGAGGCGGGGGCGGGGTGCTCGAGCCGGATGCGTTGATCATGGCTCTGGCTGCCCGCTTCGAGGCTGAGGGGAGCCCGCGCGACCTGACGATCGTGCACAGCGTGGGCGTGGGCGACAAGGCGCTGCGAGGCATGAGCCGCCTGGCCAAGCCCGGTCTGGTCGCCAAGTTCATCGGTGGCCACATGGGCAACAGTCCCGCCGTCGGCAAGATGATCCGCGACAACCAGGTCGAGGCCTACAACCTCCCGCTCGGTGTGCTGAGCCAGCTCTTCCGCGACACCGCTGCCGGCCGGCCCGGGCTGCTGACCAGGACCGGCCTCGGCACGTTCGTCGATCCGCGGCTCGGCGGAGGCAGCCTGAACTCGATCTCCAAGGACAGCCTCGTCGAGGTGATGGAGATCGACGGGCAGGAGTACCTCTTCTACCGGGCGATCCCCATCGACTTCGCCTTCGTGCGAGGAAGCCGGGCCGACGTCCTGGGCAACGTGGTGTACGACGACGAACCGTCGTACCTCGACACGCTGGAGATCAGCATGGCCGGCTACCGGGGCGGCGCGACCCGTCCCGGTCCGGGGCGTACCTTCGTGCAGGTCAAGGAGGTCGCGTCCGAGCGCTTCCATCCCAAGCGCGTGCACATCCCCGGGGCGCTCGTCGGCGCGGTCGTGGAGTACCCGGAGCAGTGGCAGACCTATGTGGCGGAGCGCAACGACGCCTTCGCCGGCGATGTGCGCATCGACGAGTTCCCCGAGCTGCCGCACGGGTGGCGGCGGATCATCGCCGAGCGGGCGGCCCGCTTCGTCCAGCCGGGCGACGTGGTGAACCTCGGCGTCGGGGTGCCCGACGGTGTGGCGTCCGTGCTGCAGGAGACCGGCATGACCGAGCAGATCACGATGACGAACGAACACGGGGTCATCGGCGGAGTCACGTCACTCGGCATGACGTTCGGCGCGTCGAGCAACCACGACGCCCTGCTGACGATGACGAACATCATCGACCTGTACCAGGGCGGCATGCTCGACGTCACCTTCCTGGGCTTCGCGCAGGCCGACCGGCACGGCAACGTCAACGTGTCGCTCTACAACGGCGAGGTGATGGGGGCCGGCGGGTTCATCGACATCGCCCAGAACGCCCGTCGCGTGGTCTTCTGCGGCTCGTTGACCGCCGCCGGCTTCAAGCCCGACATCGGCGACGGAACGCTGGGCATCGCCCGCGAAGGCTCCGTCGACAAGTTCGTCCGTGACGTCGAGCAGATCACCTTCAGCGGCGAGCAGGCGATCAAGCGGGGACAGGACGTGCACATCGTCACCGAACGTGCCGTCTTCCAGCTGACCCCACAGGGCTGGGCCCTGCGCGAGGTCGCACCCGGTGTCGACGTACAGGCCGACGTACTGGACCACTGCCCCTTCACTCCTGTGCTCGACGACGTGTCGCCCATGGCGGCCGAGCTTTTCACCCGAAAGGACAGCCGTGAAGTCTGAGACCGACGGACCGATCCGGATCCTCACCCTTGACCGACCGGAAAAGCTCAACGCCATGAACAGCGAGGCGTGGACG
Source organism: Streptomyces sp. M2CJ-2 (assembly GCF_016757295.1). Taxonomy (NCBI): domain Bacteria; kingdom Bacillati; phylum Actinomycetota; class Actinomycetes; order Kitasatosporales; family Streptomycetaceae; genus Streptomyces; species Streptomyces sp. M2CJ-2. The sequence continues at coordinate 135,571 of NZ_JAESIF010000005.1, read as the reverse complement.
GACCTGCTGCGCGAGCTGCGCACGGCAGAGGACGACCCGTCGATCCGTGTGCTGTTGCTCCGCTCGCAGGGGCGCGCCTTCTGCGCGGGCAACGACATCAAGGAGACGAACGCCTTCACCACGAGGGCGCAGACGCGTGCCTACTTCCTGGACCTGATGGTTCCGACGATCACGGCGATGGCCGGCAGCAGGCTGCCGATCGTGGCGGAGGTCCAGGGCATGGCGCTCGGCGCCGGCATGGAACTCCTCCAGTTCTGCGACGTCGTCGTCGCCGGCGATGCCGCTGTCTTCCGCCTTCCGGAAACGAGCATCGGTCTGTGGGCCACCGTCTTCCTGGGGTCGGCCAGCTACACGACCAGCCGACGCATGACGCAGTACCTGGCGCTGACGGGCGAACCCGTCAGCGCGCAGGAGGCCCTCGAGGCGGGTCTCATCACTCGCGTCGTCGCGCAGGACGATCTGCAGCGCGTGGGCGGGGAGGTCGCCGCCAGGATCGCGCGCAACGCCCCGCGGGCCACCGCGTTGAGCAAGAAGTTCGCCAACCACACGATGCTGACCGAGTCGCTGCCGGTGGTCCGTGAGGCGCTCTCCGTGCTCATCGACGAGACGTTCAGCGGGCAGGAGGGCATGGAGGGCGTGGCCTCGTTCCTGGAGAAGCGCGCCCCCGTCTTCGCCGACATCACGAACGTGCACGGACGGTGAGGCGGTTGTCCGGGTCTTCACAGGTGCGTGCGGTCGGTCGTCCGGCCGCCGAGGGTGCTCGGGTCGAGGGGGCGTCATGAACCACGACCGAGGCGTGGTGCCCTCTCAGGTGGACGTGGTCATCGTCGGGGCCGGCATCACCGGCCTCGCGGCCGCGGCGTGGTGCGCCGAGCACCAGGTGCGTGCCGTCCTGCTGGAGAAGCAGCCGGAGATCGGCGGCACGAGCGCGATGAGCGGCGGATGGTTCGCCTTCTCGGGCACCGACGAGCAGCGGCGGCGCGGCATCGTCGACCACGACTCCACCTTCGTGGCGGACATGCTCGCCGCCTCCGGCGGGGTCGCTGATCCGGCGCTGCTGGAGGCGTACGCGCGCGAGCAGCACGACGCCTACGACTGGATGCGCGGGCTGGGGCTGGAGTTCGACGTGGTCAAGCTCAGTTCCGGCCAGAGCGTCCCCCGCTCGCACCACGCGCCGATCGAGACCGTGCTGGCCGCCCTGCTCGCTCGTGTCGAGGCCTCGTCCACCGTGGTCCTGCGCACCGGTGCGCGCGTGGTGGACCTCATCGACGACGGAGGGACCGTCGCGGGTGTCGTGGTCGAGCTGGACGGCGGCGCGCGGCAGAGCGTGCACGCCCGCGGCGTCCTGCTGGGGACGGGCGGTTTCACCCGCTCCCCGGAGACCATCGGCCGGTACGCTCCGCGGCAGGTCGACGCGATGCCGTACGGGGGCCTGGGCAACACCGGCGACGGCCTGCGCTTCGCCGCCGCTCGAGGAGCGGCCCTGCGCGACATGGAGTACGTCTCGGGCACGTTCGGGTCCCACCCCGAGACGACCATCGAGGAGCACGAACTGCTGACCGCGTTCTACATGGGCGCCGTCATCGTGAACGTCGAGGGCCGGCGCTTCGTGGACGAGTCGGCCTCGTACAAGACGCTGGGCGCCGCGTGCCTGGAGCAGCCCCGGCAGATCGCTTTCCAGGTGTTCGACGCGGACGTACGTGCGCAGTCCCAGCCGGGGGTCCCCCTCTCGGACATCGACGCCCTCGAGGACAAGGGGCATGTGCACCGGGCCGACTCGTTGCGGGAGCTCGCCGAGGCGGCGGGCATCGACGCGGCACGGTTGGAGCGCACGGTGCACGAGTACAACGCGGTGGTGGCCGGTGACCGCTCGGACGCCTTCGGCCGCACCGGACTGTGCAACGGGGTGGGGCGTCTCGTGCCCGTCACCAAGGCTCCGTTCTACGCCTACCCCGCGAAGACGCTGATGACGTCGACGTACTGTGGCGTGGCCGTCGACGCCGTCGGCCGGGTGCTGACCGAGTCCGGGGCGGCCGTGCCCGGGCTGTACGCCGCGGGCGAGGTCGTCGGCGGATTCCACGGCAAGGCGTACGTGACCGGCACGGCGCTGAGCAAGGGTCTGATCTTCGGCCGCGTCGCGGCCGCACACATAGCCATGGAGGCTGCCGCGCGATGAAGCTCTTCGTGCTGCTCGGCGATCCGATCAAGCAGGCCAAACTGCCCGACCTGTTCAACGATCGGGCGCGCGAGGCTGGTCTGGACTCGTTGATGGTCATGGCACGTTGCCGTGCGGACAGCCTGTCCGACGTCATGGCCGGCCTGTCCGGGACCGAGCAGGTGGCCGGGATCGTCGTCACCGTGCCGCACAAGGTGAACGTGGCCGGGATGTGCGACAGTCTCGGGCCGGCGGCCGAGGCGTGCGGCAGCGTCAACGTCGTGCGCCGTGACGAGCGCGGCGGCTGGCACGGAGACAACGTCGACGGCCTGGGGTTCGTCGCGGGGCTGCGTGCCCGGCACCGGCTGCCCGATCACCCGCGGGTCGACATCATCGGCGGCGGAGGCGCCGGCGTCGCCATCGCCTTCGCCCTGCACGCGCAGGGTGCCGAGGTGCGGATCGGGGAGATCGACGCGGACCGTCGTGCGGCGGTGTCCTCGTTGCTGGGCGCTGCGGGCACCGAGGTCCAGGTCCTCGACCGTGTCGACGGCCACGCATGTGATCTGGTGGTCAACGCTACCCCCTTGGGGCTGTCACCGGACGATCCGCTGCCGTTGGACCTGAGCCGCACCTCGACGGCGCCGGGCGCGGTGGTCGCGGACATCGTGATGGACCCGACGCGCACCGCGTGGTTGGAGCACGCGGACCGGTTGGGCCTTGCGACGCACGAAGGCCGTCACATGCTCGCGGCCCAACTGGAGCCGATGCTCGACTTCTTCGGCGAGACCCAGCCCCGATCCGCCGACTGAGGGACGGCGGGGCCGTTGCCGGCCATGTGACAACTGCACCTCGTCTTCCGCCGGTTGCTGTCGTGCCGGGCCGCGCACTCCGCTGCTGCCCGGCACGTACGCGGTCCCGTACCCGTCCGCTCTCAGGCGCGGGCGACGGTCTGCAGGCGCCCGTCGGCGGCTTCCAGGATCTTCGTGACCTCGGCCGTGGTCCGGAGCAGGCGCGGCGCGAGCTGCGTCAGGCGCTCCTCGGTCAGCCGCGGGGTCGGACCGGTGATGTTGATCGCCCCGGCGACCTCACCGGCGACGAAGATGGGTGCGGCCACGGTTCCGACACCCAGGGAGTAGGTGTCGATGGCGATGGCGAAACCGTTGTCGCGGGTCTTCGTGAGCTCGGCGCGGATCTCGTCGATCGTCTGGGGCGCGCGGGGTCCGCTGTCCTCCCGGCTGGTGATGCCCTGACGCAGGATCTTCTGCAGCGCGATCTCCTCGGGGACGTGCGCCATCCAGGCGAAACCGGTGGCCGAGCAGCTGAGCGTGACGGTGCTGCCCGAGTCGGGGTCGTAGCGCAGCCCGGAACGTGTGCCCTGGTGGGCGGCGACCCAGACCATGTCGTCGTGGTCGACGACGGCCAGGCGGACGAGCTCGGCGGTGTCACTGGCGAGTTGCTCGAGCAGGGGCCGGGACAGGCCGACCAGGTCGTTGACCGCGAGGTGTTTCAGGCCCAGGGAGACCAGCTTGAGGCTCAGCACGTAGTTGCCGAGCGCGCCGTCCTGGCGTACGTAGCCGGCGTCGCCGAGCTCGGCGAGCAGCCGGTGAGCCGCACTGCGAGGTATGCCGAGCGAATCGGCGATCTGGTGCAGCTGCAGGCCTTTCTCGACACCGGCGAGGACTTCGAGGATGCCGAGGCCGCGCGCGAGCGCAGGAGCCATGAGTCGTTTCCCTTTCTCAGCGAGGGTCTTTGCCGGTGGTGCCGTCGATCTGCGGCCCATCCTGCCACCACAACCCGGATCGCCGTCTCTATATGAGATGTCGTTCCAACTTTATCTTGTATCGAACTGCTTTTCATGTTGGAATGCCGTTCCAGCGCGACGGAGCGGCAGGTGTCCGTCACGCTCCCCGCCCTGACACGAGAGCCTCGTGCACGACGCAAGGACAGCAAGAACCATGGAGCAGGTCACGCAGAGACAGAAGACACCACGCAAGGCCGCGATGGCGTCACTGTTGGGCAGCACGCTCGAGTACTACGACTTCTTCATCTACGGCGCCGCGGCTGCGCTGGTCTTCAACCACCTGTTCTTCCCCGACGTGAGCCCGGCTGTCGGCCTGATCGCCTCGTTCGCGACGTTCGGCGTGGGATACGTCGCACGGCCGCTCGGCGGCCTGGTGTTCGGTCACTTCGGCGACAGGATCGGCCGCAAACGGGCGTTGCTCGGGTGCCTGGTCCTGATGGGCGTGAGCTCCTTCCTGATCGGCTGCCTGCCCAGCTACGACTCCATCGGATTCCTGGCCCCGATCGGGCTGACGCTTCTGCGGCTGCTCCAGGGCTTCTCGGCCGGGGCGGAATCGGCCGGTGCGGCGACGCTGACCGTCGAGCACTCCTCGAACGAACGCCGCGGCTTCTTCAGCAGCTTCCTCTCGGTCGGCATCGCGGCGGGCAACGTGCTGGCGACCCTGGTGTTCATCCCGGTCGCGGCGCTGCCGGACGAGGCGCTGTACAGCTGGGGATGGCGGGTGCCCTTCTGGCTGTCGGCGGTCGTCGTCCTGATCGCCTACCTGGTGCGTACGCGCCTGGAGGAGACCCCGGTCTTCCAGGAGATAGCCGAGGACGACGAGGTGCGCAGCCTGCCGGCGAAGGACGTGCTGCGCTACCAGTCCGGATCGGTCGTGCGCGTCGCGGGCGCGACGATGCTGGCCATGATGCAGTCGCTGTCGACGGTGTTCGTCCTGGCCTATGCGACGCAGGAGGTCGGCGTGGAGCGGTCGACGATGCTGATCATCAGTGCGGTGGCGGTCGCCCTGATGATGTTCACGTCGCCCGCCGCGGCTCATCTGTCCGACCGGTTCGGCCGGCGACCGGTGACGCTCACCGCCGCGATCGGCTGCGGAGTGACGATCGTCCCCTACCTGTGGATCGTCTCGACCGGCAACGTTCCGGGCATCGCCGTCATGACGATCGTGTTCATGTCGCTGCTCTACGCCTGCCGCGAGGGCGTGTGGCCGGCCTTCTACGCCGAGCAGTTCGCAGCCCCGGTCCGCTACTCTGGCATGGCGATGGGCAACCAGCTGGGCAACGTGATCGCCGGATTCGCCCCACTGATCGCCACCGCCCTGCTCTGGGACGGACCGCTGGGGTGGCTGCCCGTGGCAGTGTTCGGCGTCGTCGTGGCCATCGTCTCGGGTACCGCGGTCTACTTCATGCGCGAGACGGCCGGGCTCTCGACCGAGGAGCTCGACGCGCCGTACGAGCAGGCGCGGGCCGCACGGCGTGAGCAGACGGCCGTCCCCGTCGCCTGACCGTGGCCGGTGTGGTCACGGCGCCGCCCCCGCCCACGTCACCGTGGGCGGGGGCGGCGCCGTACCGGCTGAGGCCGGGGCGGGGTGCGGACGTGTGTGGGGGCCGACCGCGCCGGAGACCTTGGTTCGGGCAGCCCGGCGGCCCGGTCGGCTGTCATGCCCGCCGCGACCCGCATGCGGGCGCCCTGCCCAGCGTGAGTGCGAGGCCGTACGGCGGCCCAGCCGCCTTTCGGCCGTAGAGGAAGAGCGCTGGGTGCGTCTGGGGTGGGGTCGGCCCCAGGGGCGCGCGGAGGCGATGCCGAGAAGGCGGTCTCCCGGCCTCCGCAGGGACGGCTTTCCGGCCCGTACGGCGCGGAAGCCGGTCAGGGTGACGGCGCGGACGGTCCCAGCGGTGTCGCGCCGACGGTCATGCGGGCCATGGTGCGGTAGCGGGCGGCCAGTTCCGCGGGGGAGAGACTGCCGTCCACGCGGTACCACTGGGACACCGCTGTGCACATCGTGACGATCGCCCGGCTGACCTCACGGGGGTACGGTGTCGTGAACGTCCCCCGGGTCACGCCCTCCTCGACGGCCGCGTCCATCAGGCGCTGCTGCCGGTCGCGGGCCTGGAGGTAGGTGGTGCGGTCGTCGTCGAGCAGGCTGCGGATCTCGCTCGCCGCGATGAACGCAAGGTCCCGCCGGTGCGCGTGGAACAGCACCAGGCACTCCACCAGCAGGTCCAGCCGCCGTCCGACGTCCGGTCCGGCCTCCTCCAGTGCCGCTGTGCTGCGCTCCCACAGCTCCGCCATCGCCCGGGTGACGATGCCGACCAGCAGGGCGTGTTTCGACGGGTAGTGGTGGTACACCCCGGGCACCGACAGGCCGGCCCGCGCCGCCACCTCCCGGATCGTGGTGCCGTGGTACCCCTGCTTCACGAAGCAGGCCAGGGCGGCCCCCAGGACGGGCGGCAGGCCGTCGCTGGTGTAGAGCCTCCAGTCCGCCGTGGTTCCGGCCCCGTCGTCTCCGGTCACGGCAGCTCCGCCGGTGGTCAGTGCGTCGGCTTCGGTCATGCTCTCCTCGCCGCGTGTGCTCGTGCCAGTACGTAAGTATGCACAGGCGCCCGGTCCGTTCTGCCGGGCGACCGCCGCCCGAAGCCCTCCGCCGCGCACCCCCTTGACACGCTGACGCGCCCCGTAGATCCTCACCTGCAATACCGAGCGAGCGCTCGGTCGGTACGTTGTCCAGCATATCCCGGGCTGTTCGGAGCCGGTGGAGGGAGCGGGAGATGTCGATGCCCGAGGCGCGTCCGTGGCGGGAGCTGTACCCGGCCGCGGTGCCGGCGGAGATGACGGTCGGCCACGACTCCCTGACGGCCGCATGGCGAGCCCGGGTGGCGCGCGACCCCGACGCCGTCGCCCTGCGCTACTTCGACGGCGCGCTCACGGCACGCGAGGTGGACAGCGCCTCCGACGCACTGGCCTGCGCCTTCGCAGCCCGCGGAACCGGACGCGGGGACCGGGTCGGCATCTACCTGCAGAACATCCCGCAGTACGCCCTGGTGCTGCTCGCCCTGTGGAAGCTGGGCGCCACCGCGCTCCTGCTCAACCCGATGTACCGCCGAGGCGAGCTGCGCCGCCTGATCGACGATGCCGGGGCCGTGGGTGTCGTCTGCGCCGACCTGGACGTGGAGGAGACCCGTACGACCCTCGCCGGCAGCTCCGTGCGATGGACGGTCAGTACGTCGGCGCTGGAATTCCAGACACGCAACGACCCGCGCGCCTTCCCCTCGACCGAGCGTCCCTCGCCCGCCGACGGCGGCGACCTGGCGGCCCTGCTCCAGGAGTTCGCGGGCCGCCGCCCCGAACCGGTGGATCTCACCTCCGACGACGTGGCCCTGCTGACCTACACCTCCGGCACCACCGGACCGCCCAAGGGCGCGATGAATTCCCACGGCAACGTCCTCAACGTGGCACTCACCAACGCCGCCTGGGCCGATCTGGCCGACGGCGACACGGTGTACGCGCTGGCCCCGCTCTTCCACATCACGGGGGCGGTGGTGAACGGGGTCATCTCGCTCGTCACCCCCACCACCCTGGTCCTCACCGGCCGCTTCCGGCCCGAGGTGGCGCTGGACGCGCTCGCCGAGCACCAGGTGACCTACATGGTCGGCTCGATCACCGCCTACAACGCGATGTACGCCGTGGAGCACGCAGGACCGGAGCACTTCGCCTCGGCCAAACACCTCTTCTCCGGCGGGGCCCCCATCCCGCCCGCCACCGTCGACCGGTTCCGGGAACGGTTCGGCGTCTACATCCACAACATCTACGGCATGACCGAGACCAGTTCCGCCGTCATCGCCGTGCCGCCCGGCACCACCGCGCCCGTGCACGAGGCCAGCGGCACCCTCTCCATCGGCGTCCCGCTGCCCAACCTCACCGCCCGGGTCGTCGACCTCGACGGCAACCCGCTGCCCCCCGGCGAGCAGGGGGAACTCGAGCTGAGCGGCCCCCAGGTGGTCGCCGGCTACTGGCAGCAGCCCGCCGCCACCGAACAGGCCGTCCCTGGCGGCCGACTGCGCACCGGCGACGGCGCGATCATCGACGAGCACGGCTGGGTCTACCTGGTCGACCGGCTCAAGGACCAGATCAACGCCTCCGGATACAAGGTCTGGCCGCGCGAGGTCGAGGACGCCCTCTACGAGCACCCGGCGGTCCACGAGGCCGCCGTGGTCGGACAGCCGGACGACTACCGCGGCGAGACGGTCGTCGCCTACGTCTCGCTCACCGCCGGTGCCTCGGTCACCCCGGACGAACTGATCTCCTTCACCCGCGAGCGGCTGGCCGCCTACAAGCGGCCCACCGAAGTGCACATCCGTGCCGACCTCCCCAAGACCCAGACCGGCAAGATCCGGCGCACCGCACTGCGCAGGCCCGCGGGCCACGACGTCCCTCCCCCCACGACGAAAGGCTGACCGGTGCAGCACCTCCACACCGACCAGAACAACGCCCCCCGGACAGCGGGCCGCCTCGCCGGACGCACCGCCGTGGTGACCGGGGCCAGCCGCGGGATCGGTCTGGCCATCGCCGAGCGCCTGGTGGCCGAGGGCGCACGGGTGTGCATCACCGCCCGCAAGCCCGAACCGCTGCTCGAGGCCGCTCAGGCACTGCCCGAGGGCCGTGTGCTCGCCGTCGCGGGCAAGGCGGACGACCCCGAGCACCGCGCCGAGGTCCTCGACACCGTGGCCCGGGAGTTCGGCCGCCTCGACATCCTCGTCAACAACGCCGGCATCAACCCCGCGTACGGCCCCCTCACCGAGATCGGCCTCGACGCGGCCCGCAAGGTGCTGGAGGTCAACGTGCTCGCCACGCTGGGCTGGGTGCAGGCCACCCTCGCCCACCCGCGGCTGCGCTTCGCCGAGAACCACGGCACCGTCGTCAACCTCTCCTCCGTCACCGGCGACACACCCGCCCCCGGCATCGGGCTGTACAGCGTCAGCAAGGCCGCCGTCTCCCACCTCACCCGTGCCCTGGCCGCCGAACTCGGCCCGGACGTCCGCGTCAACGCCGTCGCCCCGGCCGTGGTCAAGACCCGCTTCGCCCAGGCGCTCTACGAGAACAGGGAGGACGAGGTCGCCGAGGCCTACCCGATGCGGCGGCTCGGCGCCCCCGCCGACGTGGCCTCCGCCGTCGCCTACCTCGTCTCCGACGACGCCTCCTGGGTCACCGGCCACGTCCTCACCGTCGACGGCGGCCTGGCCGTCGCCGGCGGCACCGCCTGACCCACGGCATCCGTTCAACGAAAGGACCCCGATCATGTCCCTCGGCAATCTGCCGCCCTCGGTGGAGGAACTGCGCGAGCGCACCCGCCGCTTCATCCGTGAGACCGTCATCGACGCCGAGCCCGTCCCCGGCGAACGACTGCAGGAGGACACGCGCCTGCGGCTGCAGGCCGCGGCCAAGGAGGCCGGGGTCTTCGCCCCGCACGTGCCGACCGAGTACGGCGGCCAGGGCCTGTCCATCGAGCACTGGTCACCGATCCTTCAGGAAGCGGGCTACTCGCCCATCGGCCCCAGCGTGCTCAACTGCATGGCCCCCGACGAGGGCAACATGCACATGCTCAACCTCATCGCCACCGAGGAGCAGAAGAAGCGCTACCTCCTCCCGCTCGCCACCGGTGAGATGCGCTCCTGCTTCGGCATGACCGAGCCGCACCCGGGCGCCGGCTCCGACCCGACCGCGCTGCGCACCTCCGCCGTACCGGCCGAGGGCGGCTGGGTGATCAACGGCCACAAGCGGTTCATCAGCGGTGCCCTCGGCGCCGGCTTCTGCATCGTGATGGCACGCACCCCCCAGGTCGGGGACGCCCCCGAGGGCGCCACCATGTTCCTCGTCGACATGACCAACCCCGGCGTCCGCATCGGCGCCCCCATCCACACCGTCGACCGCTACATCGACGGCGGCCACCCGCACGTCCACCTGGAGGACTGCTTCGTCCCCGACGAGGCCGTCCTCGGATCGCCCGGTCAGGGCTTCCGGTACGCGCAGGTGCGGCTCGGACCGGCACGGCTCACCCACTGCATGCGCTGGCTCGGGCTCGCCCGGCGCTCCCTGGACATCGCCCTCGACCGGGCCGGGGAGCGGGAACTGTTCGGCGCTCCGCTGAACGCGCTCGGCCTCGCACAGAACCTGATCGCCGAGTCCGTCATCGACATCGAGACCTCCGACGCCATCATCGACAAGACGGCCGCGCTGCTCGCGAGCGACCCCCGGGCCGGCTCCGCGATGTCCTCGGTCGCCAAGGTGTACTGCTCGGAAGCCATCTCCCGAGTCATCGACCGGGCGGTCCAGCTGTGCGGCGGCGACGGCGTCTCCGACGGGCTTCCGCTGGCCCAGTACCTCAACGAGATCCGCCCGTTCCGCATCTACGACGGGTCCACCGAGACGCACAAGTGGGCCATCGCCCGCAGGGCGGCCAAGCAGCGCGGCGCCGCAGTCCAGGCCGGAGAGCGCCATCAGGGCACCGCCGTCGTGCGGGGCGAGGAGGCGTGATGGAAACCGTCCCCGACGGCATCGAAGTCGTCGCCGACCGGGAGGCCGCGGAGCGGCTGACCGCCCCGCCCCTGCTCGTCGTCGACGAGATCACCGACTTCCTCGACAAGCACGGCATCGGCAGCGGCCCCCTCGCCTGGGGACGCATCGGCGACGGGCACTCCAACGTCACCTATCTGCTCCGGCGCGGCGACACCTCCGTCGTGCTGCGCCGCGGGCCGCGCCCGCCGCTGCCCAGGTCCACCCACGACATGGTCCGCGAGGCGCGCATCCAGCGGGCCGTGGGCGGCCACGGCGTCCCGGTGCCGGAGATCCTCGCCATCTGCGAGGACGACTCGGTGCTCGGAGTGCCCTTCTACCTGATGGGCCATCTCGACGGCGCCGTCATCACCGACACCGTCCCCGCCCACCTCGACGCCCCCCAGCGGCGCCGGGCCACGGGACTCGCGGTCGTCGACACCCTCGTCGACCTGCACCGCCTCGACGTCACCCAGGGCGAACTCGCCTCCTTCGGGCGGCCCGAGGGCTATCTGGGCCGGCAGGTCGAGCGCTTCGCAGGCCTGTGGGACGTCAACACCACGCGCAGCTTGCCGGCCGTGGCCAAGCTCGCCGACTGGCTCGCCGCCAACCTCCCGGCCAGCCAGGTCGCCACGGTGGTGCACGGCGACTACCGCATGGGCAACCTGATGTTCGCGCCCGACGGCCCGCCCCGGCTCCTGGCCGTCCTCGACTGGGAGATGGCCACCCTCGGCGACCCGCTCGCCGACCTCGGCTACCTCGTCGCCACGTACGCGGAGAAGGGGCAGTCCGTCACCCCGCTCGAACTCACCCCCGTCACGCGTGAGGAGGGATACCCCACCCGGGCCGAGCTCGTCCGGCACTACCACGCCGGTATGGACCACCTCGACCTCACCGCCCTCCCCTGGTACCAGACCCTCGCCCTGTGGAAGGCGGCGATCTTCTGCGAGGCCATCTACACCCGGTGGCTGCGCGGGGAGCGACCCCACGACCGCACCTTCGGACCCTCGCTCGAGGCAGGGGTCCCCCTTCTGCTGGAGGCGGCCGCCGCTCACGCCGCCGGCTGACCGCGGCGCCGGGCCGCACCCCGGCGCCCCCAGGCAATGCCCGCCCTGCCCACCCGGAGCAAAGGAGCTCTCGTGAGCGACGTACAGACATCCCGCGGCGCGCCGCACGAAGCCGGAGCGCAGGCCGGACCCTCGCTGCGCGCCAAGCGCAAGTCCCTCATCGCCAGCACGGTCGGCAACGTCCTCGAGTGGTACGAGTGGAGCGCCTACGCCGTCTTCACTCCGTTCATCGCCACGGCCATGTTCAACTCCCAGGACGCGGTCTCCGCCCTGCTGTCCACCCTCGCGGTGTTCGCGGTCGGCTTCCTCATGCGGCCCCTGGGCGGCATCGTCTTCGGCCGTGTCGCCGACCGGCGCGGGCGCAAGTTCGTGCTGATCACCACCATGCTGATGATGGCCGGCGGCAGCCTCGTCATCGGCTTCCTCCCCTCGTACGCCTCCATCGGAGCCTGGGCCTCGCTGATCCTGCTGCTGGCCCGGGTGGTGCAGGGATTCGCGCACGGCGGCGAGTCGGCCACCGCCAACACCTATGTGGCGGAGATCGCGCCGAGCCACCGGCGCGGCATGTGGGGCAGCATCGTCTTCGTCGCCATCTTCGGCGGCTCCGTCCTCGCCTACACCGTGGGCGGCGTGGTCACCTCCACCCTGACGGAGAGCGCCGTCGCCGACTGGGGCTGGCGCATCCCGTTCTTCCTCGGCGCGTTCCTCGCTCTGGCGGCGCTCTACCTGCGCCGCAACATGGAAGAAAGCGACGTGTTCGAGAACCAGCAGTCCGGATCGGCGGACGCCGACCGGCCGGTCTCGCGCAAGCAGGTGACCCGGTCGGTGCTGCTGGTCGTCCTGATGACGTCCGGCATCACCTCGGCCCACTACACCTGGACCTCGTACGTCTCCACCTACGCCATCACCCAGCACGGCATGGACCCCGGCGTCGCCTACTGGTGCTCCGTCGCGGCCCAGTGCATCGCGCTGGCGACGCTGCCGCTGTGGGGACACGTCTCCGACCGGGTCGGCCGCCGACCGATGCTGATCGCCTTCGCGGTGCTGATGGCGGCGCTGCACATGCCGCTCATCGGGATGATCGGCTCGGCGGGCTGGACGCTCTTCGTCGCCGCCACGGTGGCGCTCGTCATCGTGGCCATCCCCGGCGCGCTGTTGTCGGCCACCATGTCGGAGGCCTTCCCGACCAAGGTGCGCACCCAGGGCATCGGTTTCGCCTACTCCATCTCCGTCGCCCTCTTCGGCGGTACCGCCCCCTACCTCAACCAGCTCTTCATCGACCTGAAGATGGCGCAGCTGTCCGAGTTCTACATCATGGTGCTGTGCCTCTGCACCGGTGTCGCCGTCTACCTGATGAAGGAGACCAAGGGCATCGAGCTGAAGAACGCCTGAGGCGCGCCCGGGCGGGCCCGGGCGGGCCCGGGCTCGGCACCCGGAGAACCGAGCGTGCCGAGCCCGGACCACCCCCCTCTCACGGGTCAGGGCAGGGCGTGGACGTGGGGGCCGACCGCGTTGGACCAGGCGTTGCCGGCGGTGGCGTCCCAGTTGGTGGACCAGGTCATGGCGCCGCGCAGACCCGGGTAGGTCCGGGAGGGCTTGAAGGAGCCGCAGTGGGTGCCGGGCGTCAGGCAGTCCAGGGCGTTGTCCACCACGGTCGGGGAGACGTAGCCGCTGCCCGCGCCGCGGGTGGAGGCCGGGAGGCCGAGGCCCACCTGGGAGGGGTCGAGGCCGCCCTTGGGGCCTCCGGTGGGGGGAAGAGGGGGGAAGAAGGGCGGAGAAAACGACGGTGGCCGTCGCCGGGGATACAAAATGGTCCAGACCAATAGGGTGGTCAATGGGTCCGGACCATCCGTCGGCCCTTCAGGCCGGCCGCCTGCCGTGCTTCCCCGCTGCCCCGTGCCGCTCGCGCGTCAGTCCCGTGCCTTCCACAAGCGGTCCAGCAGCATCCCCAGCACACAGCCCGCCAGCAGCACGCCCGTCGACAACCAGAACGCGAGCGCCCCGGCCCCCGCCCGGTCCCAGTGCAGTGACAGGGTGAGCACCTGGGCCGCGACCGGCACCGCGCAGGCCGCCGCCGCGTGCCGCGACGGCACCTCCCGCCACGGCTCCGGATGCACCGACGCCGCCGCCCAGGTCGCCAGCACCACGCACACCAGGTTCGGCAGATGCACCAGCCCCAGCGCCGCCCCGAACGACCCGACGCCCTCCGGGCCCAGCAGGTGGTCGTACACCAGCGTCCCCTGCACCGCCGCCGTGACGACCAGGACGATCACGCCCGCCGCCCACGACCGTACGAGCGCGAGGGCGGGCGAACCGGCCCGCGTCGGGGTCTCGTAGCGGGTCATCGGGAACCTCCCCGTATCTCGAAGCGGAGCGGGTAGGGCACGCCCGGCGCCCGGTACCGCCAGTGCGCCTCCATGGCTAGTGGACCTCCACCGACTCGACGATCCGCCGTACATCGGCGTCGGAGAGCTTCCCCCGCTGGGCGTCGATCCGGATCTGGAAGGTCCGCTCGGCGGAGTCCAGGCCGGTCAGGATCACGCCGTTCACAGGTGTGCCCTCGGGCGGTCCGCCCTCCTCGCCGGAGGCCTTGAAGGTGAAGTCGATCCGGCGGGCCTCGTCCGTGCCGGCCAGCTCGACCTCCTTCTGACCCTTGACGTCCGCACCCATCTGGATGCCGGCCTCGGCGGCGATGGCCGCCCGTTCGGCGGAGTCCGCCTGGGTGAAGCCGAGCTGCACGGTGATCAGCGAGACGGTCCTGCCGCCCTCCGTGCGCTCGGCCGCGGCCGCGTTGAACTTGCTGCGCTCTCCCGCGCCCTGCTCCTCGTAACCGTCGGGGTACGACACGGAGACACCCTTGGTCTTCAGCGTCCCCCAGCCGTCCGGCACCGAGGCGGAGCCGGAGGCGGAGTCGTCCGTGCCGCAGCCGGAGAGGGTGAGGGCGAGGGCCAGCAGGCCGGTGGTCAGGTACGTACTGCGGGGCTTCGGATGAGTCATCGGTGCGGGCTCCTTGTCCGGTCAGTCGGCACAGTAGCTATAGGGGACGTAGGAGCGGTTGTCCCCCTTGGGGGCGCCGAGGAACTGCGCGTCGGTCAGGGTCTCCGCCTTCTGCTCGGTGCTGACGGACAGGCCGAGGCTGAGCCCGAGGTTCAGTTCGAAGCCGTACTCGGCGGCGTTCACCTCGCCCGTGTAGTTCATCCGGCTCGACTTGCCCTTGTCGAACATCAGCTGCCCGAACGGGTCGTCGGCACCGGGGCGGTCGGTGGGCGCGTTGTCGTCGAACATGTACTGGAACGGTGTCCCGAACTGCTCGTTGTTGCCGTCGAGCCACTGCTCGGCGATCGCCCGGTCCTGGTCGCCGGCCGGTCCCGGGTCGAAGGCCAGGGTGTTGGTGACGATCTCGACACCGTTGGGGCTGTCCGTGCCCTTCACGTTCGCGCCTCCGCCCCGTTTGTCCTTCCCGCTCTGGCCGTTGTCGCCGCCCAGTTTGGCGCCGTCCTTCTGGCTGCCCTCCTCGACGGTGCGGGTGGTGTCGATGCGGACCAGCTTGCCGGTGGTCTTGTCGTAGGTGACGGTGATGGTGCCGGTCTGCGTGGTGTTCGCCGAGGCGTCGCCGTTGAGCGCGCCCGCCTCGTAGCTCGCCTTGACGCCGTACTCGATGGACGAGGAGTACGTGTACGACCTGGTGTTCTTGTACGCGTTGTCGGTCCAGGTGACCTCGGGGGCGTACTTGAAGTTGCCGCCGAGCGTGGCGCTCAGCTTCTTCTCGTCGGCCACCGAGAACTTCAGGCCGGCCGCTGCCGAGGCCTCCAGGTTCACCTTGCCGTAGGTGATCTTCCGGTTGTCGCCCAGGTCGTTCTCGATCCGCTCCCGCGTCTCCTCCTCGTCCTTCAGCGGACCGGTCCCGAACAGGTAGAGGATGCTGTCGCTCAGGGCCACCTCCCCGCCGTGCGGCGACCTCCGCCGCATCTCGTACATCTGCAGCGTCTCGACGTCGTCCCGGAACCGCTGGGCCTCCTCGGGGCTCTCGAAGACCCAGGTGTCACCGTTGGTGACCTTGATGCCGAGGCCGAGCTCCACCTTGTCGGTGCCGAACTTGCCGACCTTCATGCCGGGCTTGAAGTCCTTCTTCGCCGCCACGGACGCCGCGTCGGTGAAGGTCAGGTACACCATCTCGTCGTTGTCGTCGACCTTGCCGTCGCCGTTGACGTCCGTCTTCGCCTTGATCCGCTGCTCCTGGAAGCCGTACTCGTTGCCGATCTCCCAGAAGGCGATCTTCACCTTCGAGCCCGCCTTGTCGGTCACCGAGGAGACCTGGCACAGCGCCGGCTCGAAGTCGGCGTCGGTGAGCGGCTTGCCCTGCTCGTTCCCGCCGTTCCCGCCGGTTCCGCAGTTCCCGCCACCGGTGACCCGGCAGACCTGGGCCGCGATCTCGTCGTAGAGCGACTGTCCGATGCCCGTGGCGGAGACCGCCAGGACAACGGCGGCGCTGACCACGATCATTCCGAGATACTCCGGGGCGGTCGCCCCCCGGTCGTCCCGGACGTGTCTGTGTCGCCCGCCCGTCCGTATGCCCCCGCGAGCCATACGGCACCCCTCCTCGCCCAGCAGCCTCGGTGTGGACCGCGAGCGTATGTACGGTCGTGGCCGGAAAGCGTGGGCCTGGGGACCCAAAACGGGCCCAGTGTCAAAGCGGCGCACAGGGCCCACCCGCCCCGTGCCGAATTGGGCCCGCCGAGATGCTCTACGTGTCCCGTTTTGGAGCGTCTTGCGCGACGCTCGTTGCCGTTCGGCTACACAAACGCTGTTCTCCGGTCATGAAGCCGCGGATACAGTGCGGACGTAGTGACGCTGTGGAGTGGACGCGGTGCACCTGGTGAAACAACCGGTGGGCCGCTGGGCAGGGGAAGAACGGGGGAACCGCGCGTGTCAACCGCCATCGCCGTGACCGGCGCCGACCTGGCGCTGCCGCCGCAGGACGAACGAACCCTGCCGGCCGTCGTGCTGCAGGACATCGAAACCCGCCCGCTCGAACAGGCACTGACCGAACTGCAGACGCTCATCGAGCAGCACGGGCACGTCATCGTGGTCTGCTCCCCGGCCGCGCCCACCGCCGTCCAGCGGCGGCTGCACAGCCTGCGCTCCCTGCTGGAGACCGACCGGATCGCACTCTTCCAGCCCGACCTGCCACCGCTCGGACTGGCCGTCCTGGCCCGCCAGTTGCGGCAGCTGGCCTCGTGCGACCTCAGCCCCGGCGTGCTGGCCTCGGCCGGCCGGCTGCTGGTCCACTACATCCATGCCGGCGCCCTGCTGGGGTCGGTCGCCCGGCTGGACCGCGTCCCCGTGAACCTCAAGCAGCACGCCAAGTCCTGGCTCCCGGGCAGCCAGTTCGCCGTACTCGCCCACCCCCATCCGCAGCTCGTGCGCCTCGGCCCGGAAGCCGCACTGGACGGACCGGAGTTCGGCACGTGGATGCTCGTCGCCAAGGGCCAGCTGCAGTCCGACTGGGTCACCGGCACCCTGGCCCCGTCCTGGAACGTGCAGGGGCTGCGCGAGGCGTCACTGCCGACCGCGTCCCCGCGGTGGTGGGGAACCGGCAAGCTGATCGAGTTCTGCACCTACCTGCCCGACCTGTCCGTCCTGTACCAACTGGTCACGTCCGTGCGGCGCGGCGTCTGCCACTGGTGCGGCCTCGACGTCCTCGGCGACCGGTGCGTGTTCTGTTCGGCCACCCCGCCCGGCCACGACGCCCCGCCGCAACCCCGCCCCGCGAACCGGGCGGCCGCCGGATGAGGCCCGAACACACGCGGCGCGCCGCGGTACCCGTGGCCCGGGGATCCTGCCCACGCCCGCCCGGGCGCCTGCTCACCACACTCACCACACCCGACTCCGCTCGACCGATATCCCCAATGAGGTTGCACGGTTCATGAACTCCCGTCAGCGCCGCGGCGTGATACTCCTGCTCCTGTCGGTCCTGTGCGCCCTCGGCGCGTTCGCCGGCGTGCTGTCCGTCATCAGTGACGTGAACTCCAAAGTCGGCCCCGAGGTCGCCGCGTACCGGCTGAAGACCAGCGTGGCGCCCTATACCGAGCTCAGTACCGGCCAGTTCGAAAAGGTCCGGATGCCCGAGCGGTGGCTGTCCCAGAACGCCGTCACCGACCTGGACGAGATCCAGGGCAAGATCGCCGTCACCACGCTGCGCAAGGGCTCTCTTCTGCAGAACGACATGATCGTGAACCAGCCCGCCCTGAAGCCGGGGCAGCAGGAGGTCGCCATCATGATCGATGCCGCGACCGGTGTCGCCGGCAAGATCACACCGGGATCGACGGTCAACGTCTACGCCACCTTCGCCGGAGCGCGGCAGGGTGACCCCGCCCAGTCCAAGATCATCGTGACGAACGCCCAGGTCCTCGACGTCGGCCGGATCACCGCCCTCGAACCCGAGGAGGACGAGCGGGGGCGGCAGCCCACCGACGGCGTCCCGATCACCTTCGCGCTGTCCACCATCGACGCCCAGCGCATCACCTACGCCGAGTCGTTCGCCCAGCGTGTCCGGCTCGCGCTGGTCGCCCCCGGCAGCGACACCACCGTCCCGGACTCCCAGCGGACGTACGAACTCGCGAAGGACAAGTGAGAGCCGCATGCCCACGAGGATCCTCCCGGCGGTCGGCGACGCGGACGCGGTGCGGTCCATCACCACACTGCTCAGTCAGCTCCCGGACGCCGAGCCGGTGGCTCCGGTGGCCGACTCCACCCAGCTCATCGACACCCTCGCGCGCCTGGCCGCCGAGTCGGTCGACGAGCTGCCCGAGGTCGTGGTCGTCCACGAGCGGATCGGTCCCGTCCCGGCACTGGAGCTGATCCGCGAAGTCGCCCTGCGCTTCCCCGCCGTCGGCGTCATCCTCGTCACCTCGGACGCGAGCCCCGGCCTGTTCCAGGCCGCGATGGACTACGGCGCCCGCGGCCTGGTCGCCCTCCCGCTCAGCTACGAGGAACTCGGCAGCCGCGTCCAGGCGGTGGCCCAGTGGTCGGTCGGCGTACGCCGCCATCTGGGCGCGAGCGGCGACGTCTTCACCGGCGTCGGCGGCACCGTCGTCACGGTCAGCGGGGCGAAGGGCGGCGTGGGGACGACCCTGACGGCGATCCAGCTGGCCCTCGCCGCACAGGCGTCCGGCCGGGCCGCGGCCCTGGTCGACATGGACCTCCAGACCGGCGACGTCGCCTCCTACCTGGACGTCCAGTTCCGTCGCTCGGTCGTCGACCTCGCGGCGGTCACCGACATCTCCCCGCGCGTCCTCGCCGACGCCGTCTTCCGGCACGACACAGGTGTCGCGCTGCTGCTCGCCCCCGCCGAGGGCGAACGCGGAGAGGACGTCACCGACCGCGCCACCCGGCAGATCGTCAGCGCCCTGCGCTCCCGCTACGAGGTCGTCGTCATCGACTGCGGAGCCCAGCTCGGCGGGGCGGGTGCGGCGGCGGTCGAGATGGCCGACACGGCGCTCCTGGTCACCACGCCGGACGTGGTGGCGGTCCGGGGCGCCAAGCGGACGGTGCGGATGTGGGAGCGGCTGCAGATCCGCAAGGCCGAGGAGACCACGGTGGTCGTCAACCGTCACACCCGGGCCACGGAGATCCAGCCCCCGCTGATCCAGAAGATCACCGGCACCGTGGTCGCGGCGACCGCGGTCCCCGCCAACTTCAAGGAACTGCAGAGCGTCGTGGACGCGGGCCGTGTCCACGAGCTGGAGAGCAAGAGCGCGGTGAAACAGGCCCTGTGGGGCCTGGCCGGCGAACTCGGCCTGGTCAAGGCCACCGAGGGTGCCCACAAGGCCGGTCGGCTGCGCGGCGACCGGGGGTCGGTCAACCTCCGGCGGCGCAAGGACCAGAAAGAATGAGGATGCCGACGATGCCGACGATGCGAAGGGCGCGTGACCGAGTCCGGAACCGGGAACGGGACCGGGGCCAGGTCACCATCGAGTTCCTCGGTATGACACCGGCGATTCTCGTGACGTTGGTGGTGCTGTGGCAGCTCGTGCTGGTGGGATACACGTTCACCCTCGCGGGGAACGCCGCGGACGAGGCGGTACGGGCGGGGACGGCGTCGGAGCCGGCCTGGCGCCAGGGCGCCTGCCGCGAGGCCGGGTTGGACAAGCTGCCCGGCGCGTGGAAGGGCGCCGCGACGGTGAACTGCACGACGGCGGGCGGCCATGTCAGGGCCGAAGTGAAGCTGAACGTCCCCGTGCTGTTCCCCGGCGCAGCCGACTTCCCCTTCGACGTGACGGGCACCGCGGGCGCGGTGGAGGAGGTGGACTGACATGCCGTACCAGCACAGGCGCCGTGACCGGGGCCAGGCGGCGATCGAGTTCCTGGGCTTCATCCCGGTCCTGATCATCGTCGGCATGGCCGTCGTACAACTCGGCCTGATCGCGTACACCGCCCAGCAGGCCGGCACCGCGGCCCGAGCCGCGGCGCGCAGCGCCTCGCTCGACCGGGGCACCGGGCAGGCCTGCACCGCCGCCGTCAGCGGCTGGCTCGCCGACGGCACCGACTGCCGGGCCGCGTACGGCGGCGACGAGGTCACCGTCACCGCCACGATCGACATCCCCTCGATCGTCCCCGGCTGGGACTTCGACCCGGCACGGAAGTCCGCCACGATGCCGATCGACCACTGACGCCGCAGCCCGGCCGCCGGTCACCACACCGCCGGGCCGCCGGTCACCACCACCGCCGACCGGCCGTCGGCCACCGACGACCGTCCAGGACGAAGAACGAGGAGAGGAGCACCGGACTCATGAGTCTGCGGGCACGTATCAACTCCCCCGAGGAGAAGGGAAGCCGGGGCGAGGACGGTCACCGGGTCGCCGCCTACCGCGCCAAACTCCTCGAGGAGATCGACCTCGCGGAGATGAGTTCGATGGCCGCCGCCGAGCGCCGGGTGCGCCTGGAGCGGGTGCTCGGGCACATCATCAGCCGCGAGGGCCCGGTCCTGTCCACGGTCGAACGCTCCCAGCTGATCCGCCGGGTCGTCGACGAGGCCCTGGGCCTCGGCATCCTGGAACCGCTCCTGGAGGACGCCTCCATCACGGAGATCATGGTCAACGGCCCCGACGCGATCTTCGTCGAGCGCGGCGGCAGGGTGGAACAACTGCCCCTGCGCTTCGCCTCCAACGACCAGCTCATGCAGACGATCGAGCGCATCGTCTCGACCGTCAACCGCCGCGTGGACGAGTCCAACCCGATGGTCGACGCCCGCCTCCCCTCCGGCGAACGCGTCAACGTCATCATTCCGCCGCTGTCCCTGACCGGCGCCATCCTCACCATCCGCCGCTTCCCGCGCTCCTTCACCCTCCAGGAGCTGATCGGCCTGGGGTCGCTCGACGAGCCCATGCTGTACCTGCTCGCCGGCCTGGTGCAGGCGCGGTTCAACATCATCGTCTCGGGCGCGACGGGCACCGGCAAGACGACCCTCCTCAACGCGCTGTCCGGGCTGATCCCGGAGGGCGAACGCATCATCACCATCGAGGACTCGGCCGAACTCCAGCTCCAGCAGCCGCACGTCATCCGCCTGGAGTCCCGCCCGCCGAACGTCGAGGGCAAGGGCCGGATCACCATCCGCGACCTGGTGCGCAACTCGCTGCGCATGCGCCCCGACCGCATCGTCGTCGGCGAGGTCCGCGGCGGTGAGTCCCTGGACATGCTCCAGGCCATGTCCACCGGCCACGACGGCTCCCTCGCCACCGTCCACGCCAACAGCGCGGAGGACGCCCTGATGCGACTCCAGACACTCGCCTCCATGTCGGAGGTGGAGATCCCCTTCGTGGCTCTCCACGACCAGATCAACAGCGCCGTCGACGTCATCGTCCAGCTCACCCGCTTCGCCGACGGCGCCCGCCGCATCACCGAGATCGCCCTGCTGGAGAGCCACGGGGGCGAACCGTACCGGCTGGCCACGGCCGCCCGTTTCAACGCGCAGCCGATGACCGCCGACGGCCGGATCCACGGCGCGTTCGAGTACCACCCGCTGCCGCGTCGCACCGCCGACCGCCTCTACATGGCGAGCCAGGCCGTTCCCCAGGCCTTCGGCATCGCCGAGTCCACCGACCAGCTCGCCGCCCGAGAAGCCAGGTAGGAACCGTCCCCATGGATCTGCAGAACCTGATCACGCTGACCACGGGCGTCGCCCTGCTGACCTGCGTCCTCGCCGTCGTGGGCGTGCACTCCTACGCCATGGGCAAGGCGCAGCGGCAGGTGCTGGTGGACCGGCTCTCGGCCACCGGCCAGATCCCCGTCGTCGGCCGCCGGCGCCACTTCCACGGCCTGGACCGCCGCCTGCGCCGCACCAGGACCGGCAAGAAACTGGAACTGCGCCTGGCGGCCACCGGTCTGGACATCACCCCGGGCGAGTTCTTCGTCTCCATGCTCGCCACGGTCGCCGGCCTCTGGCTCACCGGCCAGGCCGTGCTGGCCCCCTTCTTCGGCCCGCTCGCCGGACTCCTGGGCATCTGGGCGGCCTTCCAGTTCCTCAACTGGCAACGCCAGAAACGCATCGAGAAGTTCATCAACCAGCTTCCGGAGCTGTCCCGCATCCTCGCCAACGCCACCCAGGCCGGCCTGGCCCTCCGTACCGCGATCGGCATGGCGGCGGAGGAACTGGAGGCCCCGGCCGGCGAGGAACTGGCGAAAGTGGCCGACCAGCTGGCGGTGGGCGCCTCGATGGACGACGCACTGGGCGAACTCACCGACCGCCTTCCCTCCCGCGAGCTGGTCGTCCTGGTCACCACCCTGGTGCTGGCCAACCGGGCCGGCGGCCAGGTGGTGAGCGCGCTGCGCAACCTGACGGAGACGCTGGAGGAGCGCAAGGAGACCCGGCGCGAGGTCCGCACCCAGCTCTCCCAGGTCAGCATGACGTCGTACGCCGTTCCCGTGCTGGGCGTCGGCTCCCTGTTCCTGATGAACGGGGTGAAGGACGGCGCGCTGGAACGCATGACCGGCTCCCCGGTCGGCCAGGCCGCGGTCGTCATCGCCTTCGGGCTCTACGCCGTCGGCTTCGTCCTCATCCGCCGCATGTCCCGCATCGACGTCTGAGCGGAGAGGAGCAACCGACATGGCACTTCTGCTCGCACTGACCATGGCCGTCGGCGTCTGGGGCGTCTTCGCCGGCATCCGCATGTACCGGGCCGAGGCGAAGCTCCCCAGCGACCTGGCCCTCGCCCTGGAGGTCGGCTCCACCCGCACCGGTGCGGTCGACTCCCTGGTCGACCGCCTCGGCATGCGCTACGCCCCGGCCGTACTGCGGGCCATGGGCCCCAAGCAGGTCGCCAAGTACCGCCGCAAGATCGACCTGGCGGGCAACCCCGGCGGCCTCACCATCGACCGCTACGCCGCCCGCCGCGCGGTCTACGGGGCCCTCGGCGGCGTCGGCTTCCTGGTCTTCCTCATGCGGGGCCAGCTCTTCGTGGCCCTGCTGCTGCTCGCCTTCGGCGCGTTCTGGACGGAGGTCGGCATCTGGTCGGCGATGCGCATCCGCAAGGACGAGATCGAGCGCACGCTGCCCGACTTCCTGGACGTCCTCGCGGTCGTGGTGAGCGCGGGCCTCGGATTCCGCCAGGCCCTGGACCGCGTGGCCTCGCGGTACGAGGGCCCCTGGGCGGACGAACTGCGCATCACCCTGCGCCAGATGGACCTCGGCATGAGCCGCCGCCAGGCCTTCGCGGAACTCCGGAAGCGGAACGACTCCGAACAGGTCGCCATGTTCGTCACGGCGCTGCAGCAGGGCGAGGAGCTGGGTGCCCCGATCGTCGACACGCTGGTGGCGCTGGCGAAGGACATGCGCCGCACGGACGCGCAGAACGCCCGCCGCAAGGCCGCCCGCGCGGTCCCCAAGGCCACCATGATGATCACCACGTTCATGGTCCCGGCCACGATGATCCTCCTCGGCGCCGGCCTGATCCTCGGCTCCGGCACCGACTTCGGCTCGATCACGGGCGAGTAGGACGGGGGCAAGGTGCCATGACGATCGAGAGGGAACGCACGGTGCGGCTCCGCCGCCTCCCCAGGGCCGCGGAGATCACCACCCCACCGGCGGGCACGGTCCTCCCGGAGCACGTCCGCACGGGAGCGTCGGACATCCCGGTGACGTCGGTGACGCCGGCGCTGCCACCGGGCTGGGAGCCGACGGCAGCGGGCCGGATGAACGCCCCGGCGGCCGACGCCGACGCCCGGCCCTCCCAGGGACCACCCGCGGCCGACGGCGAAAGCCGCAGAGGTGGTGCGGGTGGGAACGAGATCCCGCCGGCCGGAAACCGGGGCACCCTCCACGCACCCGCACCGGACGTCGACATCCAGATCAACGCCCTTCAGGCCCTGTGCCGACAGGTGTTCGGTTTCCGGCTGGCGATGATCGCACTGGCCACCCCCGCCGCCCTCCTCAACGCGAGCCCCGGCTGGGGCACCCGCCTGGTCGGCATCGCCGTGGTGGTCACCTTCATGGCCTCCTACGTCCTCTTCCGGGACTGGGAACGCTTCGGCCCGCTCCTGCTGCGCCACCCCACGCTGCTCGCGGTGGACACCGCCTTCGGCGCCCTGCTGCTCATCTCGGCCGGCCCGGACACCACCCTCGCCTACGTCAGCGTCTGCACGCCGCTGCTGGCCGGCCTGGTCTACGGCTGGCGGGGCGCGGCCGTCTTCGCGTCCCTCCAGGGCCTGATCCTGCTACTGGTCTACGCGGCCGTGGAGAACCCGCACGCGAGCCTGGCGGAGACCTCGCTCCTGCCCGGCCTCTGCGTGGTCGCGGGGGCGGCCGGCTCCACCCTGCGCGGCCTGATGCTCCGCTTCGGCGCGGCGACCCAGGCCCTCACCACCGTCCAGGCCCGTCTGGCCGTCACCGAGGCGGTCAGCGCGGAACGCGCCCGCCTGGCCCGGGAGATGCACGACTCGGTGGCCAAGACGCTGCACGGGGTCGCCCTGGCGGCGGACGGACTGGCCGGTTCGGCGGGCGCACGGCACATGGGCCCCGAGCTGGTGAAGCAGCAGGCGGAACTCGTCGCACGCTCGGCCCGCCGCGCGGCGGCGGAGTCCCGTGAACTGCTGGCCGACCTGCGCCGCGAGTCGGACCCGGCCCAGGGCACGGACGTCCTGGAGGAACTGGCGGCGCGCACCCATGACTTCAGCACGCGCACCGGTCTGCCGGCGACCTACCGCCCGACCGGCGACCACACGGTGGTCCCACCGGTGCCGCCGGCTGTGGCCCGCCAGATCCTCACCATCGCCTCGGAGGCCATGGAGAACGCCCACCGCCACGCGGAACCGACCCGGGTCGACGTCCGCGCGGGCGTCCACGGCGGCCTGCTCCGCATCAGCGTCCACGACGACGGCCGCGGGCTCCCGTCCGGCACCAGCCTCGAACAGCTCCGCCGGGCAGGCCACTTCGGCCTGGTCGGCATGGTCGAGCGGGCCGCGTCCGTCGGGGCCCGCATCCGCATAGGCCGGGGCACACAGGCCCACGGCACGGAGGTCCGACTGGAACTCCCGCTGGCGGCCGTGACGACGCCGGGCCCGAATCCGGCGGAAGGCAGGGCCGCATGACCGAGCAGACGCCGTACCCGTCCCCCCACTTCCGGACAGGAGGCAGCCCCGTGCAGCCGCCGTCGAACCCCTTCGAGGACGTCCCGCCGCCCGCCGTGCTCCGGGTGGTCGTGGCCGACGACAACCCGGTGGTCCGCGCAGGCCTGACCGCCCTGCTCTCCGGCCGCGAGGACATCTCGGTCGTGGCGGAAGCGGCGGACGGGAGGCAGGCGTACGAGGCGGCCCACGAACACCGCCCCGACGTCGTCCTCCTGGACGTCCGCATGCCGGGCGTGGACGGCATCTCCGCCCTCCCGTACCTGGTGCAGATCGCCCCGGTCGTGATGCTGACGTACAGCAGGGAGTCGGAGATCGTCCAGGAGGCCCTGCGCAGGGGAGCGGGCGGCTACCTGGTCCACGGCGAGTTCACGGCGGACCAGCTGGTGTCGGCGGTACGGGACATCAAGCACGGCAGGCCGCACTTCACCCCGACGGCGGCCGGAGCATTGCTGGCGCAACTGCGTCAGGGGGTTGGTACGGGGCAGGCATTGCCGGAGGAGCTGGGCCGGACTGGGGTCATCCCGCCAAATGCGCAGGCGAGTTCAGGTGAGATCGGACTTCCGCACATCCCGACTCCACCTACTTCTGCAGAAAACCTTTCGCGACTGCAACCGGATGTGGCACAGTCGACGTCTGGGTGGGCAAGCGGCCGCCCGGCCGCTCCCGACAGGTCGAGGTTCCAACTGAGCACCAGGGAAGCGGAGATCATGGACCTCATCGCGTCCGGCATGACCAACCAGCAGATCGCCGCCACGTGCTTCATCAGCGAGAAGACGGTCAAGAACCACATCAACCGCATCTTCGCGAAACTCCACAGCACGAGCCGTTCCGAGGCCGCAGCGAAGTGGCTCGGCACGGCACCGGGTTCGGACCGAGGGACGGGTGACCTGCGGTGACGGTACGGGGGACGAGGAACCGGGCCGGTGATTGGGCCCGGAATTGGGCCCTGGGGCCCTCTGGCGGGCGGGGGAATTCGCCGTACCTTACTGATGTCGAAAGCGGCACTGCGAAGAAAGCGGAAGCCGCAACCGCGTCAGCCGGAGGGGAACACCATGAGCAACTGGATCAACACGACGGTCACGTACCTCCAGTCCCGCGCAGCCCGCAACGACAAGGGCCAGACCGCGGTGGAGTACCTGGGCATCATCGCGGTGGTCGTGGCGATCGTACTGGCGATCACGGGCACGGATCTCGGTCAGTCGATCTACGACGCCATCGTGGAGCAGGTCGACAAGGTCACCGGAACCTGATGCGGCTTCGCAAATTCGGCGACGCAGGGCAGGCTTTCCCCATCTACATCACGGTGGTGGGGGGCCTGCTCTTCCTCGCGTTCGCGTACTTTGCGGTCGGCCAGGCCGCGGCGAACCGGAACGACGCCCAGACAGCCGCTGACGCCGCCGCCCTCGCGGCGGCCCAGGACAGACGGGACAAGCTCGTCGGCGCCTGGGTGGAGAGCCTTCTCGACCCGACCAAATGGCAGGACATCTTCGACGGCAAGGGCCTCGGGCTCGCCCCCTCGTGTT
Source organism: Streptomyces sp. M2CJ-2 (assembly GCF_016757295.1). NCBI lineage: Bacteria > Bacillati > Actinomycetota > Actinomycetes > Kitasatosporales > Streptomycetaceae > Streptomyces > Streptomyces sp. M2CJ-2. Next base: position 108,853 of record NZ_JAESIF010000005.1, on the reverse strand, counting down.
GGAGGGCGGATCAACTCGCGGCGCGGAACGATGCCGTCGTGCTGAGCTGTGCTCCAGACGGCCTACTGGGTTACACGGTTGAAGTCGAGACGAACGACACCGTGGGAGACTCCATCGTGCCCGGCACGGAGGCCAAACGGTCGAAAGAGACCGCCACTGCTGTGATCGAGCCGCGTTGCACGTTCCAGCTTCCCGTTGAGGAAGCGGAGGATGACACCCTGCCCCTGCTCGCCTGCAAGGGGGGCAGGGATTGGGACCTGGACCCGAAGGCGCCCAAGGACCTCCTTCCCAAGCCTGAGGACCTCTTCGATGTTCACCTGGCCGACTGACAAGCGAACGACGAGTCACTAAGGAAGCAGAGTCATGAGCATTCGGTTCACTACGCAGGCCCGCAGGGGGATGGTCGCGCTGACCGTTGTGGCCGGACTGGCCCTCGGAGTGGCCAGCTGCAGTGGAGGCGACGGCGACGACAAGAAGCCGAAGGCATCGGCTTCTGCCTCCAAGGACGGGGGGTCCAACCCGAGTGCTCAAGAAGGGGCGGACGATGTTCTTGCTGAACTCAAAGGCGAGGAAGGTCTGATGCTTAAGATCACCTCAGCCGCGAGGGATGCGGGCGGCTTCGTGACGGTGAGTGGTGAGCTGAAGAACGACGGTTCTGAATCGGCCCGTGTGTCCGTACGAACCGCGGGTGACGAGACGGAGATCATCAGGCATGGGTCCTCGCTCGGCGGCGCGACACTTGTCGACTCGAAGAGTAAGAAGCGCTATTACGTACTGCGTGACACTGACGGCCGCCCTCTGACGACGACGAACATGCCGAGGATCAAGGCGGGCGCATCCATTCCGGTATTCATGCAGTTCCCCTCCCCTCCGTCGGGCACAAGCGAAGTCGCCTTTCAGCTGCCGACGTTCTCCAGCGCCACGATCATGATCTCCGGGTGAGGCGCTCCATGACCATCACGCACACGTCGACTCAATCGGGTGCGCCCTGCCTTGTCAGGGCTCTGACCGCAACTACCGTCCTCGTCGTAACGAGTATTTTCGGCGCCGCAGTGGCCTCAGCTGACGACGGCCCCAGCGTCCCCCCAGGCACCGAAGCCACCGCCTCCGCCCCCGTGGAACTCGACCCCAACGACCCGGACCTCAAGCTTCCGGACGGCGCCACCCTCGCGGAGCCCAAGGTCCTGGACATCAAGCAAGTCGTCGAAGACCAGAGTGGCGACGAACGTCGCGAGGACACCAACTCGGACGTGAAGTTCGCGCTCCAGGCCGAAGTCCTGTTCGGCAAGGACAGCGCCAAGCTGAGCGCGCAGGCGAAGTCCCGTATCTCCACGATCGCCGAGGAGATCAAGACGCAGAACGCGACGAAGATCCGCGTCTTCGGCTTCACGGACAACCTCGGCTCCTCCGCGCACGGCGACGTCCTGTCCCGCCGGCGCGCGAACGCCGTACACGGTGTCCTCGAGCAGGAGCTGAACGACTCCGACCTCACGTACGAGGTGCGCGGCTACGGCGAGCAGTACCCGATCGCCGACAACTCGACGGAGGCCGGCCGCAAGAAGAACCGCAGGGTGGAGATCTCCTTCCCCCGCACGGAGAGCTGACTACAGCAGATGATCGGCCTTGCCCGCCTTGATCTCGAGGATCAGGGTGCGCAGGGCCTCTCTGCTGTCGGTCAACGGGTGCTCCTCCTGCCCGGCGACGGCGATGCAGGCGTTGCCTTCGGTGGCGGATGAGATCTCGCGAGGCCGCCGGAGGCAGCGCCGCATACGTGGACGGAAAGCCGTAGCGGCTCCGTCACTCCCCTTCCCGCACCACCTCTACCCGCACCCCCGCCCGCAGGCTCCACCCCGCCATGGCCCCGGCCTCCGCCTCGATCACATGCCGCGCCCGGATCCTCGGCAGCCCGAGCCGCCCCGGCGGCATGGTGCGCACGGCGATGACGCGGAGACGCCGGTCGAGGTAGGCGACGTCGATGGGCATGCGCATACGGAAGGTGTGGATGCTGTTGGCGGGGGAGAGGAGCAGCGCGCCGTCGAGGGTGCCCCGCCCCAACAGCCCCTTGGTGCGCGCCCGATAGGAGCCGGCGATCTCCAGCGGCACGCGCACGGCAGGCCGGTCGTCGTCGCCGGGGACGACCAACTCCCCACGCCCGTCGTGCCAGCGCGCCATCAGCGATCCACCCCACCTCTTCGCTCCATCACCGAACGATCAACCGTTCCCACCGAACCTATCCCCGCCAGGCCCCGGAAGTCAGCTCCCGAGCGCTTGCGGGCAGGGGGACGACCGGGACCACCCCGGCGGTCGCGACGGACGACCGAGACATTCACACACGCGCCACAAATCGCTCCAGTGTTTGCCGCCTCTCCATAAGTGGCGGAATTCCTTCAGCAGGAGCGTGATCATCAAACCGAATCGTGATCCAAGTGGTCTCGCCGATGCCCTCGAATGTCCGGACAAGAGAGATGGGTGGGCGATATTCATCGCTTGGCGCAACTGGCCGCGTGCTGTCAACTGGTCTGCGGGAAAAGCTTCCTGAAGTTGCCCGTGATGCCGGAACAGTGATTGCATCTCGCCTGAACATGGTGACGGAAAGTCGAAGTACGGCGTTGCGCCTGCATTCTGGACTCTTTGAGATCGTCGACCGAACGCAGCCAGGACAAACACCGAGAACGGCGACCGCCCACCCCGAACGGGTGGTGTGCGCCGGTCAGGAGGGAGCGACGTGAGTTGCTCGCACGCCGCAGGATGCCCCCTTTTCCCGCTCCTCAGGGCGAGCTTGCAAGGTTGGCGCGACTACTACTGCGACAGCGTGGGCCAGTGGCACGACTGCGCGCGCTACCAGTTGGCACTCACCGGCGAGCCCGTGCCCATCAGCCTGCTGCCCAACGGAGCCCGTGCCCGGCATCTCGAACCCGCGGCCGACGCGAACGGGCCCGGCGTGGACGGGTCCGGTGCGAACGGGGCCGGCGCGGCCACCCCGAGCCAGGCGCCCCGGCAGACCCCGCCCGCGGCGCCGGGGAGCGTGCCCCCGTTCGAACCGGTACCCCCGCCGGCCCCCGTTCTGCATCACCAACCGTCCCCGTTCGCACAGACACCCCACCCACCGGAGCACGTCGCCCGGCACACGCGGAGAGCCCCCCGCCCGAAGCGCGGCTGGTGGGCGCGGTTCGCCGACTGGATGAGAGGCCCCGCATGAGTACCTACTGGCCCTGGTGGGCAGGCGCTGTCGGACTTGCCCTGGTCACCATCACCTACACCCTCCTCACCGATCGGTCTTTCGGGGTGTCGTCGGCGTGGGACCGCGTGTTGCACTGGCGCAGCGAACGCCGTATCGAGCGGATGGACGAGGAGTTCGCCGACGATCGGGCTCTCGCCGACGCGCTCGCCGCAGCCACCGCGGAGCACTTCGGCACCCGCCCCGGTCCCGGCCCCGTCTCCGGCGTCACCACCTTGCCGCCGGTCGCGTACGGGAAGCCGCAGCCGCTCGAGTCGGACGACGAACCGACGCCGGGTGAGAGCCCGTCGGCCGCGAGCCTGCGTCCGGTCCCGCTGGTCACCCAGGCCGCCCTGCTGGTGTCGATCTTCCTCGGCGGACTGATCGCCGCGGTCACCTCCGGGCGGTTCCAGCTCCGCTTCGACATGGGCCCGGGTTTCAAGGACCTGGTCACCGCCGACTCGGCTGCCATGGTCGGCCTGTTGTTCCTGGGCGGCGTGCTGGTCGGCTTCGGCACCCGGCTGGCCGGCGGGTGCAGCTCCGGCCACGGGCTCAGCGGCTGCGGCCGACTGCGTCCGGTCAGCATCGTGGCGACCGCTGTCTTCTTCGGCACCGCCGTCGCGGTGTCGTTCCTCCTGTGGAAGGTGATCTGATGCGTACCCGGGGCACGATCCTGCTGGCCAACATCATCACCGGACTGGCCCTCGGCTACACCGTCACCAACATCGGCTTCGGGGACTACGCCGAGCTGAACCGCATGTTCACCTTCCAGGACCTGCGCATGTTCTTCTCCTTCGCGGGCGCCGTCGGGATCATCGTGTGCGTGTTCGCCCTGCTGCGGGTCCGCCGCACCCCGGGGCGCATCCACGCCGGTGTGATCCCCGGCGCGGTGCTGTTCGGTACGGGCTGGGCGATCTCGGGTGGCTGCCCGGCGATCCCGATCATCCAGGTCGCCAGCGGATACCTGCCCGCCCTGGTCACCATCGTCGGCGTCGTCGTCGGTATCGGGCTGTGCCGCTGGGCCAACGCCCGGTACTTCCACCTCGACCGAGGCTCCTGCGGGCTGTGACCCAGGGCTCCGGCCGGCGCCGCGTGGTTCGGGCGTAGGCCGTCGGTCGGACGGTGTTCACGTTGCCGCAGTTCACGTGGGCAAAGCTGCGCGGAAGGGGAGCGCGCAGTGGAGGGGACTGCGCGACCCCTCCATCACTCTCACCGCCTCCGGCGCCTCCGCCGTCGTCCACACCTTCGTCCCGTCGCTCCGTCATGGGGGCGGGGTCAAGGGGCGTTCCTGGTGGGGTCACCCGTCGGGGGGACGGCTGGAAGGGTTGATGCGGTGGAGGCCGGTCGCGGATGGGCCGCGCCACGCCGGGCGTGATGTCCGTGTATTGCCTGTTTCTTCCCGGAGGAACGGCTTCATTTCGGCCGTCGAAGTGCCTGGAATGCGGGGTTCCGTGGTCGTCAGGGCGTCGCCGGGCGATTTCGGAGAGTAGTTGTTGCCCGCCGATGTACGCAGCATCACTTACGAAGGGTTATGGTGGAAACCCCCCCTCGGGCCGGTCCGTATCCCCCCCCACGGACCGGCCCGTTTTTCTGGGCCCTCCCCCTGCGGGGGTAGGCTTCGCGTCCGGGGGCTGCCAGAGGGACAGGATTCGCCCGCGGCTGAGAGCGTGCCGCATGCCGTGGATCGCGGCGGGTGCCGCTCCTGTCCGATCCGTACGGAGGGGCTGACGATCACGTGAACCTGCGCGACAAGCTGCGCGGCCTGCTGGTCAGGTTGTACGCACGCCGGGTGGAAGGCCACCTGGACCCCGCTCAGGTGCCCAAGCACATCGGCGTCATCATGGATGGCAACCGCCGTTGGGCGAAGGCCTCCGGCTCCAGCACCGTCCACGGCCACCGGGCCGGCGCGGACAAGATCGGGGAGTTCCTCGGCTGGTGCACCGAGACCGACGTCAAGGTGGTCACGCTCTGGCTGCTGTCGACGGACAACTTCGACCGGCCGGAGGAGGAACTCGTCCCGCTCCTCGGCATCATCGAGGACGTCGTGCGCACCCTCGCCGCCGACGGCCGCTGGCAGGTGCACCATGTCGGCACGCCGGACCTGCTGCCGCCCGGGATGCAGACCACGCTCAAGGAGGCCGAGGAGGCCACCGCGCAGGTCGACGGCATAGTGGTCAACGTCGCCATCGGGTACGGCGGTCGCCAGGAGATCGCCGACGCGGTGCGCTCCATGATGCTCGAGGCCCACGAGAAGGGCACCTCGATGGAGGAGCTCGCCGAGGCCGTCGACGTCGACATGATCGGGCGTCACCTCTACACCAAGGCCCAGCCCGACCCGGACCTCGTCATCCGTACGAGTGGCGAGCAGCGGTTGTCCGGATTCATGCTCTGGCAGACCGCTCACGCGGAGTACTACTTCTGCGAGGTCTTCTGGCCGGCCTTCCGCAAGGTCGACTTCCTGCGGGCCCTGCGTGACTACGCCGCTCGTCACCGGCGTTTCGGCGGCTGAGGCCGTCCCCGCGTAACGGGGAGTTCATCAGGGCGCCGCTGTACGGCCTGGCATGACGGCGATTGTTCGAGGGCATAACTCAGACAGGTCGACACCCGAACCACGGGTGTCGGATCTCAGCGGGCGGCCCGGGGCCGCCCGCCCGGGAGGCCCTTTGCACCAGCCCGACCGTGCGGTCACGGCACGGACGAAGCAGCGGAGGGCCGGTTCTCGGCCCGTGCATCGGCGCCGTCGACCGGTCCAGCTCCGCTCCGTCGCTCCCCGACCTCTTCCGAGGGGGTACGTCCTTCCGTGGTGACCAGCACACAGCGCCACAAGCCCGACCGGCGCACCTATGTCATCGACACCAGCGTTCTGCTGGCCGACCCCAACGCCCTGAGCCGCTTCGACGAGCACGAGGTCGTGCTTCCCGTCGTCGTGGTGACGGAGTTGGAGGCCAAGCGGAACCATCCCGAACTCGGCTACTTCGCCCGGCAGGCGCTGCGCCTGCTCGACGACTACCGGGTGAGGTACGGCCGCCTCGACGCTCCCCTCCCGATCGGAGACCTCGGCGGAACCCTGCGTGTCGAGCTCAACCACTCGGACCCCAGCGTGCTGCCCAGTGGCTACCGCCTGGGGGACAACGACTCCCGCATCCTCGCGGTCGCCCGCAACCTGCAGGCCGAGGGATTCGACGTCACCGTGGTGTCGAAGGACCTCCCGCTCAGGATCAAGGCGTCCTCCGTGGGCCTCCTCGCCGAGGAGTACCGGGCGGAGCTCGCCGTCACGGACGCCTCCGGCTGGACCGGGATGTCCGAACTGAACCTGCCCGCCGAGCAGGTGGACATCCTCTTCGAGGAGGGGCACATCCACGTGCCCGAAGCGGCCGACCTGCCCGTGCACACGGGACTGACCATCCACTCCGAGCGCGGCAAGGCCCTCGGCCGGGTCACGCCCGAGGGCGACGTCCGTCTGGTGCGCGGCGACCGGGAGGCGTTCGGTATCAAGGGCAGGAGCGCCGAGCAGCGGATCGCGCTCGACCTGCTGCTCGACCCGGACGTGGGGATCCTGTCCCTGGGCGGCCGGGCCGGCACCGGCAAGTCGGCGCTGGCGCTGTGCGCGGGTCTGGAGGCGGTGCTGGAGCGCCGGCAGCACCAGAAGGTGATGGTCTTCCGCCCGCTGTACGCGGTGGGCGGGCAGGAGCTCGGTTATCTGCCCGGCAGCGAGGCCGAGAAGATGAGCCCCTGGGCGCAGGCCGTCTTCGACACGCTGTCGGCGGTCACCAGCCGTGAGGTCATCGAGGAGGTCACCGCGCGCGGCATGCTGGAGGTCCTGCCGCTCACGCACATCCGGGGCCGCTCGCTGCACGACGCGTTCGTGATCGTCGACGAGGCGCAGTCACTGGAACGGAACGTACTGCTGACCGTGCTGTCCCGGATCGGCGCCAACTCGCGGGTCGTTCTGACCCACGACGTCGCCCAGCGGGACAACCTCCGGGTGGGCCGGTACGACGGTGTGGTCGCCGTCGTCGAGAAGCTGAAGGGACATCCGCTCTTCGCGCACGTGACCCTGAACCGGTCCGAGAGGTCCCAGATCGCCGCCCTTGTGACCGAAATGCTGGAGGACGGGCAGCTCTGACACCTCCGCTCCGATATGCACCTGATCCGACCCTGATGGGCCGTCCGGGTTGTATCAGGTGCGTCGCGGTCTATCGGGTTCATTGAGGCGATAGGACGGGAGGGTCCTTCAAAAGACCCTGTGGGTCGGATGGGTCCTTTTGGTCCCGCCTCCGAACAGGGTTCGACAGTACGGCAGTTGACGCCGTCCGGAAAGGCGAGGAGCCTAGCCGGGCGGCGTCGGCGCGCGTGCGGCTTTCCGGGAATCTCCAGGGACAAACGAGATGTGAGCTTTCACACGCGCGATGGAATTGCCTCGCGCCTCCGGATTACGGCAGAGTCTCACTCCTGTCAGGCCCCGCATGCGACACAGCCTCACCCCCAGCGGTAGGGCACCCCACAGGCACCAGCGCCAACTGCATAGCGTCGTCGTATGCCGCCCGAGCACCACGCGGCGCTCCCGTTCGGGAGTTGCCCACCGGGCCCGTGCCTTCCGTGACCCGAGTTGGGGAGGCCAGTGCCAGGGGCACGATTGCGTCCGCGAGGGTCACCGAAGCGGTCGATGCTGGAAGGAAACCGTGTGAGCCGGATTTCGGTCCGGGGATTCGCAGTGGCTTCGGCCACGGCGGTCACCGCTGTCGGAAGCGTCGTCGGTGTTGCGTCGGGCAGTACCGCGCAGCCCAACGACGACCTCGAGGCGACGGCAGCCGGCACCACGCTGCTCGCGGACATCCCCGCGGGCCAGCAGGCCCAGGTGCAGACCGCATCCCTGACGCAGCAGGCCGAAACCATGGCCATCGCCGCGGACACGAGTGCCAAGAAGGACGCGGAGGAGGCAGCCCGCAAGGCCGCCGCCGAGACCGCGATCGCCAAGAAGAAGGAAGCCGCCGAGCAGGCGGCCAAGGAAGCCCAGGCCGAGAAGGAGGCCAAGGAGCGCGCGGAGGCCGAGAAGGCCGCCAGCCGCACCAAGACGGCGTCCGCCTCCGCCTCCGCCTCCGACTTCGCGGTCCAGAGCTCGTACACCGTCGCCCAGGTCCAGGCGATGGCCCGGCAGATGATTCCGGGCGACCAGTTCCAGTGCTTCAGCAACATCGTGCAGCGCGAGTCCACCTGGAACTACAAGGCCATGAACCCCTCCTCCGGTGCCTACGGTCTCGTCCAGGCGCTGCCGGGCTCCAAGATGGCCTCGGCCGGCGCCGACTGGCAGACCAACCCGGCCACCCAGATCAAGTGGGGCCTCGGCTACATGAACGAGCGCTACGGCAGCCCCTGCGGCGCCTGGTCGTTCTGGCAGGCCAACCACTGGTACTGAGATCTTCCGGATCGTGCCGGACCCACCGTCCCGCGGTCCCGCTCAACCTCGGCAGAGCCCCACACCGTCCTCAAGGTGTGGGGCTCTCGCCATGTACGGTCGGAGCGACGACTCCAGGGGGAGTGGTGTGCGAAACGGGGGCAAGGGACGGTTCATGTCACGAGTGCCAGGATGGCTCGGCCGGGTCGGAACCCGACTGACCGAAGTGAGCAGGCGGTTGGAAGAGCGCCGCGCCGAGATGGAACGGGAGAGCCGGGACACTCCGGAGCACGCCGAGACGACCGAGCCGGCCGCCGCCCCCGCGCTGCCGAGCGGCCACACCCCCGCAGCCGATTCCGGGCACGCTTTCGCTCCGGCTCATGTCGCTCCCTCCCGTCCCGACCCCGCCCAGGCCGTGCCGTGGGGCGTACGGGTGGCTGCCGAGGCCGGCTGGCGCCTGCTGGTGCTCGCGGGCACGGTCTGGGTGCTCATGCGGGTCATCGGCGCCGTCCAACTGGTGGTGCTGGCCTTCGTCTCCGCGCTGCTGATCACGGCGCTGCTGCAGCCGACGGTGGCCCGACTGCGGCAGCTCGGGCTGCCGCGCGGCCCGGCCACGGCGCTGACCGCGCTGTTCGGGTTCGTCGTCATCGGCCTCATAGGCTGGTTCGTGACCTGGCAGGTCATGGAGAACATCGACACCCTCTCCGACCAGATCCAGGACGGCATCGACGAGCTGCGCAACTGGCTGCTCAACAGCCCCTTCCACGTCACCGACAAGCAGATCAACGAGATCGCCAAGAACCTGCGTGAGGCGGTCGGCGCCAACACCGAGCAGATCACCTCGGCGGGCCTGGAGGGCGTGACCGTCGTCGTCGAGGCGCTCACCGGTATCCTGCTCGCGGTCTTCTCGACGCTGTTCCTGCTCTACGACGGCAAGCGCATCTGGGAGTGGACACTGAAGCTGGTGCCCGCCGCCGCCCGCCCGGGTGTCGCCGGTGCGGGGCCGGCCGCCTGGCGGACGCTGACGGCGTATGTGCGCGGCACGGTGATAGTGGCGCTGATCGACGCGATCTTCATCGGCCTGGGCATCTACTTCCTGGACGTGCCGATGGCGGTGCCGCTCGCCGTCTTCATCTTCCTGTTCGCCTTCATCCCGCTCGTCGGTGCGGTGGTGTCGGGGGCGCTGGCCGTCGTCGTCGCGCTGGTCACCCAGGGCGTGTTCACGGCGGTCATGACGCTGGTGGTGGTCCTGGCGGTGCAGCAGATCGAGGGCCACATCCTCCAGCCGTTCATCCTGGGCCGCGCGGTGCGCGTCCACCCGCTCGCGGTGGTGCTGGCGGTCGCGACCGGCGGGATGGTGGCCGGGATCGGCGGTGCGGTGGTCGCCGTACCGCTGGTCGCGGTGACGAACACCGTCGTGGGCTATCTGCGCGCGTACTCCCAGGAGCCGGCCGCACGCCTCGCTCCCAGGCCCCGGGGTGCCACGGCGGTTTCGGCGGCCATGAGCCACCAGGGGCCGCCGGTACCGCAGATGCCGGAGGCGCCCCCGGCACCTCCGGAGCCGCCGGCCCCGCCGGGTCCGGTTCCGCCGGAGGACGCACGGGGGTAGTGCGGGAGCGGTACGGGGCCGGTACGCGACAGCGGGCCCGGTCACCGTCGTGGTGACCGGGCCCGCTGCGGATGAGGAGAGGGGCCGCGGAGTTACGGAGTTACTCCGAGAGAGCCGCCTCCGCGTCCAGCGTGGCGGCGACGGCCTGGACCACCGCGGCGATCTTGAACGCCTCCTGGATGACCTCGCGTTCGACGCCGGCCTTGCGCAGGACCTGCTCGTGGGAGTCGAGGCACTGTCCGCAGCCGTTGATCGCGGACACCGCGAACGACCAGAACTCGAAGTCGACCTTGTCGACGCCCGGGTTGCCGATGACGTTCATCCGCAGGCCGGCGCGGAGCGTGCCGTACTCGTCGTCCGACAGCAGGTGGCGGGTGCGGTAGAAGACGTTGTTCATCGCCATCACCGCGGCGGCGGCCTTCGCCGCCGTGTACGCCTCGGGCGACAGGTTCGCCTTCGCCTCGGGCTCCAGCTCGCGCAGCACGATGGCCGAGCGCGAGGCGATCGCGGTCGACAGCACCGTGCCCCACAGCTGCTGGGCGGGAAGGCCGGAGTTGCCGATGACCGAGCCCAGGTTGAGCTTCAGGTCCTTGGCGTAGTCCGGGAGGCGGGACTTCAGGGAGTCGAGCGACATGTCAGGTCACTCCCCGGCCAGCAGCGCGACCGGGTCCAGGGTCTCGTCGCCCTTGGACCAGTTGCACGGGCAGAGCTCGTCGGTCTGCAGGGCGTCCAGGACCCGCAGGACCTCCTTGGGGTTACGGCCGACGGAGCCGGCGGTCACCATGGTGAACTGGATCTCGTTGTTCTGGTCCACGATGAACACGGCGCGCTTGGCGAAACCGTCCTCGCCCTCGATGCCGAGGTCGCGCATCAGCTCGTGCTTGGAGTCCGCCATCATCGGGAACGGCAGGTCGCGCAGGTCGTCGTGGTCCTTGCGCCAGGCGTGGTGGACGAACTCCGAGTCACCGGAGAAGCCGAGGATCTGGGCGTCGCGGTCGGCGAACTCGTCGTTCAGCTTGCCGAAGGCGGCGATCTCGGTCGGGCACACGAAGGTGAAGTCCTTGGGCCACGCAAAGATGATCTTCCACTTGCCCTCGTAGGTCTTGTGGTTGATCGTGTCGAACTCCTTGCCCTTCTCCAGCGAGACGCAGGCCGTCAGTTCGAACTCGGGGAACTTGTCACCGACAGTGAGCACAGGCTCTCCTTGCAGCGAGGAAACACCCGGATTGCAGGGGTTTCCCATGGGTTGGACATGATTGATGTTGGCACAGGGTGCATTGATTAGTGAAATAGCTACAATCGGTCAGGTTGATCGGAGGGACCTATGAGTGACCGTGGGTAATCGGCGCAGACGGCAGCCCAGTCTGGCGCAGCTGCGCGCGTTCTCCGCGGTGGCCGAGCATCTGCATTTCCGGGACGCCGCCGCGGCCATCGGGATGAGTCAGCCCGCCCTGTCGGGAGCCGTGTCGGCACTGGAGGAGACACTGGGTGTCACCCTCGTGGAGCGTACGACGCGCAAGGTGATGCTCTCGCCCGCCGGCGAGCGCCTCTCGGTGCGGGCCAAGGCGGTGCTGGAGGACGTCGGGGCACTGATCGAGGAGGCGGAGGCGCTGCGGGCGCCGTTCACCGGGGTGTTCCGGCTCGGGGTGATCCCGACGGTGGCGCCGTATCTGCTGCCCACCGTCCTGCGGCAGGTCCGCGCCCGCTATCCGCACCTCGACCTCCAGGTGCACGAGGAGCAGACCGCGAGTCTGCTGGAGGGGCTGGCCGCCGGCCGGCTGGACCTGCTGCTCCTCGCCGTGTCGCCCCCGGCGGCGAAGGACCCTCCGGTGGCGAGTGCGTCTTCGGCGGCGGCTTCCCCGGCCGCGGGCGGGTCCGGGCGGGGGCACTCGTACGGGACGCCGGGCGTGACCGAAATGCCGCTGTTCGACGAGGACTTCGTGCTCGTCACACCGCCGGACCATCCGCTCGGCGGCCGGGTGCGGCTTCCCCGTGCGGTCCTGCGCGAGCTGAACCTGCTGCTGCTCGACGAGGGGCACTGCCTGCGCGACCAGGCCCTCGACATCTGCCGCGAGGCGGGCCGCGCCGGAGTCGCGGCGACCACGACGGCGGCGGGGCTGTCCACGCTGGTGCAACTGGTGGCGGGCGGCCTGGGTGTGACCCTGCTGCCCCGCACCGCCGTCGAGGTCGAGACCAGCCGCGCCGGCCGCCTGCGCACCGCGTGCTTCACCGACCCGGCACCCTCCCGCCGTATCGCCCTCGCCATGCGCACGGGCGCGGCCCGCGCCGCGGAGTACGAGGAACTGGCGGCGGCCCTCCGGGAGGCGATGGCGGACCTGCCGGTACGGATCGTCCCGGACGCCGCCTGACCACCGCCCCGCCCCGCACCACGGGGCGGGGCGGGGTCGGGTCACTCCGTGCGGAGGCCGTCCGGGCGCATCATGCGCAGCAGGGGCGGCAGGCTCAGCAAGGTCACCGCCAGGACGACGCCCGCACCGATGCCCGTCATCCGGAACAGGCTCGCCCAGTCCACCCGTACCGATGTCCCGGCCATCCGCAGCAGGACCGCGCCCAGCGCGACGCCCACCGCCGCGGCCAGCAGCAGCCCCAGGCCGATCGGGACGGCCGTCTGCCACAGCACCGACAGGCTCAGCGTGCGCCGCCGGGTGCCGAAGGCGACCAGCGCCGACAGCAGCTTGCGGCGTTCGCGCAGCTGTTCCAGCTGGGAGACCAGCAGGCTCGCCCCGATCAGCAGCAGGACACAGGCCGCGCCGACGAACAGGCCGGTGCGGATGGACTCGTAGCGGGTGGAGCTCTCGCTCTCGCGCCATGCCATCGGCTCGGACAACGGATCGATCGCGGCGGCCGTGTTGCGCACGTGCTCGCGGGCGTACGGCACCGAGTCGTCGACCGCGATGTAGAGCTTGCCGGAGACCGCGCCCGCCACCTCGGCCGGCACCGCGCCCGGGGTCATCAGGAAGCCGCCGCGTTCGTTGTCCGTCGGGTCCGGGATCGACCGGGCCTGCTTCACACCCTCCGGGACGGTCCAGACGACGTCCTCACCGTAGCTCGAGGGGTCGGCGGGGTCGGGCACCTCCAGGTACAGCTTCCGACCCGGCCTGTTCAGCGCCGGGGTGTCGGTGTCGTGCTCGGCGCCGGAGAGCGCGAACACGTCGCCGTCACGGCAGGAGGGGAGCTCCGCCACCACGCGCAGGCTCGCACAGTCGGCGACGGTCAGGGCGGTGCCGCGCTCCGGTTCCTCTCGCCAGGGAGCGCTGCCGAAGTAGCCCTCGGACAGCGCGTAGACGTGTTGTACCCCTTTGGTTTCCGTCAATTTCTGTGCTGCCGGGGCGAGTTCCGTGCCCTTCGGCACGTTCACCTGCATCTGGGCCCGTGACACGTCGTACCCGGTGGCCCTGGTGTAGTCGTCCTCGACGCCGGCGAACAGCATCTGCAGCGCGATCGCCCCGGCCACCGCCACCGCGATGCCGTTGACCGTGCGGGCCGCCGTGCCGCTGCTCAACTGGAGTCGACGCACCGCCAGTTGCCAGGAGACGCTGCCCTTGCCGAGCCGGGCGACGACCGTCTCCACGACCCACGGCAGCAGCGCGGTGACCCCGATGAGCAGCAGCAGGACGCCGCCGACGACCAGGTACTGGTTGAACTCCCCCTCGTCCCGGCCCTGTCCGACCATGGGGTAGAGCATCACGATCCCGGCCAGCGGCAGCAGCAGCCGCCACCACAGCCGGCGCCGGGCCGGCCGTGCCGTGCGCACCACGCCCAGCGGTTCGATGACGACCCCGCGCAGCGCGAGCAGGGTCACCAGCACCGCGGCGGCCGGAACCGCCACCGCGACCAGCAGCGCCAGCAGCGGCGAGGGGTTCAGATAACTCGGGAACACGCTGACGCCGAACACCTCGAAGGAGGCGGCGACCTCACGCCCGATCAGGAAGAAGACCGTGCCGAGGACCAGCCCGAGCAGTGACCCGGCGAACGCCTCGCCCGCCGCGATCCGCCGGGTGGCCGCGGCGTCGGAGCCGACCAGCCGCAGCGCCGCCAGCCTGCGGTCGCGCCGCTCGCCGCCGAACCGTACGGCGGTCGCGATGAACACGGCGACCGGCGTCAGCAGCACCACGAAGACGACCAGGACCAGCAGCATGAGTACCGGGTCGAGTTCCTCGGGGGTGAGTTGCTCGGGTGAGCCGAGCGCGGTGAGGCGGACCGTGCCCGAGCCGATCCGGTCCGCGAGGCCCGTGCCGCCGGCGTAGTAGGCGAGTTCCTGGGAACCGACGAGTCCCTGCTCGCCGATGGTCCCCACGATGTCGTACGGCAGCCGCTCGCGCAGCAGCCGTGCGTCGTCCGAGGCGAGGAACTCCTCCAGGGCGGGGGAGACGACCATGTCACCGGCTGCCGGGAACTCCGTCAGGCCCGGCGGCAGCGGCGCCTTCGGACCCTCCGGCTCCAGCATCCGGCCGCGGACCCCCCGGTCCCGGAACTGGGTGTCGACACGTGCGACGAGCAGGGTGTTGTCTGAGCCGGACTCGGCCATCTGGCTGTTGAAGGGCCAGTCGAGGCGCGCCTCCTCCCGTCGGTCCCGCTCCTCCAGTGCGGCGGGGACGGCGGCGGTGAGCAGCAGCAGCGCCACCCCGAGGCCCACGCCGACGCCGGTGAGCAGGGCCCGGACCCATCCCTCACGCCCACCGGCCAGGGCGAACCGCAGGCCCATGCCCAGGTCCCGGGCCACGGCCCGGAGCTTGGACTCGGAGCGGACGGCGGGGGCGGGTATGGCGGGGGCGGTCTCCCGGGTCCCGCTCATACGGCGTGCTCCATGTCCCGGGACTTCCCGTCGCGCACGACGATCTCGCGGTCGGAGTACGCGGCCACCCGCGCCTCGTGCGTGACGAGGACGACGGCGGCGTTGGTGGACCGCGCGGCGTCGGTGAGCAGTTCCATCACGCGCTCGCCGTTGAACGAGTCCAGCGCGCCGGTCGGTTCGTCGGCGAACAGCACCCGCGGGCCGGTGACCAGCGACCTGGCCACGGCGACCCGCTGGCCCTGACCGCCGGAGACCTCGCCGGGCCGCTTCCCGCGCACGTCGTCCACCTCGAGACGCTCGAGCCAGGACAGGGCGGCCCGCTCGGCCTCCTTGCGGGGCGTGCCGTTCAGCCGCATCGGCAGGGCGACGTTCTCCACGCAGGTCAGCTCCGGCACGAGCTGACCGAACTGGAAGACGAAGCCGAACTCCGAGCGCCTGAGCCTGCTGCGCTCGGAGTCGTTCATCGCGGTCAGTTCGCGCCCGTCGTACGTGATGGAGCCGGAGTCGGGGGTGACGATCCCGGCGAGGCAGTGCAGCAGGGTCGACTTGCCCGACCCGGAGGGACCCATCACGGCGACGACCTCGCCGGGGTGGATGGAGAACGCGGCGCCGTCCAGCGCGGTGGTCGGGCCGTACGCCTTGCGCAGGTCCCGGGCGGCGAGCAGGGATCCGGCGGGGATCGTCATCGGGTGACCGCCTCACGGAGCTTGTCGAGGCGCGCCGCGGTGAGTTCCAGCCAGCGCAGATCGGCCTCCAGGTGGAAAAGGGCGTGGTCGCAGATGAGCTGGTCGGCCAGGTCGCCCTGGCGTTTGCGCTCGGTGAGGACGCGCATGCCGCGCAGATGCTCGGAACGCTGCGTGTCGAGGATGTCGGCGGCGTCGCGGCTGGTGAGCAGCGCGAGGACCACCTTGGTGTAGAGCGTCGACTGGAGGTACGGCTCCGGCTTCTCCGGTGTGGCGAGCCAGCGCGCGACGTCGGTGACGCCGGCCTCGGTGATCGCGTACCGCTTGCGCTCGGGGCCGTCGCCGGCCTCGATGCCGTCGACTTCGACGAGCCCGTTCTTCAGCAGGCGGGACATCGTCGAGTAGACCTGGCCGTAGTGCAGCGGCCGGTCGTGACCGAACGTCGCGTCGAAGGTCCGCTTCAGGTCGTAACCGTGGCGGGGGCCGGACTCCAGGAGCCCGAGAAGGGTGTGACCGATGGACATGCGGAGGACTCTACACACGGTGTATACGCTCCATGTATACACCGCGTGTGCAGAGCGCCGGGGAGGGTGCGGGGGAGGGGGTGGAGGCCCAGGTGGGGGCCCATTGTCACGGTTCTGTCACTGGGGTGCCGTGGGTCCGGGCGGGGCGTCGCCGGGGGGCTGGGCGGGCGGTTGCGCGCCGGGCGGCCGGGCCGGTGGGCGGCCTCGGCGGGGGAGGGGGCCCGCCTCGCCGGGGAGGCGGCCCGCCTCCGCGAGGGCGCGGCGCAGCAGGAACTCGATCTGCGCGTTGGCCGAGCGCAGCTCGTCGTTGGCCCACCGCGCCAGCGCCTCGTACACCAGCGGGTCCAGCCGCAGCAGCACCTGCTTGCGCTGCTGCGGCCTGCGCCGAGGGGCCTTGCCCTCGGAGGGGTCGGAGGGGGCGGTCACTGGTAGAGGGACCCCGTGTTGAGGACCGGCTGCGCGGCGCGGTCGCCGCAGAGCACCACCATCAGGCTGGACACCATCGCGGCCTTGCGCTCGGGGTCCAGTTCCACGATGTCGTGCTCGGTGATCCGGGCCAAGGCCGTCTCGACCATGCCCACGGCGCCCTCCACGATCAGCTGCCGGGCCGCCACGACCGCGCCCGCCTGCTGCCGCTGGAGCATCGCCGAGGCGATCTCGGGCGCGTAGGCGAGGTGGGTGAAGCGGGACTCGATGATCTCGACGCCGGCCGCCTCCACCCGGGCGCGCAGCTCGACCGCGAGCTTCTCGGTGATCTCCTCGGCGTTGCCGCGCAGTGAGAGGCCGCCCTCCTCGTGGGCGTCGTAGGGGTACTCGATGGCGATGTGCCGGACGGCGGCCTCGGTCTGGGTGGAGACGAACTCGACGTAGTCGTCCACCTCGAAGGTGGCCTGCGCGGTGTCCTCCACCCGCCACACCACGACCGAGGCGAGCTCGATGGGGTTGCCGTAGGCGTCGTTCACCTTGAGGACGGCGGTCTCGTGGTTGCGTACCCGGGTCGAGATCTTGGTGCGCGAGGTGAAGGGGTTCACCCAGCGCAGGCCGTCCTGCCGGATCGTGCCCCGGTACCGCCCGAAGAGCTGGACCACGCGGGCCTCGCCCGGCGCCACCATGTTCAGCCCGCACATCGCGAGGAACGCGGCTATCGCGATCAGGATGCCGCTGATGATCAGCAGGGCCTTCAGCCCGCCCCCGGTGACCGCCGCGGAGCTGATGGCCAGTCCGACGCCGAGCAGCAGCCCGGCCAGTCCGAGGACCAGGGCCAGCCCGCCGCCGATGCTGTGCGCAGCCTTCTCCCGTACGCGCGGTGCGGGCATCTCCGGCACCACGGCCGTGACCTGCGCGTCATGTGTGGACATGGGTGATCCCCCGCCTTTCGGGGCGCCCGCCGCACGGTGCTCGTGCCGCTAGCGCCTGCCTATCTAAGTGATATCACTTTAGCGGGTTACGGCAACCTTGACCACCCTTCGCACGTCGGTTCCAGTGGGGCGGGTGCTGATTGTCACGTCCGTAAAGACCTGATCGGCAGCCGTTTGTCATACCTCTCGGTGTTAGCTTGCGGAGTCGACCCGAGTGGCGAACCCGTGTGGCAGTCGCGCACACATGAACGAAGCGGAGCAGAGCGGACCCATGGGACGAGCGGAAGAACGACGCGCACGACAGCGCGGGGGGCACCGTGCGGCATCCGGGGGCCGTTCGCCGGACGGGCGGGGGCAGGGCCGGATACGCCGCCTGTTCACCTGGAAGAAGATCCTCGGCACGTTCTTCGGGTTCTGCCTGCTCGGCATGGGCGCCTTCATCGTGCTGTACATGGTGATCGACATCCCCGAGGGGAACGCCGACGCCCAGGAGCAGAGCAACGTCTACAAGTACAGCGACGGCTCGATCATGGCCCGCGACGGCAAGGTCAACCGTGAGGTCGTCGAGCTGGCGCAGGTTCCCAAGGAGGTCCAGCGGGCCTTCGTCGCCGCCGAGAACAAGACGTTCTACAAGGACGCCGGCGTCGACCTCAAGGGCACCGCGCGCGGCCTGCTCAACACCGTCTCCGGCAAGGGCGCGCAGGGCGGTTCGACGATCACCCAGCAGTACGTGAAGAACTACTACCTGACCCAGGACCAGACGGTCTCCCGCAAGCTCAAGGAACTCGTCATCTCCCTGAAGCTGGACCAGGAGAAGTCCAAGGACTACATCCTCGCCGGCTACATGAACACCAGCTACTACGGCCGCGGAGCCTACGGTGTCCAGGCTGCCGCGCAGGCCTACTACGGCGTCGACAGCGAGGACCTCGAGGTCGAGCAGGGCGCCTACCTCGCCGCGCTCCTCCAGGCACCGAGCCAGTACGACTGGGCGGTCGCCTCGGAGACCGGCAAGAAGCTGGTCAAGAACCGCTGGAACTACGTGCTGGACAACATGGTTGAGGAGGGCTGGCTGGACGGCTCCGAGCGGTCCGGCATGGAGTTCCCGGTGCCGGAGGACCCCAAGGGCAACCCGGGCATGGCGGGCCAGACCGGCTACCTGGTGAACGCGGCCAACAGCGCCCTGAAGAGGCAGCTGGTCGCCGAGGGCGCCGTCGAGGACGCCAAGCAGGCCGACGCCCTGGTGGACCTCGGCGGCTGGACCATCACGCTCAACATCGACCAGAAGAAGCAGGCGGCGCTGGAGAAGGCGGTCAAGACCCAGCTGACCGACAAGCTGGACCCGAAGGAACGCAAGGTCGACGCCGACGTCCAGGCCGGAGCCGTGTCCGTGGACGCGAAGACGGGCGCGGTCGTGGCGATGTACGGCGGCGTGGACTACCTCAAGCACTACATGAACAACGCCACCCGCCCCGACTACCAGCCCGCCTCCACCTTCAAGCCGGTGATCCTCGCCGCCGCGATCGAGGAGCAGGCCGAGACCCAGGACGGCGAGCCGATCACGGCCAACACCGTCTACGACGGCACCAGCAAGCGCCCCGTCGAGGAGAACGGCAGGAAGGTCGGGTTCACCCCGGAGAACCAGGGCGACGTCGACTACGGAGACATCACCGTCCAGACGGGCATGAACAAGTCCGTCAACTCCGTCTTCGCGCAGATGGGCGTCGACGTCGGGATGGAGAAGGTGATGGAGACCGCCGGCAAGCTCGGCATGGACGTCGAGAAGCTGGAGGCGGTGCCCGCCCAGACCCTGGGCTCGATGGGCGCGAGCCCGCTGGACATGGCCGGCGTCTACGCCACCCTCGACAACCACGGCAAGAAGACCACCCCGACGATCCTCAAGTCGGCGGAGCACCTCGACCGCACCGTCACCGCCCCGGACGCGGTCGGCGAGCAGGTCATCAGCCGCGAGGCCGCCGACACCGTGACCTCGGTCCTGACCGGCGTGGTCGACGACGGCACGGCCCGCGCGGCCGTCCGGGACCATCCGCTGCGCGGCGGCCAGCAGGTCGCCGGCAAGACCGGCACCTCCGACAACAACAAGTCGGCGTGGTTCGCCGGCTACACCCCCGACCTGGTCACCGCGGTCGGTCTGTTCGGCGAGGACGACAAGCCCCCGCACCCGCAGGTCGAGATGTACGGCGCGGGCGGCCAGGACCGGGTCAACGGCGGTGGTTTCCCGGCGCAGATCTGGTCCGCGTACACCTTCGGCGTGATGGAGAAGACCAGCAGGTTCGACCTGGAGACCAGCCAGGGCGCGGCCGTCAAGCCGCCCCCGTCGCCGTCGTCCTCCACCCCGACGCCGTCGGACTCGCCGACCGAGGAGCCGACGACCGAGGCGCCCACCACCGAACCCCCGACCGAGGAGCCGACGACCGAGGCGCCCACCACCGAACCCCCGACCGAGGAGGCGACAACCACGCCGCCGACGTCTCCGCCCTTCACCCCGCCGACGATCGAGGTCCCGGAGGACCCGGACAAGCCGACGGACCGCGCGGAGGAGTAGGCGGGGCGACGAAGAGGGGTGGGGCGCCCGGTGACGACACCGGGCGCCCCACCCCTCTTCGGGCCGTACGGCCGCCGTGCTTCAGCCGCTGTGCTCAGTTGCCGTGGTTCAGCTCGAACCACACCACCTTGCCCGTGCTCAGCCGGGTCGCGCCCCAGCGCCGGGCCAGCCGGTTCACCAGGTACAGGCCGCGTCCGCCCTCGTCCGTGGCGCGCGCCTGCCGGAGCCGGGGCAGCTGCGGCACGTCGTCACCGACCTCGCAGCGCAGTACGTCGGTGCGCAGCAGCCGCAGCGTGACCGGCCGGGAGGCGTACCGCACCGCGTTGGTCACCACCTCGCTGACCAGCAGCTCCACCGAATCGGTCAGCTCCTCCAGGCCCCACCGGGACAGCGCCTTGCGGGCCAGCCGGCGGGCCCGGCCGGGAGCAGCGTCCTCCGGCTCCAGGAACCAGTACGCCACATCGCTCGGCGCGATCCCGTCGAAGCGGGCGGCGAGCAGCGCGATGTCGTCGTCCCGGTCGCCCGGACCGAGCATGTCGAGCACCTCGTCGCACAGCGCCTCCAGCGGCGGCGGATGATCCGGGCCGGTCAACTGCGCGGTCGCGGCGAGCTTGTCGCGCAACTGGTCGATGCCGGTCCACACGTCCCGCAGCCGGGACTCGACCAGCCCGTCGGTGTAGAGCAGCAACGTCGCCCCGGCGGGCGCCTCCAGCTCCACGGCCTCGAAGTCCACGCCGCCGACCCCGATCGGGGCGCCCGCGGGCACCCGCAGCACCTCGGCCCGGCCGCCCAGGGGCAGCAGAATGGGCGGCGGATGACCGGCGTTGGCGATGGTGATGCGGTGCGCGACCGGGTCGTACACCGCGTACAGACAGGTGGCCATGCGGTCCGCGCCGAGCCGCTGCGCCTGCTCGTCCAGGTGGTGCAGCACCTCCTGCGGGGGCAGGTCGAGCCCGGCCAGGGTCTGGGCGGTGGTGCGCAGTTGGCCCATGATCGCGGCGGAGGTCATGGAGTGCCCCATGACGTCGCCGACCACCAGCGCGACCCTGCTGCCGGGCAGCGGGATGGCGTCGTACCAGTCACCGCCCACCCGCGCGGTCTCCGCGGCCGGCAGATAACGGGAGGCCAGCCGCACACCGGTGCAGCGCGGCAGGTTCTCCGGCAGCATGGTGCGCTGCAGCTCGTCGGCGATGTACGCCTCCCGCCCGTACAGCACCGCCTTGTCGATGCCGAGGGCGCTGTGCGTGGCGAGTTGGGCGGCGACCAGCAGGTCGTCGGCCTCGAAGGCGGTGCGCTCGGGGCCGCGCAGGAACAGGGCCGCGCCGATGACCCGGCGCCGGCCGCGCAGCGGCGCGAGGATCGCCCGCTGCCCGTCGGGCACGGCCGACCCGCCCTCCTCTCCGAGGAGTTCGGGCAGCGCGGCCCGGGCGGCGGGCGCGTCCGTGAACACCGGCCGTACGCCACGCAGCACTTCGGCGAGCGCGCTGCCGGGCCGCACCGTGCACCGCTCCGCGCCGACCGAGTCCAGTGCGGACGGCTCGGGTGGGAGGGCCGGCACGAACCCGTTCTCGGTGTCGCGGGCGGCCGGGATCCGGTCGCTGCGACGCAGCCGCAGCACCAGCGGACCGGTGGGCCGCTCGTCGCCGACCGGCAGCGGCTCGCGCAGGTAGACCAGGATCGTGTCGGCGAAGGTGGGCACGGTGGCCCGGCACAGCCCCATGACGATCTCTTCGAGATCGATACCGCGGGCGATCCGCCGGGTCGCGGCGCCGACGAACCTCAGCCGGTCCCCGTCCCGTCGCATCGGAGTGGGCCGCCCGGGCGCCGTCACCTGCCCGGTGCGGCGCTCCAGGCCGTCGGGAAGCCGCGCGGAGCGGTCCTGCGACGGGAGGTTCCGGGCCGGGCCGTCCGATGCCGGGCCGTCCGGCGCGTCGGGCTTGTGGCTCTGTGCCCCGGGCTCTCCGGCCGGCTGGAGCGGGATGCCCTCGGGCGCGGGCCGGGGCCGGTGCGCGTCCGGTTCGGCGTCCTGCCCGGCGCCCGGCTGGGTGTGCTCGGCGCCAGGTCCGCCCGCCGGGCCCGCCGCCGACGCCGACGACGATGCGGAGGGCGGTGCCGACGACGATGTCACGCCCGGCCCGTGAGCCGGTGTCGAGGCGGGCAGGAGCGCCCCGCGGGCATCCGCGGGGGTGACGCCCGGTTCCGGGCGCTCGTAGGAGGTCGGCTGCTCCGTCACGCGTGTCGAGTCCATCCGTCCGGGGCCATGTCCCTGTCCTTGCCGTACTCGTAGCACTCGCAGTACCCGTGGTGCCCGTGGTACTTGCAGTACTCGTGTTCCCGCCCGCCCCGTGAGTGTGGGGGCAGGGGCGTACGCCGTGCGCGCGGTACGTCCCGCCGGAACTCCGATACCCGGATCATGTGTCCCCGGAACGGAATTCCCGCGTGGTCAGAGGTTGTTCCTGTGTCGCCTGCCGACCGTCCTCGGCCCGCACCGGTGGTGCCGTACCCCTTGCTCACGTCCTGCCGCCCCTCGGTGACGTCCGGTCAAGCCCAGCGCGCGTTACGGAAGTTGCTACCGCTTCGTGCCTTGCGGAGGACGATCCTACGTTTCTTGCCCCGGGGTGCATCAAGAGTCTCATGAGGACAGATGCACGGGAGTGCGGTCCCAGTCCGGCGGCAGTGACGGTACCGTCCAGGCCGGGTCCGGGCGCCAGTTCTGCCAGCCGTCCGAGAACGGCGCACCCCACCGGGCGATCACGCCCACCGCGTCCCGGCCGGCCTTGCGCACCCTTTGGGCCAGGGCGGCGTCCACGAGCCCGTCCCGCTGGGCCTGTGCGAACTCGTCCTCGTCCCGCCAGTGCCAACTGCGGTCGGGGTGCACGGAGATGTCCAGGAAGTGGTCCTCGGAGTCCACCCCGCACGCCCAGCGGGTCAGCGGCTCCTCCAGGTTCACGTACCAGTTCTTGAACCGCCAGCCCGCATCCCAGAACAGCCACACCGACCAGGGGTCGCCGGGCCGGGCCAGCTTCAGCACACCGGTCCCGGACCAGCGGTCGTGCCGCACCGTACGGGGCTTGGTGTACCGGGTGGGGAGCGGTTCCTGGTGCACGGGCGTTCCGTCGGCGAGTGCCGGCTTCACACACTCGGTGCCGGGCGCCATCCACACGGCGAGCAGTTCGGGATCGTCGCGTACGACCGTGACGGGGCGCGCGATGTGAATGTGCGCGCCGCCGTTCTCCCGGTAACGCCACAGCACCTGCGTCCCGGGCGCCCAGTGGCCCCCGGGACCGCCGAAGCCCTTCAGGGTGCTCGCCGCGGCGTCCGCCGCCCCGTCCCCGTGCCGTGGGCCGCCCGCTTTCCCGCGTCCTGCCGCTCCGCCCTCTGTCATCAGGTCCCTCCGTGGATACCCCCGCCGTGCAGCGGGAGTTGGGTGAATTGGGTGGTAGGGTCGGCTTCGCCCGGTTGGCGAGAACCAAGTCAGTCGGGTCTACCGCCGGGCCGGCGGGATGTCAGGTCTGTGGAGCTGGCGTAAGTCCGATGGCTGGTACACCAGCCCCTGCCGTTTGTTCGGGTCGGCTGCTGTCGATGAAGCAGAAAGCTCAACCCGCGAGGGCTGAATCTCCCTGCTCCGGCCGGGAGAGATGTCAAGGGCAGATATTAGGTGCCCACGGCACCCGGTGCTGCGGCCCCGTCACGGTTCACCCATGCGGCAGAGCAGGGACATGACGGGGACACACGTCCGAGCCGCACGGGTTCAGGGGCGGGTCATCCGCAGGACGTCCAGGGCCTCGTCGAGCTGCTCCAGGGTGAGGTCGCCGCGCTCGACGTACCCGCTCTCCAGGACCACCTGGCGGATGGTCCTCCGCTCCGCCAGCGCCTTCTTGGCGACCTTCGCGGCTTCCTCGTAGCCGATGTACCTGTTGAGCGGGGTGACCACGGAGGGGGAGGACTCGGCGTACTCGCGGGCCCGCTCGCGGTCGGCGACGATCCCGTCGACGGTACGGTCCGCGAGCAGCCGGGAGGCGTTGGCGAGCAGTCGGATCGACTCCAGGGTGTTCTTCGCGATGACCGGCAGCATCACGTTGAGTTCGAAGTTGCCGGAGGCGCCCGCGGTGGCGACCGCCGCGTCGTTGCCCATGACCTGCGCGCAGACCATGAGGACGGCCTCCGGGACGACCGGGTTGACCTTGCCGGGCATGATCGAGGAGCCGGGCTGCAGGTCGGGCAGGGTGATCTCGGCGAGGCCGGTGCGAGGACCGGAGGCCATCCAGCGCAGATCGTTGGTGATCTTCGTCAGCCCGACGGCGATCGTGCGCAGCTGACCGCTGGTCTCCACGATCCCGTCCCGGGCGCCCTGCGCCTCGAAGTGGTCGCGGGCCTCGGTCAGCGGCAGCCCGGTGGCCCGGGCGACCTCCTCGATGACGGCGGCCGAGAAGCCGGGCGGGGTGTTGATGCCGGTGCCGACGGCGGTCCCGCCCAGGGGCAGTTCGGCCAGCCGGGGCAGGGAGGCGTGCAGCCGCTCCACCCCGTACCGCACCTGGGCGGCGTACCCGCCGAACTCCTGACCCAGGGTCACGGGCGTGGCGTCCATGAGGTGCGTCCGCCCGGACTTCACCACGTCGGCGAACTCCTCGGCCTTGCGCTCCAGCGAGGCCGCGAGGTGCTCCAGGGCCGGCACGAGGTCCCGGACGACGGCGGCGGTGGCGGCGATGTGGATCGAGGACGGGAAGACGTCGTTGGACGACTGGGAGGCGTTGACGTGGTCGTTGGGGTGCACGGCCCGCCCGAGCCGCTCGGTCGCCAGGGTGGCGATGACCTCGTTGGTGTTCATGTTGGACGAGGTGCCCGAGCCCGTCTGGAACACGTCGACCGGGAAGTGCTCGTCCCAGGTGCCCTCGGCGACCTCCCCGGCCGCCGCGCCGATCGCCTCGGCGATGTCCTCGTCCAGCACCCCGAGGTCCGCGTTCACCTTCGCGGCGGCGCCCTTGATCCGGGCGAGGGCCTCGATGTGGGCGCGTTCGATGCGCTGCCCGGAGACGGGGAAGTTCTCCACGGCCCGCTGCGTCTGCGCCCGCCACTTGGCGTCGGCCGGTACCTTCACCTCCCCCATGGAGTCGTGCTCGATGCGGTAGCGCCGGTCGTCGTCCGTGGTCGTCATCGTCGTACCTCCGAAGGTCACAGCAGTGGTGCGGGCCGGGGGTATTCCCGCCGGCCCCTTGCCAGCATCGCGCGTGGGTACCCGGAACGGACTCCGCCCCGCCGCGAGGGGGCGGCGGGGCGGAGTACCGCGTGGGGGCCGGCGTCAGGAGACGGCCTGCTGCCAGAGGGTGTGGGCGATGCCGTCGGCCGCGCGGTTCAGGCCGGTGGTGTTGATGTTGGTGAGGGTGTCGCAGGACCGGTGGTAGCAGGGGTCGTAGGCGGAACCGGCCGTGCCGCCCCATTTGGCGGCCTGTGCGGACGTCTTGCGGGCACTGGCGCCCATCGCGTAGCCGGAGGTGGGGATGCCGGCCTGCTCGAAGGGGTAGTCGTCGCTGCGCCCCGCGCCCTCGGTGTTCTCCTCGGGCCGCAGGCCCAGCGAGTCCCAGTACGCCTTCATCGGCGCGGCGGCCGACGAGGTGATGTGGTTGATGAAGTAGCCGCCGTTGGTCGAGGCGACCATGTCGAAGTTGTAGTACGCCCGGATCTGGGAGCGCTGGGTGGAGGACAGCGAACGGACGTAGAACTTCGAGCCGTTGAGGCCCTGCTCCTCGTCGGTCCACCAGGCGAAGCGGACCCGGTTGCGCATGGTCGGGTTCTGCTGGGCCAGGGTCAGGGCGTTCTCCAGGAGTGCGGCCGAGCCGGAACCGTTGTCGTTCATGCCGGGGCCCGCCGAGACGCCGTCGAGGTGGGCGCCGAACAGGTAGACGTTGTTCGCGTCGCCCCGCGGCCACTCGGCGATCAGGTTGGGCCCCGCTCCGCTGGTGCAGCCGGAGGTGCAGGGCTGCTCGGTGACGGTGTAACCGGCCGCCTGCAGTCTGCCCTTCACGTAGGCGACGGAGTCGCGGTACCCCTGGGTGGTGGAGCGGCGGTTGCCGCCGTTGCGGCCGGCGATGGCGCTGAGCTCGCTCAGGTGGGCCTGCACCTTCGTCACGTCGACGTCGGGCGCGGCGAGCGCGTCCACGGCGGGGGCGGCGGGGCTCGTGTCCGCGGGAGCGGCGGCCGCGGCGGGGAGTGTTCCGCAGCCGAGCACGACGGCGAGGGAGAAGCTCGCCACGGCGAATCGTCGTCTCACACTGTCTCCTTCGGGAGGTGGCCGTGGGGCGGCCACACGGAGTCCGACATTGCATGGGCATGTCAGATTGGCGAGAAGGCTCACAGCGGAGGTTGACGGAGTCAACGGAAAGGGGGCCCGCGCGGGCAGGTTGTCCAAAAAAGGAACACGGCGCCCGCTATCCGGGCATGCGGAACCCCGCGGCAGCCCTCACGGGCACTTCCGGGGCCGGGGTCCGCCGTGAAGGCTCGGTCGGTGTCGAGCCGTCCCGGCCGGTCGAGGGTGAACTGCGGGCGACGGGCCGCCCCCCGGCCCGTCCGGCGTTCGGGGGCGGGACCCGCTCGGGGGCCGGAGAGGGACCGGGGCGCGGCCCCGGAGACGGGAAGGGGCGGCGGGAGCCGAAGCGCTCGACCGCCGCCCCCGGGGCACTACGCCAGCCCGGGCCCCCGCACCGGGATCGTCGTGAAGGTCGGGGCCGGCGCCGGGTCCTGGAAGAAGTCGTTGCCCTTGTCGTCGACGACCACGAACGCCGGGAAGTCCTCGACCTCGATCTTCCAGACCGCCTCCATGCCGAGCTCCTCGTACTCCAGGACCTCGACCTTCTTGATGCAGTCCTGGGCGAGCCGGGCGGCCGGGCCGCCGATCGAGCCGAGGTAGAAGCCGCCGTGCGCCGCGCACGCGTCGGTGACCTGCTTGCTGCGGTTGCCCTTGGCCAGCATCACCTTGGAGCCGCCGGCCGCCTGGAACTGCTCGACGTAGGAGTCCATGCGGCCGGCCGTCGTCGGGCCGAAGGAGCCGGACGCGTAGCCCTCGGGTGTCTTGGCCGGACCGGCGTAGTACACCGGGTGGTCCTTGAGGTACTGCGGCATCCCCTCGCCCGCGTCCAGCCGCTCCTTGATCTTGGCGTGCGCGATGTCGCGGGCCACCACCAGCGGGCCGGTGAGCGAGAGCCGGGTCTTGACCGGGTACTTGGTGAGCTCCGCCAGGATGGCGTCCATCGGCTGGTTCAGGTCGACCTCGACGACGTCCGAGTTGCTTGCGTCCGACTCCAGCTGCTCGTCCGTGGTCTCGGGCAGGAACCGCGCGGGGTCCTTCTCCAGCTGCTCCAGGAAGACGCCCTCGGCGGTGATCTTCGCGACGGCCTGGCGGTCGGCGGAGCAGGAGACGGCGATGGCGACCGGGCAGGACGCGCCGTGCCGCGGCAGGCGGACCACGCGGACGTCGTGGCAGAAGTACTTGCCGCCGAACTGCGCGCCGATGCCGATCTTCTGCGTCAGCTCGAAGACCTTCTCCTCCAGCTCCTTGTCCCGGAAGCCGTGGCCCAGCGGGGAGCCCTCGGTGGGGATCTCGTCGAGGTAGTGCGCGGAGGCGTACTTCGCGGTCTTCAGCGCGTACTCGGCGGACGTGCCGCCGACGACGATCGCCAGGTGGTACGGCGGGCAGGCGGCCGTGCCGAGCGAACGGATCTTCTCCTCCAGGAACTTCATCATGGAGGCCTCGTTCAGGACGGCCTTGGTCTCCTGGTAGAGGAAGCTCTTGTTGGCCGAGCCGCCGCCCTTGGCCATGAACAGGAACTTGTAGGCGTCGCCGTCGGTGGCGTAGAGCTCGATCTGGGCGGGAAGGTTGGAGCCGGTGTTCTTCTCCTCCCACATGGTCAGCGGCGCCATCTGGGAGTAGCGCAGGTTGAGCTTCTGGTAGGCGTCGTAGATGCCCCGGGACAGGGCCTCCTCGTCGCCGCCCTCGGTGAGGACGTTCTGGCCGCGCTTGCCCATGACGATCGCGGTGCCGGTGTCCTGGCACATGGGGAGCACGCCGGCCGCCGCGATGTTGGCGTTCTTCAGCAGGTCCAGGGCGACGAACTTGTCGTTGGACGAGGCCTCGGGGTCGTCGATGATGCGGCGCAGCTGGGTGAGGTGCGCGGGGCGCAGGTAGTGCTGGATGTCGCGGACGGCCTCTTCGGCGAGCTTGCGCAGCGCCTCGGGCTCCACCTTGAGGAAGGTCCGTCCGTCGGCCTCGAAGGTGGAGACACCTTCGGAGGTCACCAGCCGGTAGGGGGTGGTGTCCTCTCCCATGGGGAGCAGATCGGCGTACTCGAACTCAGGCATCTCGCCCATTCCTCACTCGACAGACGGCCGCCCGCCTCCGTCGGCGGGCGCTCACCAGCGTATGGCCTGCCGCCGCGGGTGGGCCTGTGAGGTTGTCCTCAGTGGTTTCCGAAGGTCCCGGCGGGTTCGCGGACGGGTTCTCACAGGGGTCGCGGGGTCGCGGGGCGGGTTTCCGACGGGTTCCGGACTCGTTCACGAGCAGTTCGCGACAGGGGCTGGTCGCGATCTATCGCGTTTGGGTACGCTGCTGTCGTGGACCTTCAGAAGCACGCCCAGCCCCGGGGCGGCGCCGCGCCGGCCGCCGACCTGCGCGTCTCGGACGCGGACCGTGACCGCATCGTCGACCTCCTGCGCGAGGCCCTCGCGGAGGGCCGGCTGACCGCCGACGAGCACGCGGAGCGTATCGAGGGCGTGCTGGCCGCCAAGACGGCCGGAGAGCTCGAGGTGTTCGTCCGGGACCTGCCGGCCGCCCATCAGGGGCGCGCGGTCCACGCCTCGGCGCCGAGCCGCCCCACCGCCGGCGCCATCCCGGTGGACCCCGACGAGAACGTGGTGGCGATCTTCAGTTCCGCCACCCGCAAGGGCCGCTGGCGGGCCGGTCGCCGCATCCACGTGTACGCGATCTTCGGCAACGTCGAGATAGACCTCAGCGAGGCGCTCTTCGACCACCAGCAGGTCGTGATCAAGACCTTCTCGGTCTTCGGCAACGTCGAGATCCGCGTCCCGCAGAACGTGTCGCTGCGCGGCATGGGCGGTGGCGTGCTCGGCAACTTCGAGATCGCCTCGCTGGACGCGGAGGACCCCGAGGCCCCGGTGGTCTACGTGGACGGCTGGGCGGTGCTGGGCAATGTCGAGGCGCAACCCAAGCGGGGCAAGCTGGTGGCGGACATCCTCGACCGGGTGCAGCGCTCGGTGGACAAGCGCAAGGGTCCGGACCGCTGACGTCCTGACGCTCCGGTCGCCCGTACGGCGGGGTGGACGGAGGCGCGGCGTCCGCGGGGCGCGGAGGCGGTCCGTGCCGAATCCCGGTGCCGGGAGAGGCGGTTCGGAACTCAGTGCATAGGCGTGCGCACAGCGGGTAGGCCTTGCTGCATCGTCTCTCGCTCGCGAAGCCGTCGTCAGGAGTAGACCCGTGCCGCAACCGCCGCATTCGTCCCTGCAGGTAGCTGCCGTTCCGACCCAGCGGGTGCCGACGCGAGACAGGGGCCAGGACGCGCCCTGGCACACCGAGGCGGTGTGCCGGCGTGACGAGGCAGGACTGTTCTTCGCCCCCTCGAAGGAACCCACGGCCGCCCGGCTCTCCCGGGAGGAGGCCGCCAAGCGGGTCTGTGGCCGTTGTCCGGTGATGGTCGAGTGCCGGGAGCACGCCCTGCTCCAGCCCGAGCCCTACGGCGTCTGGGGCGGTCTGACCGCCGCCGAGCGCCGGGTGGTCCTGGCCCGGCGCCGCCGCCGCGACCTGGAACTGCAGAAGGCGGCGCGCACGACGGGATCCATAGCGGCGGCCGGCTGAGGCACGCACCGGCAGGGCACCCCGCCGCACCGGGGGGCTCCCTGCCGGTGTGCCCCTCGAGGGGCGCGGAGTGCGCTTCCGCCCCGGGGTGCCTCAGCAGGGGGCGCGGGGAACCGCGAGCCCGGCCCCCGTCAAAGCCGTACCGTTCGACGAGACCCACGGGACCGGGGGATCCACGGACCGCACACCCGTGGGCCCCCCGGCACAATCCCTGGCGAACCCCGCGGAGCTACCTCGCCCGGTCGAAATCCACCGCGCTGTAGGCGCGCAGCTTGCTCAGCCGGTGCTCGGAGTCGATCCGGCGGACCGTGCCGGACTTGGAGCGCATCACGATGGAGTCGGTCGTGGCGGTCTCGGGGCGGTAGCGCACCCCGCGCAGCAGTTCGCCGTCGGTGATGCCGGTGGCCACGAAGAAGACGTTCTCCCCGGTGACCAGGTCGGCGTCGGTCAGCACCCGGTCGAGGTCGTGCCCCGCGTCGATCGCGCGCTGCCGCTCCGCGTCGTCCTGCGGCCACAGCTTGCCCTGGAGGGTGCCGCCGAGGCACTTCACGGCACAGGCCGAGATGATGCCCTCGGGGGTGCCGCCGATGCCGAGCAGCAGGTCGATGCCGGTGCCCTCGCGCAGGGCGAGGATCGAGCCGGCCACGTCGCCGTCGGAGATCAGCTTGATGCGCGCCCCGGTCTCCCGGATCTCCTTGATGATGCCGTCGTGCCGCGGCCGGTCGAGGATCACCACGGTGACGTCCTCGGGCGTGACCCGCTTCGCCTTGGCGACCCGGCGGATGTTCACGGACACCGGCGCGTCGATGTCGACGAAGTCGGCCGCCTCGGGTCCGGTGACCAGCTTGTCCATGTAGAACACCGCGGACGGGTCGAACATCGAGCCGCGTTCGGCGGCGGCGAGCACGGCGATCGCGTTGGTCATGCCCTTCGCGGTCAGCGTGGTGCCGTCGATCGGGTCGACGGCGATGTCGCACTCGGGTCCCGTCCCGTCGCCCACGCGCTCCCCGTTGAAGAGCATCGGGGCCTCGTCCTTCTCGCCCTCGCCGATGACGACGACACCGTTCATCGAGACGGTGGAGACGAGGGTGCGCATGGCACGTACCGCGGCGCCGTCGGCGCCGTTCTTGTCGCCCCGCCCGACCCAGCGCCCCGCGGCCATCGCCGCTGCCTCGGTGACCCGGACGAGCTCCAGGGCGAGGTTGCGGTCGGGAGCTTCGGAGGGCACATCGAGCTCGGACGGCAATTGATGGTGCTCGGTCATCGGAGCGCACCTTTCTGTACGACGACGGCCGGATGAGGGTGTGGGGTCGACTCTATCGCCGGGATGACAAAATGAGCAGGGGACCCCACGGATGAGCGCGACGGGCACCTGCGACGATAGGGGCGTGGCAGGAACGAACAGCACGCAGAAATCGGCCCGGGACATGGTTCTCTCCCTGGGCCTCATCTTGCTCGCCGCGGGAGTGATCTGGCTGTTCAGCCCGCACGACGAGTCGGAGCCCGATCTCAAGCGGGTGGACTACCGGGTCGACCTGTCGACCGCACGCCGCGCCGCCTCCTACGCGGTGGCCGCGCCCGAGGGGCTGCCCGAGGAGTGGAAGCCCACCTCCGTCCGCTTCCGGAGGGAGGACTTCGAGTCCTGGCACCTCGGCTACCGGGCCCCCGACGGGCAGTACGTGGCGGTCGAGCAGTCCACCGAGAAGCCGGTGGTCTTCATCGAGGACGCGACCCAGGGCGCGGAGAAGACCGGCACCACCCAGCAGATCGACGGCAGGACCTGGACCCGGTACGAGGGCGATGACTACGACGCGCTGGTGCACGAGGGCCCCGAGGGCTCGACCACGGTGGTGACGGGCACGGCCTCCTTCGGCCAGCTGACGCGGATGGCCGAGGCCCTGCGCACCGAATCCGCCGACTGACCGGTTCGCGACGGCAAGGCATACGGCAGGACCCCCCGACACGTCGTGTCGGGGGGTCCTGCCGTATGCCGCGAGGCGCGGTCAGACGGTGGTGACGACCGCGTCGTACTCCAGGCGCGGGCTGCGCGGGAACCAGGCGTTCTCGCCGGGACGGCCGATGTTGACGACCATCAGCGGGGTGTGGTCGTCGTCGAGGAACTCCTTGCGGATGCCCTCGAAGTCGCAGCCGGTCATCGGTCCGGCGGCCAGACCCGCGGCGCGGACGCCGACGATGAAGTACGCGGCCTGCAGGGCGGCGTTCAGGGAGGCCTGGCCCTCCCGCATCGAGCGGTCGCCGGCGAACATGTCCTTGGCCCCGGGGAAGTGCGGGAAGAGCTGCGGCAGCTCCTCGTGGAACTCGTTGTCCGCGGAAAGGATGGCGACCAGCGGGGCGGCGGCCGTCTTGGTCGCGTTGCCCTCGGCCATGTGCTGGACGAGGCGCTCGCGGGCCTCGGGGGAGCGGACCAGGGTGACGCGCAGCGGCGACTGGTTCATGGAGGTCGGGCCGTACTTGACCAGGTCGTAGATCGCCTGAATCTGCTCGTCGGTCACCGGCTCGTCGGTGAACGTGTTGGCGGTGCGCGCCTCGCGGAACAGCAGGTCCTGGGCGGCGGGGTCAAGAACGAGAGACATGAGGGAACCTTCTCGGGATATACGTCGGATTCGTGAGCCGAGTCCGTGGGGGTGCCACGTATCGGCTGACGGGAACGACGTTACGCCAATGAAGTTCAACTTTCAATTAAGCGTGGACCCGGTGACCCGCTTCACGGCCGCGGTCAGCCGGTGCCTTCCCGCCCGGAGCCCCCGGAGTCCCCGGAGCCCTCTCCCTCGGCCTCCTCCGCGAGCGCCGCGTCCAGTCGGGCCCGCGCCCCGTCCAGTCGACGCCGGCACACCTTGGCCAGCTCCTCGCCCCGCTCCCAGAGCGCGAGCGACTCCTCCAGCGTCGTACCGCCCGTCTCCAGGCGGCGCACGACCTCGATCAACTCGTCCCGCGCCTGCTCGTAACCGAGCGCCCCGGCCTCGGCCGAGGCTGCCGTCGACTGGTCCTTCTTGCTGGTCATCCGCCCACCCTACGCATCGACTCGGACTGTGAACTCACCCTCGGACACCCGTGCCCGCAACACCTCGCCGGACTCCACCTCGCCCGGGTCGCGCACCGCGTGCCCGTCGGCCCGCTGCAGCACGGCGTACCCGCGCCGGAGCGTCGCGGCGGGGGACAGGGCCACCACGCGTGCGTGCGTGTGCGTCAGCTCGGAGGCGGTCCGGTCCAGCTGGTGCCGCAGAGAGCGCCGGGCCCGGTCGAGCAGTGCCGTGACCTCCTCGGCCCGCGCGTCGACCATCCGGTGCGGATCCTCGATCGACGGCCGGGCCAGGGCATGGGCCAGTCCCCGCTCCTCCCGGTCGACGAACGCCTGGACGCAGCGCCGCGCGCGGTCGCGCAGCAGCCGCACCCGCTCGTACTCCTCACCCACGTCCGGGACGACCTTCTTGGCGGCGTCCGTCGGGGTGGAGGCCCGCACGTCGGCGACATGGTCCAGGAGCGGGCTGTCCGGCTCGTGCCCGATCGCGGAGACGACCGGCGTGCGACAGGCCGCCACCGCCCGCACCAACTGCTCGTCGGAGAACGGCAGCAGGTCCTCCACGCTGCCCCCGCCCCGCGCGACGACGATCACGTCCACCTCGTCGACCGCGTCCAGCTCCTTCACGGCCTGGACGACCTGCGGTACCGCGTGCACCCCCTGCACGGCGACGTTGCGCACCTCGAAGCGGACGGCGGGCCAGCGACGCCGGGCGTTCTCCAGCACGTCCCGCTCGGCGGCCGAGGCGCGTCCGCAGACCAGCCCGATCAGCCGCGGCAGGAACGGCAGCGGCTTCTTCAGCTCCGGCGCGAAAAGACCCTCCCGTGCGAGGGACTTCTTCAGCTGCTCCAGCCGGGCGAGCAGTTCCCCGACCCCGACCGGCCTGATCTCGGCCGCCCGCAGCGACAACTGCCCGCGCGGGGCGTACCACTCGGGCTTGCAGTGCACCACGACGCGCGCGCCCTCGCTCACGACGTCGGCGACGGCGTCGAACACCTGCCGGTAGCAGGTGACGCCGACGGAGATGTCGTGCGAGGCGTCCCGCAGCGTCAGGAACACCACCCCGGCGCCCGGGCGCCGCGACAGCTGGGTGATCTGCCCCTCCACCCACACCGCGCCGAGCCGGTCGATCCACCCCCCGATGAGCCGCGACACCTCACCGACCGGGATGGGCGCTTCCGCAGACGTGTTGAGAGCCATGCCGCGAGAGTAGTGCGCGCCACCGACAACGCAGACCCTCCCACCCGCCGGCGACGCAGGCTCTTCAGCCCACCGCCCGCACCGCTTCCCGGACGCGATCACCGGCCCGCCGGACGTGGCCCTTACGATGGGACGCATGACCGCTTCGCCTGGCCGCCGTGTCCTGCTCGCCGCCCCCCGGGGCTACTGCGCGGGCGTGGACCGCGCCGTGATCGCCGTCGAGAAGGCCCTCGAGCAGTACGGGGCCCCCGTCTACGTCCGGCACGAGATCGTGCACAACAAGTACGTCGTGCAGACCCTGGAGAAGAAGGGCGCCGTCTTCGTCGAGCAGACGGAGGAGGTCCCCCCGGGCAACATCGTCATGTTCTCCGCGCACGGTGTGGCCCCCGTCGTCCACGAGGAGGCCGAGCGCGGTCGGCTCGCCACCATCGACGCGACCTGCCCGCTGGTCACCAAGGTGCACAAGGAGGCGGTCCGGTTCGCCAAGGAGGACTACGACATCCTCCTGATCGGGCACGAGGGCCACGAGGAGGTCATCGGCACCTCCGGCGAGGCGCCCGACCACATCCAGCTCGTCGACGGCCCCGAGGACGTCGCCAAGGTCGAGGTCCGCGACCCGTCGAAGGTCGTCTGGCTCTCCCAGACCACGCTCTCCGTCGACGAGACCATGGAGACCGTCGACGCGCTCAAGGACAAGTTCCCCCAGCTGATCTCCCCGCCCAGCGACGACATCTGCTACGCCACGCAGAACCGCCAGCTCGCGGTCAAGCAGATGGGCGCCGAGGCGGACCTGGTGATCGTGGTCGGCTCGCGCAACTCCTCCAACTCCAAGCGGCTGGTCGAGGTCGCCAAGCTCGCCGGCGCCCGCGCGGCGTACCTGGTGGACTTCGCCGACGAGATCGACGAGGCCTGGCTGGAGGGCGTCTCCACGGTCGGCCTGACCTCGGGCGCCTCGGTGCCGGAGGTGCTGGTCGAGCAGGTCCTGGAATGGCTCGCGCAGCGCGGCTTCGAGGACGTCGAGATCGTCAAGGCCGCCGAGGAGTCCATCCTCTTCTCGCTGCCGAAGGAGCTGCGCCGCGACCTGCGCGAGGAGGCGGCGGCGCTGGTGGCGGAGCGCGGCGGCACCGGGTCGGACGGGCCGGGGGCGAACTCCGCGGGGTGACCCCGTGAAGGTTCCGGAGGGTTCCGGAGGGCGGCGGTATCCGGTTCGGTGACCGTCCGCCGTCCGGCATACCGTAGGTTCATGCAGATCTTCGGTGTGGACATCGGTGGTTCCGGGATCAAGGGTGCCCCGGTCGACCTGGACAAGGGGGACCTCGCGCAGGAGCGCCACAAGGTCCTCACCCCGCAGCCGTCGACGCCGGACGCGGTGGCCGACGGCGTCAAGCAGGTCGTCGACCACTTCGGCTGGTCCGGGCCGGTCGGGGTCACCTTCCCCGGTGTGGTCACCGACGGCACCACGGTCCGTTCGGCGGCCAACGTCGACAAGAGCTGGATCGACACCGACGCGCGCATGCTGCTCGGCGACCGCCTCGGCGGCATGCCGGTGACGGTGGTCAACGACGCGGACGCGGCGGGCATCGCCGAGGTGCACTTCGGCGCCGGCCGGGGCCGCCGGGGCACGGTCGTCCTGCTGACCTTCGGCACGGGGATCGGCAGCGCCGTGTTCGTGGACGGCCTCCTCGTCCCCAACACGGAGCTCGGCCATCTGGAGCTGAACGGCCACGAGGCGGAGAAGCGGGCCTCCAGCAAGGCCAAGGAGGACCACAACCTGACGTGGGAGCACTGGGCGCGCCGGGTGCAGAAGTACCTGGCCCATGTGGAGATGCTGTTCTCGCCGGAGCTTTTCGTCATCGGCGGCGGCGTCAGCCGCAAGTCCGACAAGTTCCTGCACCACATCCACGGCATCAAGGCCGAGATCGTCCCGGCGCAGCTGCAGAACAACGCGGGCATCGTCGGGGCGGCGATGAGGGCGGCCACGGGCGTGTGACGCGACGCCCGACGGCCCCGACGGACCAGGCCCGGAGCCGGCTCCGGGCCCGGGAGCCGCTCAGGCCCGGAGCCGGCTCCGGGCGGCGGCGGCCCGGCGGTTGATCACGCGGATCATGCGCATCCTCCGGCCGAGCACGATCGCACCGGCGACGAGGGTGCCCCCGTACAGCCAGCCGGCCTGGGTGGCGAGGCCGGTCACCATGCCCATCAGCCAGCCGCCGCTCCCGCCGTCGTCGACCAGGGGAAGCAGCCCCAGGGCGAAGGCGATCGGGACGATCACGGGCGCGGTGAGCAGGTCCTCCTCGCGCACCCACAGCGCCGTCAGCACGCACACCGGCAGGAACAGAACGCCGTACACGGTCTGGACCGGCCCGAACAGCAGCGCGACGAGGAATCCGAGCGTCAGCATCACGAACCCGCAGAACAGGCCTCCGCCCAGTCCGGTGAGCCGGGGGTTCGGCAGGTGCCGGGCGGCAGGGGGAGCGGGCCGCCGCGCCTGGGCCGGCCGGCCCGGTACCGGGCGGGCGGCGGGCCGGGCGGACCGTGCGACCCCGCCCCCGGGTGCCCGCCCCGCCTGAGGGGGCAGCGGCGGCCGGGGCGGCCTGTCGCGTCGCGGTCCGTACCGGGCGGGTCGCGTCCTGTGTTGCTCCACTGGACCAACTTAGGTCTGTTTATGTGCCGAATAGCCCGTCAGACACGCCGGGAAGCGAAGACCGTCCAGACGTTCGACGGATCGCCGGGGCGGGGGCGGGCACGCCGTAGACTGGTGGATCGGCCCACGCAGCACAGTCGGCGGGCCCTCGTCCCCCAACCTCACGTACGGGAAGTCGCAACGTGTCGCTCACGATCGGAATCGTCGGCCTGCCGAATGTCGGCAAGTCGACCCTGTTCAACGCCCTGACCAAGAACGACGTGCTGGCGGCCAACTACCCGTTCGCCACCATCGAGCCGAACGTCGGCGTGGTCGGCGTCCCTGACGCCCGCCTGACGAAGCTCGCGGAGATCTTCGGCTCCCAGCGGATCCTCCCGGCGACGGTCGACTTCGTCGACATCGCGGGCATCGTGCGCGGCGCCAGCGAGGGCGAGGGGCTCGGCAACAAGTTCCTGGCGAACATCCGCGAGTCCGACGCGATCTGCCAGGTCATCCGCGCCTTCAAGGACGAGAACGTCGTCCACGTCGACGGCAAGGTCTCGCCGAAGGACGACATCGAGACGATCAACACCGAGCTGATCCTCGCCGACCTGCAGACCATCGAGAAGGTCCTGCCGCGCCTGCAGAAGGAGTCGCGGATCAAGAAGGACATCGCGCCCAAGGTCAAGGCGGTCGAGGAGGCCAAGGAGATCCTGGAGAAGGGCGACACGCTCTTCGCGCACGGCATCCTCCAGGGCAGCGAGCGTGACGAGCTCCTGCACGACCTGCACCTGCTCACCACCAAGCCCTTCCTCTACGTCTTCAACGTCGACGAGGACGAGCTGACCGACGAGGACTTCAAGAACGAGCAGCGCGCCCTGGTCGCCCCCGCCGAGGCGATCTTCCTCAACGCCAAGCTGGAGGCGGACCTCGCCGAGCTGGACGAGGAGGACGCGATGGAGCTGCTGGAGTCGGTGGGCGCCGAGGAGCCCGGCCTCGCCACCCTCGCCCGCGTCGGCTTCAACACCCTCGGCCTGCAGACGTACCTCACGGCCGGCCCGAAGGAATCCCGCGCCTGGACCATCAAGCGCGGCGCCACCGCCCCCGAGGCCGCCGGAGTCATCCACACCGACTTCCAGAAGGGCTTCATCAAGGCGGAGGTCATCTCCTTCACCGACCTCGTCGAAACCGGCTCGGTCACCGAGGCCCGCGCCAAGGGCAGGGCCCGCATGGAGGGCAAGGACTACGTGATGCAGGACGGCGACGTGGTGGAGTTCCGCTTCAACGTGTAGCGCCTGATTCCTTGATCGCCGGAAGCGGCTGGTCGGGGTAGGGAACCCCAGGTCAGGGGCCAGGTCTTCGGGTCTGGCCCCTTCCTGTTTTCTCCTGCGGATTTGGGTCGTTTCCGGGTCGTGTGCTGACTTGGTGCTGGCCCTCCGGCCGGGTGTCGGCCGGGGATCACGGGAGGTCAGACGGTGCGGATGACGGGGGCGGGCTTGATGTCCTGGGCGTCGATGAGGGTGCGGATGTCGTCCGGGTCGGAGGTCCAGATGATGGCGCCGAGGGTGGCGGCCATGACGACGACGGTGGCGTCGACGACGTCGGCAGTGCCTGCCTTGCCGCACAGGATGCCCGCAGCCTTGGCGGTCTCCAGACCCACGGGCGCGACATCGCATCCGGCGAGGAACTTGCCGAGCCGGACCTGGCGCCGGGCGTCCCGCCACGCTTGGCTCACGACGACAGAGGGGACGTGGATGTCCCGGCCGTCCTCCAGAGCCAGATGGTGGCGGGCCCACATGTGCCGGTCACCGTTGTCGATGGCGATGAGCGCACCGGCGTCGTACAAGTAGGGGATGTTCACGCGGCCGAGGCCCTCGAGCTGCTGAGGTACTCGGCGTCGGCGTCGGCCATCTCGGAGCGGGCGGCGGCGAGCTCTTCGGGGGTGAAGCCTCCGTGCTCCGCTTGCCACTCCTGGACCACGGCCCGTCCGGCTCGCAGCCGCAACTCTCGCTCAGCTGCTCCGGCGACGAGCCGGGACAGCGGGATGCCTTCTTCCTCGGCGGCGCCCGCCAGGGCCGCGACCAAGGATTCATCGAGGGTGATCGTCACCTTCTTGGTAGCCATACCAACACCATACCCCTATATGGCGTCGATGTGGGGCGGGTTTCGAAGGGGTGGGGGGGATGACCCCCTGAGCCTCTTCCGCTCGACCGCCGGGTCTGGGTGTGTCAATTTAACGGCCCTGTCTCACATGCGGTGGTAACGGAAAGCCATTGCTGATGTGCCTGGTCCGAGCTTCAAGGGGGAGCAGCCGCAGACACGCCATCGAGCAGGACCAGCACGGTGCCGACGGTCGGTCGTTCGCGCGGGAGCGGTGCCCGCCGTCACGACGATCGTCAGGGAAGCCGGAGTGTCCCCGGTGGCACGAAGCCGGGCATGGACGTGAAAAGGGGACGGGGCATGGCGATCTCGGCACGGGAGCGGCTGGCGCGACTGCTTGGTGGCTCGGACCCGGGCGGCTCGTTCGCCGCCCGGATGAACGCGCCGGCCGACGCGTTCCGGCTGGACGTGGAGGGCGTTGGGCCGGTGGCGCTTCCGCTGCGCGCGCCGCGTACGAAGAAGCTGATCGAGGTGGCGCGGTCGGCGAAGTTCGGGCGCGGTGAGGAGGCGTTGAGCGACCCCGGTGTCCGCGACACCTGGGAGATCACTCCAAACCGGTTCGAGCTGGGCGGGACAGGGTGGGTGCCGATGCTGGACGCCGCCCTGGAGTACTTCCGTGACGAGCTCGGGCTGCCGGCGAAGACCCGGCTGCGGGCCGAGCCGCACGCGCTCCTCGTCTACGGCAAGGGCCAGTTCTTCCTTCCCCACCAGGACTCCGAGAAGGACGACGCGATGGTGGGCACGCTGGTGGTGTCGCTGCCTTCGGCGCACACCGGCGGCGAACTGGTGGTGGAGCACAGCGGTGAGAGCAGGGTCTACCAGGCGTCGAAGGAGCGGCTGACCTTCGTCGCCTTCTACGCCGACTGCCGGCACGAGGTCAAGCCGGTGAAGTCGGGCTATCGGGTGACCCTCACCTTCAATCTGCTCGCCGAAGCCGAGGACGAGGACGAGGACGCGTCCGGGGACGTCGGCCCGGTCGCCGACCTCGCGGTTTGCCTGACCGAACACTTTGCCGAGCCGGCCCTCCCGCGCTGGGGAGGCCGGGAACTGCCTCCGCCGAACCGGCTGGTCTACCTGCTCGACCACGAGTACACCCAGCGCGGACTGTCCTGGAGCCGCCTCAAGGGTGCGGACGCCGAGCGCGCCGCGCTGCTGCGTGCCGCCGCGGCGCGGGCCGGCTGCGAGGCGGTGCTCGCGCTTGCCGAATGGAGGAGATCGAGCGGGGACGGGGCGATCTGAGCTTGGCGCGGGTCCGGGAGAATTGGACCAGCTGGCGCGGCCGGGCGATCGAGCCGCTCATCCGCGAGGCGCTCGCCCGGATACTGCCCGACGACCAGCTCCCCGCGGCCCCCGCAGTGGGCGGCTACTGGACCCGTACCAACGACGTCGAGATCGACATCGTCGGGGCGGACCGCGCCCCCATCGCCGAGGAGCTGCTCTTCGTCGGCTCCGTCAAGTGGCTGGAGCAGTCGCCCTTCGACCGGCACGACCTGGCAGCCCTCCATCGACACCGGGCCGCCCTCACCGACGCCCCTGTTCCCGTCGTGGCGGTCTCCCGCAGCGGAGTCGACTGTCCGGGGCTCGATGCCGCCTACGGCCCCGGCGATCTGCTGACCGCTTGGCCGCTGTGAGTGGCGGATGGCAGGCGAAGCACGGGAGTCGGTGAGCGGGATCAGGCCGCAGACGTTGCGGAGAAGTCCCACGGACCTCGTCTCCTTGTCGGCGCTGTTGTGCAGCGTCGGCGATGCCGAGTCTTCTCGTACTCCGTTGCGGATCCCGTGCTGGGACGGTGCTGGGAAGGCCCCCTCGAACGAACCGCCTCGACCGTGCGGACCGGGCGCCAGGGGAGGCAGAGCGCCGGCAGGATCAGGACGAGGTCGACCGTGTCGAGATCGATCGCCCGGTGGTCGACGCCGCGGACGACGAGGGCGATCTCCTTCGCCAGGATGGCGGTGCCCGTCCGGCCCGCGGTCGGGCGTTGTCGGCACCGGCCGGACCCGCTGTCCGAGGGGCACTGCTGCCCATGAGGCGCCGGATCGGATTGTCAGTCCGGCCTGCCATGATCGCGTCATGCCGTTTCCACCCGACCCCCGCACCGCGACCGCCGGCGTGACGCCCCTGTGCCCGGTACGGAGGAGCGTCTGATGGACTTCGCCACTCAGCTGCTGCACGTGATGACCGATCCGGACTGCGCATGCGACATCAGGTACCGCGATGTGCCGCGGATCTCCGACCAGGAGCTCGGCGCTCTGCTCCCGGCGGCCTACACCGTGAGCCTCTCCGCCGGCCACTCGGCCAGGGTGATCGGCTCCGCCGTCAGGGGCGAGGGCCGGGAGCGGCAGCCGCGCTACACGACCGAGGCGTGCCGCCGGATGTTCGAGGCGCTCGTCGCGCAGCTGAAGGAGCGCCTGGGGGCGGACCTCGCGTTCGGAGCGTCCGCCGTGGTGCGCTGCACGGGCCCCTTGCCCGACCTCGCCGACCTCGCCCGCACACTGGTCGACTTCGGTGTGCAGAAAGGTGACATGCGCCAGCCGTACGCACTGCTCGCGGTGGCGGGGCTCGCCGGTGACAAGGTGCTGCGCCGTGCCGCGGAGCGCCTCTGCCGGGACCAGGGCCCCATCGCCGTGGACGAGATCGTGGTGCTCGCCGGCCTCGACGTCGACCCGGTCGACCGGGCGCTGCTGGCCGAGACCGAGCGCGCCGGTTCGTTCAACGCGCCGCCGCCGCTCCCGGACCTGTGGCGGCGGATCGCCGGCATACCGGCCTACGCCGCGTTCGCCCACCGTGCCCTCACGGCGGCGGTGGACCGCGCCGACGCGATCCACGCGGGCGAGATCCCGTACCGGGCGGACAAGGCCTTCACGGCCCGGGAGGTCGTCGTGCTCGGGCACGCCGCGCGGGTGGCGCTGCTGCGTGACGAGCCGTGGCTGCCGGAGCTGCTCGACCGGTTGCTGCCCCGGATCGCCCTCGCCCCGACGGCTGCCAGGACCCTGCCGTCGCAGGCGCTGCTGTACGAACTGGTTCGCGCCGGGCAGGACTTCCCCACTCCGGAACTGGTGACCGCGATCCGTACCGTGCGTACGGCCGTACGGCACGCCGGAGTGCCCAAGCAGCTCGACAAGATGCTCAAGAAACTCGAGGCGGCCCTGGCCGAACGGGCCGAAGTGGCGCTGCGGCTCCCGATGTCGGGGTTCGAAGCCGACGGTGTGCTGCGCAGGGAGGCGGGCGACTGCACTGCGGTCGTCACGGTCGCCGAGACCGCCGAACTGACCTGGCACAAGGACGGCCGCCCGCTGCGCGGTGTCCCGGCCGCCGTACGCCGCGACCACGGCGGCCTGGTGAAGGAGCTGCGGGACCTGGTCAAGCGAGTGGCCGTCCAACTCTCCACTCTTGCACGTGCGTTGGAGGGTGGTTTCACTGTCGAAGCCGTCCACCCGTACGGGTGGTGGCGCACCGAGCTGGCCGGGCATCCGCTCGCGCGGTCCGTCGTACGGCGACTGATCTGGGAGATCGAGGTCGCCCCCGGTGAATGGCGAGCTGTGCTCCCCGAGGCCGGGGATCTCCCCGTCGCGCCCGACGACGCCTCGGTACGGCTCTGGCACCCGGTCCGTTCCGAGCCCGACGCCGTGCGGGTCTGGCGGGACCTGCTCATCGAGCGGCGGATCCGGCAGCCGTTCAAGCAGGCGTTCCGCGAGATCTACCTCCTCACCCCGGCCGAGGAGGAGACCCGTGTCTACTCCAACCGCTTCGCCGCGCACCTCGTCCACTACCGCAGGATGTTCGCCCTGTTCAGGTCTCGTGGGTGGTCGAGCGACCTGCTGGGCCCCTGGGACGGCGGCAGCGAGGACGAGGCCGTGCGGACCCTGGCGGCGGGGCAGTGGCAGGTCCGCTTCTTCCACTCCCTGGCGGACGGAACGCACGACCACGAGTTGGCCGCGACCGATCAGGTGCGCTTCTCCCGCCGCACGGACGGCGCATGGCGGGAGGCGCCGCTCGCCGACGTGCCGGCGATGGTGTTCAGCGAGGCGATGCGCGACGTGGACCTTTTCGTGGGCGTGACCTCGATCGCGGCCGATCCCGACTGGAGCGACCGGGGCCCCGAGCGCGCCTATTGGGAGCAGGCCTCTTTCGCCGAGCTGACGGAAAGCGCCGAGGCGCGCCGCGACGCCCTGGAGCGGATCCTGTCGCGCCTGAAGATCGCCGACCGGTGCTCACTCGACGGCCGCTTCCTCGTCGTCCGCGGAGACCTGCGTACGTACCGGATCCATATCGGTTCGTCCAACATCCTCATGGAACCGGACGACGCCTATCTGTGCATCGTTCCGTCACGCCCCAAGGGAGGCGGCACGGTGTTCCTGCCGTTCGAGGACGACCGCCTCTCGCTGATCCTCAGCAAGGCGTTCCTTCTCGCCGCCGACACCGCGATCACCGACGAGTCCATCCGCAGGCAGATCGAGCGAGGCGCCTGATGGCCACCGTGACGTTCCGGGACGAGACCGCGGCGGGCAGGCCGGTCACCGAGTGGCAGGTCGCCGGACTGCCGGAACGGATGACCGTACGGGAGCTGATCAGGCTCCGGGTCCGCGAGGAGGTCGCCCGGCACAACGCCCGCCCGACCGATCGCTTCGACGGACTCGTCCGCCCCGACGACGCCGAGACGGAACTGAACGGCTACCGCCTCCGCGAGCCCCGCCGCATCGACTGGGAGCGCCAGGCGGAGATCGCCGAGCACGCCTTCCTGGTCAACGGGTTCTTCGTGCTGGCCGGTGACCGCCAGGTGGAGAGCCTCGACGAGACCGTGGACCTCACGGCCGACCCGGGCCTGGTCTTCGTCAAGCTCGTAGCCCTCGCCGGCGGCTGATGCCGGGCCGTTCGTCTCCGCCTGGGCGGACGGACAGCGGTCCGGTACGCGCCGGAGAAAGATGTGAGATACAAGTACATTATTGACGTCGCAACTACTCGCGCTTAAGTTCTCCGTTGCGGAATGCATCATTCCGCGATGG
This sequence comes from Streptomyces sp. M2CJ-2, assembly GCF_016757295.1. Classification (NCBI taxonomy): domain Bacteria; kingdom Bacillati; phylum Actinomycetota; class Actinomycetes; order Kitasatosporales; family Streptomycetaceae; genus Streptomyces; species Streptomyces sp. M2CJ-2. Next base: position 64,800 of record NZ_JAESIF010000005.1, on the reverse strand, counting down.
TGGGCGGCGATACGGCTGGGTGTCGCGTCCGATGCCGACAGTCGTGCCGTTCGGCAGGCCGCGTGTTGTCCGACCGACGTCGGCTCCACCCGTGGCCGGACGCTGCCCTGACACCAACCCGCCGACCGGCTACGAGAGAAGCAGGGAACGTAACAGTGCGCAGATTCAACCCCGCCCAAGTGGCGATCTGGGCGGCCGTCGCCGCGCTCGGCGCAACGGGCTGGTCCGTGCTCGCGCTCTCCCGTGGTGAGAAGGTTTCCGCGATCTGGATCGTGGCCGCCGCGATCGGCTCGTACCTGATCGCCCAGCGCTTCTACGCGCGGTTCATCGCGCGCAAGGTCCTCAAGGTCGACGACCGGCGCGCCACCCCCGCCGAGCGGTTCAACGACGGCGTCGACTATCACCCGACGGACAAGCGCGTCCTCTTCGGCCACCACTTCGCGGCCATCGCGGGCGCCGGCCCCCTGGTCGGTCCCGTGCTCGCCGCGCAGATGGGCTATCTTCCCGGCACCATCTGGATCATCGTCGGTGTGATCTTCGCGGGCGCGGTCCAGGACATGGTGGTCCTGTTCTTCTCGATGCGCCGCAACGGCAAGTCGCTCGGGCAGATGGCCCGCGACGAGATCGGTCGCGTCGGTGGCATCGCGGCCCTGATCTCGGTCTTCGCCATCATGATCATCATTCTGGCCGTGCTCGCGATGATCGTGGTCAACGCACTCGCCGAGTCCGCGTGGGGCACCTTCTCGATCGCGATGACCATTCCGATCGCCCTGTTCATGGGCTGCTACCTGCGCTATCTGCGGCCGGGCAGGGTCACCGAGGTCAGCGTGATCGGGTTCGTCCTGCTGATCGCGGCGATCCTCGGCGGCAACTGGGTCTCGGAGTCCTCGTTCGCCGACGTCTTCGTCCTGTCGCCCACCGCGCTGGCGTTCTGCCTGGTGGCCTACGGCTTCGTGGCTTCCGTCCTGCCCGTGTGGCTGCTGCTCGCACCGCGGGACTACCTCTCCACCTTCATGAAGGTCGGAGTGATCGTGCTGCTCGCGCTCGGTGTCCTGTTCGCGATGCCGGAGCTCGCGGTCGACCCTGTCTCCAGCTTCGCCCGCGAGGGCAACGGGCCGGTCTTCGCCGGCGGGCTCTTCCCCTTCGCCTTCATCACCATCGCGTGTGGCGCCCTCTCCGGCTTCCACGCGCTGATCTCCTCGGGCACCACCCCGAAGATGATCGAGAAGGAGTCGCACGTCCCCCTCATCGGCTACGGCTCGATGCTGATGGAGTCCTTCGTCGCGATCATGGCTCTGGTGGCCGCGTGCATTCTCGACCCGGGCCTGTACTACGCGATGAACGCCCCGGCGGGAGTCCTCGGCGACACCTTGCAGTCCGCGTCCGACGCGGTCGCCGGCTTCGGCTTCCACATCACCCCCGAGTACCTGCAGCAGATGGCGGACTCGGTCGGTGAGGAGTCGCTCGTCTCCCGTACCGGCGGCGCGCCGACGCTCGCGGTCGGTATCGCGGTGATCCTCGCGGATGCTTTCGGCAGCACCGGCATGATGTCGTTCTGGTACCACTTCGCGATCATGTTCGAGGCGCTGTTCATCCTCACCGCGGTGGACGCCGGCACCCGCGTGGGCCGCTTCATGCTCCAGGACACGCTCGGCAACGTCGCACCGCGGTTCCGGGACAAGGACTGGCGGCCCGGCATCTGGATCACGTCGGCCGTGGTCGTCCTCGCCTGGGGTTATTTCCTCTGGGTCGGTGTCACCGATCCGCTCGGCGGCATCAACCAGCTCTTCCCGCTCTTCGGCACCGCCAACCAGCTGCTCGCCTCCATCGCCCTGGCCATCTCCACCACCCTGCTGATCAAGTCGGGTCGCCTCAAGTGGGCCTGGGTGACCGGGGTTCCGCTGGCCTGGGCGCTCGCGATCACCATGACCGCCTCCTGGCAGAAGGTGTTCTCCGACGACCCGGCGATCGGCTTCTTCGCGCAGCGCGCCAAGTACCAGGACGCGCTCGACCAGGGCACCGTCCTGGCCCCGGCCAAGTCCCTGGACGACATGGCGACCGTCGTCACCAACTCGACGGTCACCGGCACGCTGTCGGTGGTGTTCGCGGTCCTGACCATCGTCGTGGTGCTCGCCTGCGCCCGGACCGCCGTCAAGGCGATCCGCAACGGCGGATCACTGCCGCTCGCGGAGTCCGAGTACGTGGAGTCCCGGATTCCGGGCCGGCCCGAAGCGGAGACCGCCGACGCCGTGCGCACCCCGGCGGGCTCCCGGTGACCGCCCCCGGCGCCGTCGCGTCCGCCACGGCACGGGGCGGTGCCCTCGCGCGCGCCCGCCGCGGTGCGGCGTGGCTCCGCTGGTACCTGGGTGAACTCAACGGCGAGCACGCATACGACCGTTACGTCGAGCGGGCCCGGGCGTCCGGCCAGCGGGTCCTGAGCCGCCGGGAGTTCGAGCACGACCGGACCGACCGCCGGGACAGCGACCCGCGTGAGGGCGGACGCTGCTGCTGACGGAACGGCGCCGTTCGCGGAGCCGGGGTGTGGAATGCCGGGCCGCGTTCAGTCCGCGTGGGGTGACCAGTGGCGGGCGGAAAGGGGATCGTCATCCTTGCCGTCCGTCGTCTACGAGGCCGTGTGAGCGCAGTTCGACCCGCAGCTCGGGTACATACTGCGTCCTTTCCCTCGCATGCGAGCCCGGCGTAACGAAGTCAAGTACCGGTCTTCGGAAGCTCCAGCCGTGACGCCGGAGGAGGTCGAGGCCGACTCGACGGAGGTTGAGGCGCTCATCGAGCTCGCGGAGAAGGTGATTCCGAACATGCCGGGCCATGGAGGCTGCCCCACCTCTGTGGGGTGCCCGGCGGTCCGCAGACAGTCCGCAGGGCACTCGTAGAAGTTCGTCGAAGGCCACCGCAACCAAACGGTGAAATGCCTGGTCAGGGGCTCGATTGCGGCTCCGCCGCAGGTCAGGGTCGGACGGCGGACATTCCGCTTCAACGTGTGATTGATTGCCCACTGTCAGCTAAGGGCTTCGTCGAGCCCGTAGGTGGCAAGGGGCCGGTCTCTTCGGGGCCGGCCCCTTGTTGTTACCCGTGCCGGGGCGGTGCTGGGATGTCTGCTCCTTCGCCGGGCGTCTGCTCTGGCCATGAGCAGTGAGAGTGGTACGTTATTCGGTACCACTGCCGGAAAGGGTGAGGTCATGTCCATAACTGCGAGCGAAGCCCGCAAGGCTCTCTTTCCGCTGATCAAGAAGGTCAACGACAACCACGAGGCCATCGAGATCGTTTCCAAGCACGGCAATGCCGTGCTCGTCTCGGCCGAGGACTATGCGGCGTTGCGTGAGGGCTCGTACCTGCTGCGCTCGCCGGCGAACGCCCGCCGGTTGCTCAAGGCGTACGAGAACGCCCTGGCCGACATCAATGTGGCAGAGCGCGAGCTGATCGACCCCGACTCGCCGGATGCGGCCGGTGAGGGTGCTGAGTGAGGCTCGTCTTCGAAGATCAGGGCTGGGAGGACTACACGTCCTGGCTCAAGAACGACCGCAAGATGCTCGCTCGGATCAACAAGCTCATCGAGGACGTCAAACGCGACCCCTTCACCGGAATCGGTAAGCCCGAGCCGCTCAAGTACCACTTGCCAGGTGCTTGGTCGCGGCGGATCGACGACGAGCATCGCCTGGTCTATCTGGTCACGGACAAGGGGATCGTGATCCTCGCGGCCCGCTATCACTACTGAGTTCTCGGTCGGAGTCGGCATGAACGACCCTCGGCGCGTCTCGCAGCGCTCCTCGACGTCATGGACGCGTCCACCCGTGCGGAGGTCGGTGCGGGGGAGGTAGTGGTCGAGGTAGGCAGTGAGGATCTCGGCGTCGGCGTGGGTGCCGAGGCGGGCCAGGGCGAAACAGCAGGCACTGCCGGAGTGGCAGACCTCGCTGGCGAGGAGGAGGTCGCCGAGGTGCTCGCGGAAGCTCGCCCGCCGGCCGACACCGATCAGCCAGGCGGCGGTGAGGCGCGAGCGTCACTCGTAGCTGAGGAGGGCTTCCAGTTCGGCGTCGGTGATCGTGGCGGCGTCCTCGATCACGTGGCGGGCGAAGCGTTCGGCGTGCGGCCACCCCGGCCGCAGGACGCGCGCGCTGTTCAGTTCGAGGTAGCGCGGGTGGTCCGAGTCCTTCCTCGTCACGTAGCGCTCGATCGCGTAGCCGTAGCCGGTCTCCTCGGGGTGCTGGGACGGCATGGGCCACCTCTCCGGGTACAGGTCGGTACGGTCGATCCAGGTGGGGGCGACGAAGACGTTGTCGCCGGCGGGGGCTTCGGAGGCTTCCAGCAGGGACCAGGTGCGGGACTCTTCGACCAGGTGCTCCCAGGGCGCGGTCCAGTCGAGTTCCCAGTCCAGGGCGGTGCCGGAGATGCCGTACGTGCGGCCGGCGTCCACCCGCCAGAACTGGGAGTGGAGGATCACCTGGGCGTGGTCGGCCAGGTCGTTGACGATCTCGGCGAAGTGGGCCGAGGGCCGGCCAGGAGCGCCGTCCGCGGTGCTGGCTCGTAGGCGCGCGGTGAGCGGCGGGACGACCGGGGTGCGGGCGCCGAGTTCCGTCAAGGCCCAGCGGATGCCGCTGGGCTCGGTCCGGTCGGGCGGGGTCGCGCGTTGCAGGCATGCGTGGTGGGCGCGGCGCAGGGGCTCGACGGCGCCGTCGATCTCCAGGCTCGCCAGGGCCATGGCCGCCCATTCCCGGACGGTCGGGTCGTCGCTGTCCAGCAGTCTGATGAGGGCAGGGCCGCAACGGGGATCGCCCACTTCCTCAAAGACCTCGATGGCGGTCAGCTGCCCGAAGCCGCCGAGGGAGGGGAGCCCGTCGACGATGGCGGGGATGGCGTCGGAGCCGAGCCGGATCAGCTCCGCGCGGGCGTCGTAGGATTCGCCGGCTTCTCCGTCGAGCTGCTGGACGAGTCTCTTGATGTGGGCGGTCATGACACCGGCTGGTCGCGGCGCCAGAAGGTGGGCAGCCGCCGGCAGAGGCCGGAGGGGTCCGACGGCCACGGGGCCCAGTCCTCCGTTCCCCGGACCTCGAAGGAATCCCGCGCGAGGTCGATCGGGCGCCAGGCCTGATCGAGCGGTTCGTCCGCTGCCGGGGGTCGGACGAACCGTCGGCCGTGCTGGTCGCAGGCACCGAAGTCCTGGTGATTGTGCTGGGCCTCGATGAGGGAGACCTTGTCCGCCCCGTCATCCATGGTGGGCCCCCGGAACTGGATGGCGTCGTCCTCCCAGAAGCAGACGGGACAGATGGCGTACGAGCCGGGCATCTCGTCCAGGACGAGATGCCCGCAGCAAGGGCAGGGGTAGTGGCGGCTCACCTGCGCAGTCTCATTGACCTGCTGTCCCCGGTGCCATGTATTTCCAGGTCAGTGCGACTGTGGCTGGTGTTTCAGACCTTGATGACCTCTGCGGAAGGGCCACACAGGAGCGTCAGGTCCTCGGGGTCGGAAGTGAGGACGGTGACTGGCTGGGGCGCGTTGCGGGCGAGGACGGCGAAGGCGGCATCGATGGCGTACTTGTGGCCGTGGAGATGATGAGTGCGCAGAAGGGCGGCGGCTTCGTCGGTGACCTCTCTGGTGACGTCATGAACGTCGACGCGGGAGAGGACCCACTTGATGCGGGCCGGGTGGATCCGCTCGTAATCGGCCTCAAGAGTGGTCATGGCGCTGGTGGCTACGCGGACGCCTTCCTCTGATGCTGCCTGGACCAGAGCTACGACGGTGCGGTCCTTGCGGTAGAGCTTGGAGAGCCCTTCGCTGTCGAGCAGCAGGGTGCCGGGCATCAGGCGGCGGCCCCGCCGACCTGTCGGTGGTCATGGCGCAGCAGCGCGCGGGCGGCCTCGACCTCCTCGCGGGTGAGCTCGTCGTTGTCGGTCTCGAAGTCGGTGACGATCTCCCGAAGCTTGTCCATGGCGACCCGTTGTTCCAGGGCTTCGGCGACGTAGGCGGAGAAGCCGCCGGGCCCGACGTGGGCGCGTACGGCCTCGGCAAGGTCCTCGGGCAGACTGATGGAGTACTTTCTGCTACTGCTCATGGTGTCGATCCTACCGGCGGTCGTAACTCTGTGGGTGTGAATGGTCAGGGCAGCACGGGGGAGGCGGCTCGGCGCTCGCCCCCTTGCGGGAGGCTGCCCGGTCCGCGGACAGTCCGCGGTACGGCCGTAAACGCTCATCGGGGGCAACGCGGCCAAACGGTGAAATCCCAGGTCGGCGGCCTGGAGGGAAGCTCCGCCGCAGGTCAGGATCGGGACCTGGGTATTCCGCTTCAACGTGTGAGTGGACGCAGCATCGCCACGATGGTGCCTGGCGGGAACGAAGGACGCCAAGTACTGGCGATGATCAGTTCGTTCACGGCCGCTCAAGGGGCCATTTCTGCCGCCCGGGTGTGGTGGCCGGCGTCGATGAAGGAGTACGGGGGCCAGGGGCCCAGGAAGCGGATGCGGACGGCGGGCCGGCGGGCCCGCAGTTCGGCCAGCACGGTGCCGACGGTGTCGATGTCCTCCTGCCCGACGAGCAGGGCGGCGCACAGGACGTCCGTCTCGCCCGCGACGCGATGGGTGGGGCCGCGGTCGCGGTAGTCCTCGGCGACGGACAGCAGACGGTGCCTGGTTTCGGCGTGCAGGGCGTCGGCGAGTTGTCCGGCCGCGTCACGGGCCCGGTGCTCCCGCTGCTTGGCCAACAGCCTGCGCATGCCGGGCGACAGGTCGTCCGGCCGGTCCTCGGGTGCGTCCTCTCCCGCTTCGTCCGTGGTGACGGCCGTACGGTCCACGGTGATGCCGACCCGCAGTTCGCACCGGCCGGCCAGTTGCTCCAACCGGCCCGCGATGTCCGCCGCCTGCTCGGTGATCCACTCGGTCGGACGCCGTTCGGCGTTCCGCCCGGCCGCGGGCCGCCCCTCGGGCGGCGGTTCCTCGGCGACCAGGACGTTGAAGGTCATCGGCAGGACGCTGCCGGTGCGTTCCCACACGGTGTTCACCGCCCGGCTCTGCTCCTCCACCCAGCGGCGCACCTGTCCGTCGCTGCCCTGGAGGGGGGTCGGCGGAGCGTCGTGCACCGGTGCCGCTGTCCAGCAGGGTTTCCACCACGTGAGCGAGGCTGCCGTCGCCCTCCCGCCGGGGCCGCATCGGGGGCAGGCCCGCACCCGGAACCCCACCCCGGGACGGGTCACGCCACGAGACCGTGGACGGGAACCTGCTGTCGCTCGGGGTGGTCCTCTCGGGATGGTTGCTCATTCCGCGCGTTTGTCCGCTCTCCTGTCACTTGCACACCCGGTGCACACCCCGGGCCCGGGCCGAGAACGCGTGGGGTCGGGACGATCCGCAGCGCACCGCGGACGTCCGACGGGGCCCGGCGGGGGCGGTGGGAGGATGCGGGGAGGGCGAGGGAAGGGCGGGAAGCGTGGGGCGGGGCGAGCGGGACACGGTCGCGAGGGGAGCGCGACTGTACGAGGCGGCGCAGGCGGTGGTCGGTGACCACGGCGGGGCCGTCGAGGCGGTGCGGGCGGCACTGGAGCCGATCCACGACGCGGCGGTGCGGCGGGAACTCGACGCCGTCCCCGTCGCCCGGCTGCAGGACGTCACCGAAGGGCGGCTCCGGCTGGGCGGCGTCGAGAAGAGCGGACTGCGCACGGTGGGCAGCGTGCTCGAAGCGGGCCCCTACCGGTTGCGGCAGATTCCCGGTGTCGGGCAGCGCACCGTCGACCGGATGCTCGCCGCCGCCCGCCGGCTTTCCGAGGCCGCGCACGAGACCGTGGCCGTCCACATCGACGTGGACCGGCCGGAACCGGGCACCACCGCGCTCGTCAGGGCCCTGCACGTACTGGTGGAGGCCGGCCCGGACGCCCGGCGCGCCGTCGACAGGGCCACCGCGCTGTCGGAGCGGCTCGGTCCGTTGCTGGCCGATGCCAGGCCCGCCGCCGGGCGTCTTCGGATGCTCATGGCGGGCCGGGAGAAGAGGGCTCGCGCGCTGGCCGCGGTCACCGGGATCCGGGCGCTGGTGGACGAGGAGGAGCAGGCGGGCCTGCCCGGACTGCTCGCCCAGGCTTCGGTGGACCTGCTGCGGGGGCCCTCGTCCGACGTCGCGGCCTGGGTGGACTTCGAGCTCCGCTCGGCCGAGTACTACAGCCTGCTCGCCGAGATCTCCGGACGGCTGCCCGACGCGGCCGCCACCGAGGGGTTCCTGCCCGACGAGATCGCCGAGCGGGTGCGGACCCAGCATCTCGACGACTCCCACCGGCGGGTCTCCCTGCGCGGTTACCAGGCGTTCGGCGCGCGGTTCGCCCTCACGCAGCGCAAGGTGATACTCGGCGACGAGATGGGGCTCGGCAAGACCGTCCAGGCGATCGCCGTGCTGGCGCATCTGGCCGCCGAGGGACAGAGCCACTTCATGGTCGTCTGCCCGGCGAGCGTCCTCGTGAACTGGACCCGGGAGATCGAGACCCGCAGCGCACTGCGCGCCATGGTGCTCCACGGCCCCGACCGGCACGACGCGTTCGCCGACTGGAAGGGGCGGGGCGGGGTCGGGGTGACCACGTTCGACGCGCTGCGGGGGTTTCCCATGCCGGGAGGCGGAGAGGTCGGACTGATCGTGGTCGACGAGGCGCACTGTGTGAAGAATCCGAAGGCCAAGCGGTCCCAGGCGGTCGCCCTGTGGGCGGAGCACTGCGAGCGCGTCCTCTTCATGACCGGAACCCCGATGGAGAACAGGGTCGCGGAGTTCCGCAACCTGGTCCGGATGCTCGACCACGGTGTCGCGGAATCCCTGGGCGAGGGGGACGCGCCGGCCGGATCGGTCGCCTTCCGCAAGGCCGTCGCCCCGGTCTACCTGCGACGCAACCAGGAGGACGTGCTGACGGAACTGCCGAGTCTCCAGCAGACCGACGAGTGGGAGGAGCTGAGCGCTTCGGACGAGGAGGCATACCGTGAGGCCGTGCGCGCCGGAAACTTCATGGCGATGCGCAGGGCCGCGTACGCGCGCCCCGGGAAGTCGGCCAAGCTGGGCCGACTCCGGGAGATCGTCCAGGAGGCCGGTGAGAACGGGCAGAAGACGGTGGTCTTCTCCCACTTCAAGGACGTCCTGGGCGTGGTGAAGGAGGCACTCGACGCAGGGCCCGCTGACGGCACCGCGGTCTTCGGTCCGCTCACCGGAGGCGTCCCGGCCGGACGACGGCAGCAGATCGTCGACGACTTCGCCGGTGTCCCGGGCCCCGCGGTGCTCCTGGCGCAGATCCAGGCGGCGGGCGTCGGCCTCAACATGCAGGCCGCATCGGTCGTCATCATCTGCGAACCCCAGATCAAGCCGACCCTCGAGCACCAGGCGGTGGCCCGGGCCCACCGCATGGGCCAGGTCAGGCCGGTCTGCGTGCACCGCCTCCTCGCCACCGGGGGAGTGGACGAACGCATGGTGAGGATGCTGGAGGACAAGACCCGCCTGTTCGACGCCTACGCACGCCGCAGCGCCGTGGCCGAAGCCACCCCGGACGCGGTCGACGTCTCGGACACCGAGTTGGCGCGCCGGATCGTCGAGGAGGAGCAGGCACGCCTGGGCATGACCGGCGGGAGGCCCACGGCACCCGAGTGAGCGACAGAAAAGCGGCAGCTCACCGGGCCCGGTCGCCGACGGGCCGTCCACTGCCCGAGACCGTCGTTGATCAAGTCCATCGCCCGAGGGGACACTGGGCCGCGTCGAATGGGTGCGGGGTGCCGGAGGTGGGTCGGTGAGGACGGCGGGGGCGGGCCCGGTGTTCCGGTGGGTACTGCTTCTGGGGCTGCTGCTGGTGGGGGCCGGGGCCTGCGTGCATGAGACGGCGACCGAGATCGAGCTGGTCGAGCTGACGGTACTGGAGGAGCAGTCCGACGGCCGGTGCGTGGTCGAGTGGAACGATCCCTGGGCCGGCCCGCGGGAGGGTGAGTACCTCTGCGATCTCGGGCGCGATCCGTCGCTGTTCGGCCCTCCGGTCCGAGGGGACGGCCCCGAAGGGTGGGACACGGGCTGGATCGAGATGGAGGGCCCGGACCGTGGGGACCTCACCTCGGTCGAGACGTGGAACGACCGGATGGACCTCTCCTACGAGTTGTTCCTGCTCGCTCTGCTGTCGGTGTCGGTGGGCCTGGTGGGCGGAGGTGCCCGCCTGGTGCTGCGGTTGCGGGGGAGGGGCCGCGGGCCGGTCGGGGTGGGCTCGATGCTGCCCTGGCACACGGTGGGGAAGCAGGCGGGGGGTGCGGTCCTCCTGATCGTCGCGCTCTTCCTGGGGCTTCTCGGCCAAGACCTGTTCACCGGTATTCCGGAGGACGTCGCCCGCCACCGGGCCTACCGGGCCGCCGTTCCCTGCTCGCCGGCCACGCCCTACGAGAAGGGGGAGGAGTGCCTGCGTGCGGTGGACTTCCGGGTGGTGGACGTGGTGACGGTGACGCATGCGAAGGGTTCGGACGATCACGAGCTGACCCTGGCCGGCTCCGGCCGCTGGGACGGCACGGTCCGGATGCGAGGCGAGGAACCGCTCTTCCACCGCCTGGAGCGGGGGGACCGGGTCACCGGAACCGTCTGGCGCGGCGAGGTGGTGGCCGTCGCCCGGGGCGACGTGCGGCAGGTGACGCAGAACGAACCGCTGTACCAGCCTCAGCTGATCGCCGCCACCAGCGTCTACCTGGGCTACCTGGCGGCCCTGGGGGCGCTGGCCGGCTTCGCCCACCTGCTCCGTCCGCGGCGTTACGGCAGCGCTCTGTGGGGCTGGTTCGTTCTTCCGCTGGTGGTGACCGGGGCGGGGGTCGCCCTGGCGGCCTGGGCGATCGGGGCCGCGGGCGACCGGCCGGTGTCCCCCCTGGCCCTGGGCACGGCCGTGGTGCTGCTGGTGCAGGCAGGGCCGGTCGCGGCGCTGTCCCACCGGGCGAGGCGTGCGTGGGGGTGAGGAACGGGGCGGCGAGCGGCCCGCGGTCGCGTCGGTCCGCGGCAGGTCACAAGGGCTCCGGGAGGAAGTAGGGTCCGTCTCATCCAGTTCGCTCGTGACCGGGACGGGGCATTCGTGGACCTTGAGGCCCTTCACTCCTTCCTCGCGGTGGCCAGGCACCGGAGCATCTCCAAGGCCGCCGCCGCCCTCTACGTCACCCAGCCGACCATGAGCCAGCGGCTGCGCAGGCTGGAGGAGAGCCTCGGTTTCGCGCTGTTCGAACGCGGCTGGACCGGCGTGGTGCTCACCCCCCAGGGGTCCTACTTCCTGCCCTACGCGGCCCAGCTCATCCAGGACCTGTCGAACGCCTCGGCGGTCCTCGGCGACAAGGACCCGGCCAAGCCGCGGAGCTTCGCCGAAGTGGCCGGCCATCCGCACCGGGTCATGTTCGGCGTGGACAACTGGCTGTCCGAGCGCTCCGTACGGGCCGTGGTCAGCAGCGCGCTCGGTGACTACGGAGCCGGCGAGTTCCGGGTCACCAGCCGGCCCGCCACCACCCTCATCGACCTGTTGGAACTCAACCAGCTCGACGCCGGGCTCTTCTACTCCACGGAGCCCGACCACCCGTTCGGCACCGAGGTCATCGGCACCGAGGACATGGCGCTGGTCCATCCGCCGGGGACCGTCCTGGAGGAGATCAGCGCCCTGGCCCTGAAGGACCTCCTCTCCCGTCACCGGTTCGTCCTGTTCGACAACCCCGTGCTGACCCACCACGCGCGGATCACCACCACGCTGATCGAGACGTACGAGATCTCCCGGTTCCACGCGGTGGACGACTACCGGACCATGTACGCGCTCATCCGGTCCTGGGGAGAGACGGGGGCGACGGCGGACTCGAAGGCCGGCAGCTGGTGCGGCTCGCGGATGGTCCGGAAGACGAAGTAGGCCAGCACCAGGCCGGGCAGCAGCATGATGGCGAAGACCCAGTGCCAGCTCGGCAGGATCCTCAGCAACTGGGTGGCGATGATGGGCCCCAGGCCGACCCCGAACAGGGCGAAGGTGCTCTGCTGGATGTCCATGTTCAACCCGCGCCGCTCGGGTCGCGACGCCTCCGCCGTGGCGGCCACCGCGGTCGGGGAGAACGCCTCCTCGGTGACGCCCATGACGACCCGCACCAGGAGCAGGCTGACGAGCCCGCCGACCATGCCGGTCAGCAGCGAGCAGACCGAGAAGAACACGATCGAACCGACCAGGACCCCGCGCCGTCCCAGCCGGTCGGAGAGACCGCCCATGAGGAGGGAGGAACAACCCCAGGCCAGACCGAGGACACCGATGATGTTGCCCAGGTCCTGGTAGTCGAGCCCGAGTTCCTTCATCATCGAGGGGAAGAGCGGGCTGATGATCCAGCGGTCCAGGCCGACGAGACCGAATCCCAGGGACAGCAGCAGAACAGCCGAGCGCTCATAGCGGACGTCGTACTCTTTTGTCGTCATGCCGCTCTTCCTTCTCTGCTTTCGCTTTCACGGATTTCCGCGACCAGTTCTCCGCTCTTGAGGACCCGGCCGAAGAACGTGCCCATGGTGTCCTCCGTCGCCTTCTGTGCCGCGTCGCTGCGCGCTCCGGTGGCGTCGGAGACGAAAGCCACCTTGAAGTCGCGCATGTACGCGCCGCGCGCGGTGGAATCGCAGCAGACCTCGGTGAGGGTGCCGATGATGATCACCGTGTCCACCTGGCGCAGGCCCGAAATGCCGGCCAGTACGCTTTCCAGCCGCGTGTTGTGGAAGGCGTCGTAGCGGTGCTTCTGAACGACGACGTCCTCGGGCTCCGGTGCGAGGGCGTCGACGACCTGCGCGCCGAACGTGCCGCCGCGCATGCCCGCGGTCAGCAGCGCCGGGTTGTAGGTGGATTCCAGCGGCGACACGTCGAACGTGTCGAGCAGAATGTGCCGGGTGTAGATCACCGGAATTCCGGCCTCTCGGCACCCGGTAATGACCTTCTGCATCTCCGGTATCCGCCGGCGTGCCATCGGCACCTCCATCGGATACCCTCCAGAACGAAATCGTTCTGCATGTCGATCACGAGCAGTGCCGTATTCTTCGGCTGTACGCGCCACATCGCGTTCAACGGATGGACTCCTCTTGCGCGGCGAAATGCGGAAGGCCTGGATCCCGGCCCGGATGATTGAGGCACGAGCCTAGCCGCGAAGAGTGTTTCCTCGGATATAGGAATTCTTTATACCGTCCAGGCCGGCCGGGTGCGCGTGTCCCGGGCTGCGCCGGGGTACTCGCGCCGATGCGAAGGGGTGGAGCGGGGGTTGTCGCCGACGCGCAGGCCGCACCGACTGGGCGGCCGGGAGAGGCCGGACGCGGAACAGGAGGAAGATCGGTTGGCGGCGTGGCTTCGAACGGTGGCTCGCCGGCTGGGGTGGGAGCTTGCCGCGGTGGGCCGTAGCGCCCGCTCCGCACTGAGGCACCCGGGCCCCGAACGGGACACCATGGTGCAGTCGCTCAAGGCCGCCGGCGCGGCGATCGCCGCCTGGGCGCTGACCGGATGGTGGCTCGAGGCGCCGATGGCCCTGCTGGCACCCTGGACCGCCATCGTGCTGGTGGCGAGCACCGTCTACCGGTCGGTGCACTCGGGGGTGCAGCAGTTCGCCGTCATCGTGGTGGGCACGCTGTGGGCTTCGGCGGCACTGGCCGTCACCGGAGATTCCACCCTGGGCGCGATGGCGCTCACCCTGCCGCCCCTGGTGCTGATCGGCAACCATCGCCGACTGGGCAGCCAGGGCATCTACGGCGCCACCACGGCCCTGTTCGTCATCACCTACGGCGCGTCCACAGCGGGAGACGTCGGCCACCGGCTGCTCGAGACGCTGATCGGTGCCGTGGTCGGTGTCGCGGTCAACGCGTTCGTGCTGCCGCCGGTGCATCTGCGCAGTGCGCGGGAGAACCTTCACGCACTGGTCAGTCGCAGTGGGGAGCTACTGGCATCGGTGGCCGAGGGGCTCCGCGGGGAGGACGGGATCTCGGACGCCGGAGAGTGGTACGACCGCGCCTGGCGGCTGGGTGGGACGGTGCAGGCCCTGGCCGATGCCAGGCAGTGGACCGCGGAGAGCTACCGGTTCAACCCCGGGCGGCGGATGCGCCGCAACGGTCCCGCGCTGCCCCCGGCCGAAGCGGACATGGCCTGGGAGCGGATCAGCGGTCACCTCGTCGCCATCACCCGCACCCTCGAGGGCGCGGCCGGCAACGAGCCGCGCCTGGTGGCCCCCTCCTCCGCGTACCTGGCCCGCTGTGCCGAAGTGCTGGGGCGGGCGGCGACCGTGTGTCGCGTGGACGCGGAAATCCTGGAGAAGGTCGGACGGCCCCCCTCCGCAGCGCAGCAGGACCGGCGGGACGCCGCGCTGGAAGAAGCGCTGGCCGCCCACGACGCACTGGCCACGGACATCCAGCGGGAGGAAGGGGCGGCGGTCGCCACGGGCGGCGAACTCGTCGTCGAGACGCACCAGCTTCTCCGCGAGCTGGCGAACGCGGCTGAACGCCATCGCCGCGCGCCCGCACCGGGGCGGTAGGGGCGGGCGCGCGGCGCCGGCGTTCAGCCGCGGGGCGGCCCTGCCGGTCCGTTCCGGCGTGGGCGGTCAGCGCCCGACGGCCTTGCGCAGTTGTTGCTTGTTCATGGACGAACGGCCTTCGATGTTCTTCTTCTTCGCCTCTTCGTAGAGCTGATCCTTCGTGGGGCCCTGCGCACCCCTGTGGGAACGCTCTCCGCCACGCTGCGAGGCGGACTTCGGGTCCTGTGTGGAGGTCTTGCTCGAGGTCTCGGCCTCACCCGAACGCGCACGCTCCTTGTCCACCGTGCGTGCGGCGATCTCCTCCGCACGCTCCTTCGACCTGCCGCGCTCCTCGGCGCTCTCCTTGATGTGCTCGTACTGCCGCTCTCGTTTGGCGCTCGATCCGGACGGCATGACGCGTCTCCTCTGTCTCGCGTGTCTCACACGGATGTCACAGGCACTGGCGCTCTGCGGGTACCCGCAACCAGCGGCACGCCACACCGCGCTGCCGCACCGCGCTGCTCCACCGCGCCGTGCCGCAGGCGTTAACCGCGCACGACAGGGGCACTCGTCCGCGAGGCACCCCGGTCCGCAACGCCAGGAAGCCGCGCGGGCCGCGCACGTACAAGGAGGCCGTGATGTCACCTCTGACCGCTTCCCCGTCCATCCGGGGACTGTCAGCCGTGGTCACCGGCGGCTCGCGGGGGCTGGGGCTGCTCCTCGCGGACGAGCTGGCGGCTCAGCACTGCGCCGTGACGATGGTCGCCCGGGACGGCGAAGAGCTGACCCGGGCGGCGGACCTGCTCCGGCGGCGCCGCGGGGCACGCATCCGTACAGCGGTGTGCGATGTGCGGAACCGTGCGGCCGTGCGGGACGTGCTCGGCGAAACCGCCCGGGAATGCGGAGGCGTCGACCTGGTGATCGCCAACGCGGGGATCATCCAGGTGGCGCCCGTGGAGGCCGTCGGCGCCGAGGAGTTCCGGTCCGCGATGGACACGATCTTCTACGGCGCGTTGCACACCTCGCTGGAGGCGCTGCCGTATCTGCGGAGGAGCCCGGCCGGCGGCCGGCTCGCGCTGATCGGTTCGGTCGGCGGGCTGCTCGCCGCCCCGCACCTGCTGCCGTACTCCTGCGCCAAGTCCGCCGTGGGAACGCTGGCGGAGGGGCTTCATGCCGAAGCCGCCCGCGACGGGGTCACCGTCACCGCCGTCCATCCGGGCCTCATGCGCACCGGTTCGCACCTGCACGCCGTCTTCGGGGGTGAGCAGGAGAAGGAATTCGCCTGGTTCTCGACGGTGGCGGGCATGCCGTTGGTGTCCATGGACGCCGGCCGTGCGGCGAAGGCCATCGTCCGCGGCATCCAGCGGCGGCGTACGCGCCTCGTGCTCACGCCCGCCGCCCGCGCGGCCGGCCTCGCGCACGGTGTGGCACCGGCGCTCACCACCCGGGCCACCTCCCTGGCCGCCCGCATGCTGCCGTCTGCCGGAGACGGCCATCGAGGGCTTCGGAGGGGCGCCGAGGTCGGACCCCCGTCCCATCCGGTGGCGCGCAAGGTCCGTGCGTGGGGCAGCGCGCTCAACGACCGCGCGTCGAGGGCGTACAACCAGCGTTCCGTGTGACGGCCGGGTGCGAGGCGGACAGAGCGCGGCACGGACAGAGGGCGGCGCGTACAGAGGCGACGTGAACAGGAAGGCGACACGATGACGGACGGAAACGACGCACCGCAGGACCCCACCAGCCTGCACCCGCAGCCGGACTTCCCCTCGCAGGACCAGCCGCACCCGGGGTGGACCGGCCCGATGGACCCGCCGCCCGACCACGGCGAGGATTCCTACCGCGGCAGCGGGCTGCTGAAGGACCGGAAGACCGTGATCACCGGAGGCGACTCCGGTATCGGCCGAGCGGTCGCCCTCGCGTTCGCCCGGGAGGGCGCCGACGTCCTGTTCACCCATCTGCCGGAGGAGGAGGACGAGGCGCGCGAGACGACGCGGCTCGTGGAGGAGGCGGGCCGGCGCGCCGTGGCCGTCGCCTGTGACATCCGCGAGGAGTCCCGGTGCCGGTCGCTGGTCGACGGGGCCGTGGCGGAATTCGGGCGCATCGACGTCCTCGTCAACAACGCCGCCTACCAGATGGCTCAGCCGAAGGGCATCGGCAGCATCTCCACCGAGCAGTTCGACCGGGTCGTGCGCACGAACCTCTACGGCATGTTCTGGCTGTGCAAGTTCTCCCTGCCGCACATCCCGGCGGGCGGCTCGATCATCAACTCCGCGTCCGTCCAGGCCTACAAGCCCACCCCCCATCTCCTCGACTACGCGATGACGAAGGGGGCGATCGTCACGTTCACGCAGGGCCTGGCCCAGATGCTCACGTCCGACGGGATCCGGGTGAACGCCGTGGCGCCCGGGCCCGTGTGGACCCCGCTGATCCCCGCGACGCTGGAGGACACCGCCGAGTTCGGCAAGCAGAGCCCTCTCGGCCGCCCCGCCCAGCCGGCGGAGATGGCGCCGGCCTATGTCTATCTGGCCTCGGCGCAGGCCAGTTTCATCACCGCGGAGATCCTCAACGCGACGGGTGGTACGCCCCTGCCCTGACCCCATGACGGGGTCGCCACGGCCGGCCACCGGCGGGAGCGGCGCGCCGGCCGTCCCGCGGGTGGGCAGGCCCGTACGACGAAACCGCTGTCCGTCCGCCGGCCCGCGCTGACGTCGCCGCCCGGGGCGTCGACCCTTTCGGATCCGTTCGCGGGGCCTGGCGGGGCCCCGCGGTCATCTCGTTTTCACTGAGCCGCACTTCGACCGAAGTGCGGCTTTCGCGTGTTCGCTCGAGGGTGTTCGGCGGGGCCTCCCGCGTGGCGTGGCGCGCCGCCGGGGGAGGCCCCGCCGAAGACCCGGCGGGAATATGACGCGTGCATGGCAGCTCTGTTTCGTTCGTGCAGGGCCCTTGTGCGATTCCTGTGGAACCCTCAATCTTTCATCTGGCGCACGGAGTTGACCGGTCACTGAGAGTTGTCATGGGCAGGTCATTAATGGGCCCGCTGTGCCACCTCCGCAGCACGTGCGCCGCCCGCACCGCCCCCCACAGCAACGCACCACCGACTGAGGAGGAACCCTCACATGGCAGTGATGCGTCATCCCCGGCGAAGAATGGCCACCCTCGGCGTCGCGACCAGCGCGGCGCTCGTGGCGGGGCTCGTCGCCGCGTTCCCCGCCGGCGCGGCCCCCGCCGCTGCCGAAGGCCGCATCCAGTACGAGGGTGCGGCGAACGCCGTCGCCGACAGCTTCATCGTGACCCTGAAGGCGGACGAGGCGAAGGCCGGCTCCGCCAAGGGCCGTGCCCTGGCGGAGAAGTACGGCGCCGAGATCGAGCGGACCTACACCAAGGCCCTCAACGGCTACGAGGTCGAGGCGTCCGAGGCCGAGGCGAAACGTCTCGCCGCCGACCCGGCCGTCGCCTCGGTGATCCAGAACCGCACCTTCCACATCACCGCCACCCAGCCCAGCCCGCCCTCCTGGGGCCTGGACCGCATCGACCAGCGGAACCTGCCGCTGAACAACTCGTACACCTACCCGGACTCGGCCGGGGAGGGCGTGACCGCCTACGTCATCGACACCGGCGTCCGCATCACGCACAACGACTTCGGCGGCCGTGCCTCCTACGGCTATGACGCCATCGACAACGACAACACCGCCCAGGACGGCCACGGCCACGGCACCCATGTCGCGGGCACCGTCGCCGGCAACGCCTACGGCGTGGCCAAGAAGGCGAAGGTCGTCGGCGTCCGGGTGCTGAACAACTCCGGCTCCGGCACCACCGCCCAGGTCGTCGCCGGCATCGACTGGGTCGCCCGGAACGCGGTCAAGCCCGCCGTCGCCAACATGTCCCTCGGCGGCGGCGCCGACAGCGCCCTCGACACGGCCGTACGCAACGCGGTCGCCTCCGGCGTCACCTTCGTCGTCGCGGCAGGCAACGAGTCCACCAACGCCTCCACCAAGTCCCCGGCCCGCGTCGCCGAGGCGATCACCGTCGGCGCCACCACCTCCAGCGACGCCCGCGCCAGCTACTCCAACTACGGTTCGATCCTCGACCTGTTCGCCCCGGGCTCCTCCATCACCTCCGCCTGGAACAGCGGCGACACCGCCACCAGCACCATCTCCGGTACGTCCATGGCGAGCCCGCACGTCGCCGGAGCGGCCGCCCTCCACCTGGCCGCCAACCCCTCGGCCACCCCCGCCCAGGTCTCCTCCGCGCTGACGGCCGCCGCCACCACCGGCGTCGTCGGCAACCCGGGCAGCGGTTCCCCCAACCTCCTGCTGAACGTGGGAGAGGGCGGCACCACCCCGCCGCCCACCGGTGACCGCTTCGAGAGCACCCAGGGCGTCGCCATCCCCGACCGGTCCACCGTCGAGTCCCCGATCACCGTCTCGGGCGTCTCCGGCAACGCACCCTCCGACCTGGCCGTCGAGGTGGACATCACCCACACCTACATCGGTGACCTCCGGGTCCAGCTGATCGCCCCCGACGGCACGGCGTACACGCTGAAGTCGTACGGCACCGGCGGCAGCACGGACAACATCAAGACCACGTACACGGTCAACGCCTCCTCGGAGACCGCGAACGGCACGTGGAAGCTGCGGGTGAGCGACAACGCCTGGTTCGACTCGGGCCGGCTCAACGGCTGGGCCCTGCAGTTCTGACACAGGACCTGACTCCGCGTCAATGCTGTTCCTGTGCCTCGTCCCCGTGGTCGGGCTCCGGGTCGGTGACCCGGCCGCCCGCCGCGGGGGCGGGGCGTGTGGCATGCCGTGAGGTCCTGAGAGGCCCCGAGGGGTACGCGGTCCCGCGGACTCGGCCCGGCCCGAACCGGGACGCCCCGACGGTCCCCGCGTACAGCCCGCTTACGATGCGCGCGGAGCCGTATGTCGGCTCGCGTCCAGCGTATGCACCTCTCCGCGTCAGCACGGCAGAACCAGGAGCACGGCACCCGTGTCCATACCCCCGCCCCCCGGGCCCCGTCAGCCCGAGGGCTTCCAGGGCCCGCACGCCCAGGGGCAGTACCCCCAGAGCCCGTACGCCGCTCCGCAGCCGCAAGGGGCCCATCCACCACCGCAGTTCCCCTACGGGCCTCAAGGCCCCCACGGCCCCCACGGCCCTTATCCACCGTACGGCCCCTACGGGTTCCAGCCCCCGGCCGGCGCCGTCAACGGGGTCGCCATCGCCGCCCTCGTGTGCGGCCTGCTGTGCTTCCTGCCGGCCGTCGGGCTCGTACTGGGGCTGATCGCGCTGTGGCAGATCCGGCGGCGCTCGGAGCGCGGCCGGGGCATGGCGATCGCCGGGTCCGTGCTGTCCTCCGTCGGGCTGGCGCTGTGGGTGCTGTCGCTCTCCACCAACGCCGCGGCCGACTTCTGGGAGGGCTTCAAGGAGGGGGCGCGCGGCAACACGATCCTCCTCCTGGAGGAGGGCGACTGCTTCGACTCGCCCGACGGCCTGGTGGGCTGGACGATCGAGGCCGACCAGGTGCCCTGCTCGCAGGAGCACGACGGGGAGGTCTTCGCCCTCGTCACCCTGCCCGACGGCGCCTTCCCGGGCGACGACAGCCTCGTCGAAACCGCCGACGACCGGTGCTACGCCCTCCAGGACGGTTACGCCATGGACGCCTGGGCCCTGCCGTCCGACGTGGACGTGTACCACATCACGCCGTCCCGGGAGAGCTGGGACTACGGCGACCGCGTGATCACCTGTGTGTTCGGCAACCGGGACGCGGACGCCACCCTCACCGGGTCGCTGCGCCGGGACGAGAGCACGCTCGACGCGGACCAGGTGGCCTATCTGAAGGCCACGCACGTCCTCAACGCGGCGCTGGACCAGATCCCCGTGGAGGAGGCCGAGGAGGACCTGCCCGGCAACCAGAAGTGGGCAGGGCAGATGTCCGAGGCGCTCGCCGAGCAGAGCGGGATGCTGCGGGAGCACGAGTGGCCCGCCGACGCCGAGCGGCCGGTGACGAAACTCGCCGGTGAGCTCGAGAAGGCCGAGGCCGCATGGGCGAAGGCCGCCGAGGCCGACGGCCTGGACGCCTTCTACGAGCACTCCGCTCAGGGGTGGGAGCTCATCGATTCCCGCAAGACGGTCACCGCGCGCAAGGCTCTGGGCCTGGCCACCACCCCGCCGACGTTCGGCGAGGACGAGAGTGAGAGCGAGGACGGGACCGGAAGCGGGGACGGCGGGGCCGATGACGGCAGTATCGAGGTGTGAGGGCTCCTGCGACGGGGAGAAAGTGCCTGGGTAAAGACCATGGCAAGGACCCTTCATCACTTCGAGTGATTCTCTGGCCTTCACTTGCCCGGTACAACCTACGGTTGCCACCCTGTCGCTATCTGTACAACCTGACGGGAGCGGCCAGTGACATTCGGTGAGCAGCCGGCATATCTGCGTGTCGCGGGTGATCTCCGTAAGAAGATCGTCGACGGTCGGCTGCCACCGCACACCCGTCTCCCGTCCCAGGCGAGGATCCGCGAGGAGTACGGCGTCTCCGACACGGTCGCGCTGGAGGCGCGCAAGGTGCTCATGGCGGAGGGCCTGGTCGAGGGCCGCTCCGGCTCGGGGACCTACGTCCGGGAGCGGCCCGTCCCCCGGCGCATCGCCCGTTCGGGGTTTCGTCCGGAGCGCGGCGCCACCCCGTTCCGGCAGGAGCAGGCGGACGGGAGCGTGCAGGGCACCTGGGAGTCGAGCAGTGCGCAGGCCGATGCCTGCGGGGCCATCGCCGAGCGGCTCGAGATCGAGCCGGGCGACCGGGTGATGCGCACCCGGTACCTCTTCCGGGAGGCAGGCGAGCCGATGATGCTCTCCACCTCCTGGGAGCCGCTCGCCCTGACCGGCCGGACGCCCGTGATGCTGCCCGAGGAGGGACCGCTCGGCGGCATGGGCGTGGTCGAGCGCATGCGCGCCATCGACGTGATCGTGGACAACGTCACCGAGGAGGTCGGCGCCCGCCCCGGCCTCGCCGAGGAGCTGGCGTCGCTGGGCGGCGTCCCCGGTCACGTCGTCCTGGTCGTCCGGCGCACGTACTACGCCTCGGGCCGCCCGGTCGAGACGGCCGACGTGGTGATCCCCGCCGACCGCTACCGGGTCGCGTACCACCTTCCGGTGAAGTAGCCGCCCCGCCCCGTCCCGGAGCATCGCGGGCGGACGGCCCCTGGGGATCGCTCCGGGGCCTCGCCCGGCCCGAAGTGCTCCGTCTGCGCCCCATCCGCGCTCCGTTCCTGCGTCCGGGCGGGGCGGGGGCGGCGGCATGCCCGGTCGGGCGACGTAGAAATCTGGCCGTTCTCGCAGGTGGCCCCGAGCGGGGGTGCCGGGGCGGCATGCGGCTGACCGGATACGTCGGGCTTGCGTACGGCGCGTTCGCCCCCGTGCGCCCCCTGGGTACTGGCTGGTTGCGTACCTCTTTGTGCAAACCCATGTTCGCTGCGTAAAGGTAAGGCGTAGGCTCGGGCATATGCGGATTGGGGTTTCCTTACCGGGCTGGGCGCGGCGCAGGTCGCGGGCGGGAAGTGGAGGGGCGCGATGAGCGACGGCACGGCCACGCTTCCCTGGCTCGTGGTGCGGCAGGACGACAACGGCAACCGGTACCGCGTGGGCCGGTACGCGACCCGGGCCGAGGCGCAGAAGATCGCGGACAGCCTCGACGGCCGCGGGCACAAGCAGCTGTACTGGGTCGAGCGCATCGGGCAGAACGCGACGGCCGCCGACTGACGTCACGCGTCCCGGTAGGGTCCCGTTCGACTGCGGTTCGGACGAGCGGAAACGGGACGGGTTCGGTGCTGATCGACACGGTGGCCTGGGTGCGGATCGAGAAGGGCCGCATCCTGTGCGCGCGCCCGCGCGGAAAGGACGTCTTCTACATCCCCGGCGGCAAGCGCGAGGGGGCGGAGAGCGACGTCGAGACGCTGCTGCGGGAGATCAGGGAAGAGCTTGCGGTCGCACTCGACCCGGACACGGCCGTCCACGTGGGCACGTACGAGGCGGCGATCCCCGGGACCCTCGGAACCGCCGGCCTTCCCAAGGGCGCGGTCGTCCGGATGGCCTGCTACACCGCCGAGGGCGAGGGTGAGCCGGAGCCGAGCAGCGAGATCGAGGAGATGGCCTGGTTCTCGTACGCCGACCGGGAACTGGTGCCGCCCGTGGACCAGTTGCTCTTCGACGATCTGGCCGCCACCGGCGAACTCGCCTAGCCCGCCCGCCCGACCTCGTACCCGCCCGAGGGCCCTGCCGCTTGATGCGCGGTGGGGCCCTTCGAGGTCCCGGGACCGGGAGGAGTCGCCGGACTCGCCTTCCCCGAGGCGGGTACCCGTCCGTTCGCCTCGCACCTCATGGGCGACGCCGAACGCGGAGCCCGCGGTGCGTTCGAGGTGACGGACCTGTGACCGATGTCCGTATGCGCGATACCCGGGCAGGGATGCCGGGTATGTATCTCTTGACCCCATGAAGCCTGATATGGGGAGCCTGTTGTCAGCCCCGGAGTGACGGAAGTGGTCCGCGTGATCGACACCGACGACGACCGGGTCACGTGGACCTTCCCCGCGGAGCCGGGTGCCGTGGGCGCCGCGCGCTCCACGGTCCGTGCGCAGTTGCACGGCTGGGGTCTCGACGGCGTCGGTGACCTGGCGGCCCTGCTGGTCAGCGAGCTGGTCACCAACGCCCTGCGGCACGCCACCGGTCCCATCGGGGTCTGCCTGTCGCGTTCCTCCGGCCCGGACGGCGTGCTGCGGGTCGAGGTCTCCGACCCGCTGCCGGACCTCCCGCACGAGCGCGTCGCCCGGCCCGAGGACGAGGGCGGGCGCGGGCTGCAGCTCGTCGCCCGCACCGCCCGCCGCTGGGGCACCCGGCCGGGCGAGGTGGGCAAGACGGTGTGGTTCGAACTCACGGTGCCCGAGTGAGGCGTTCGCGTCCGGCTGAAACGAGGCGCTGTGCCGCGCCTCGGCCGTGTACGCACGGGCCACTCCTGTCGAGCGGCCGGTTCCGGCCCCTGATGGTTGTCGAAGAAGGGGGTTCGATGACGTGTCCGCTGGTTAGAAGACTGGGAGTGTTCTCACAGTTAGGACCGAAAAGCATCGGGAGCGTGCTGTGATCGTGAACACCGTGTTGTGTGGCGCCGTAGTGCTGGATACTGCGGGCAGCCGCCCCCGGCGACCGGTGCCGGACGCGGTGAGCTGGAGGGGACGGTTCGCGTGAGCGAGATACCAGCGAAGGCCACGGAGTCCGAGGACCCGTCGGACGGCGCAAGGGCCGAGGCCACTGACGGCCTCACTTCCGGCGACGCCTCGTCCGGCGACGTCCCGCCCGCCGGCGCAGCGGCCGGCGTTTCTCCCGTCGAGGCGTTGGCCGCCGACGCCTCTTCCGTCACTCCTTCCGGCACCCCTCCCTCCACCGGCGCCCCGACCGTCGACGGGATGTGGCAGAGCAGCCCTCCCGGCTCCATGTACGACTACATAAAGGTCGCGTCCTTCTCCATCGGCCCCGACGGACTGGTCGACCAGTGGAGCCTGAGGGCCGAACAGCTCCTCGGCATCCCGGCGGAGCGGGCCGTCGGGATGGACCCCATCGCGGCGTTCGTCGACCCGGACCGGCGTGAGCGGGGCCAGCGCAAGATGGCCGAGATCCTTGACGGCCGGGAGTGGACCGGAGTCGTGCCCTTCCGGATCCCCGACACCGTGGACGACGAGCCCGTCCGGGAGGGGATCGCCGAGGTCTACGTCATGCCGACGCGCACCGAGGACGGCGAGAAGGCAGCCGTCTGCATCGTCGTCGACGTGCGCACCCTGCGCAGCATCGAGACCGATCTCGCCGCCTCGCAGGCCATATTCGGCCAGTCCCCTTTCGGCTTCCTGCTGATCGACCTCGACCTGCGGGTACGCCGCGCCAACCAGCGGTTCGCGTCCACCTTCGGCGGCATGCCCGACGACCACCGGGGCAAGGGTGTCCACGACTACCTGCCGCGCGCCGAGGCCGAGCGGGTGGCCGCGACCATGCGCAGGGTGCTGGAGACCGGCGAGTCCATCACGGACATGCACGTCACCGGATTCATTCCGGACGCCGACGGGCGCCGCCACTGGTCGGTCAACCTCTACCGCGTGCACAGCGGCAGCGGCCGTCCCATCGGCATCGCCTGGCTGGGAACCGACATCACCGCCCGCCGTGCCGCCGCCCGCGAGGCCGCTGCCGCACGGCGCAACCTCGCCCTGCTCAACGAGGCCGGCGCCCGGATCGGCAATTCCCTCGACCTGGAGACCACGGCCCGCGAACTCCTGGACGTGGTCGTCCCCGGCTTCTGCGACCTGGCCACCGTCGACCTCTACCAGGGGCTGCTGGTCGGCGACGAGACCCCGCCGGGACTGGCCGACGGCAGTGCGGACGTGCGCCGCGTCGCCTTCGCCAGCGCCGTCTCCGAAGCGCCGTTCAGCGTCACCGGCGAGCCCGTCAAGCTGGGTGCCGTCCACAACTACGCGTTCAACTCGCCGTGTGCGGACGCCCTGCGCACCGGCCGCCCGCGACTGGTGCCGGGCGAGGAGGGCGGGCTGGTGCGGACCACGCTCGCCGTGCCGATGGTCGCCCACGACACGGTGGTCGGGCTCGCCCAGTTCGCCCGTACCAAGGGCAGCGAGCCGTTCGGGGACCGCGACCGCGACCTCGCCGTGGAGCTGGCCGCGCGCGCCGCCGTCTGCATCGACAACGCCCGCCTCTACCGGCGCGAGCACGAACGCGCCCTGCTGCTGCAGCGGTCCCTGCTGCCGCCCGGCGACCCGGAGGCCTCCGGCCTCGACATCGCCTGCCGCTACCTGCCCGGCAGCGCGACGACCGGCCGGTCCGGCGAGGTCGGCGGCGACTGGTTCGACGTCATCGAACTGCCCGGCCACCGCACCGCGTTGGTCGTCGGGGACGTGATGGGGCGGGGGCTGCGTGCCGCGGTGGCCATGGGTGAACTGCGCAGCGCCGTCCGCACCCTGGCCCAGCTCGACCTCGAACCCGCCGAGGTGCTCTCCCATTTGGACGAGATCGTCCAGGGGCTCGGTGCCCCCGGAGGGGTCCAGCAGGCGACCCGGGCCGCCCGCCGTCCCCGGGAGGCCGACCTCTCCGAGGTCTACCTGGCGACCTGCGTCTACGCGGTCTACGACCCGGTGACCAGGCGGTGCACCTTCGCCAACGCGGGCCATCTGCCGCCGGTCCTGGTCGAACCGGGGGAGGCCGCCCTGATGCTGGACGTGCCGCCGGGCATGCCGCTCGGCGTGGGCGGGGAGCCCTTCGAGGAGGTCGAGGTCGAACTGCCCGAGGGCGCCCTGCTCGCGCTCTACACGGACGGGCTGGTCGAGAGCCGCGACCACCCCCTCGACGAGGGCCTCCAGGCCTTCGTGGGCGCCCTCACCGACCCGCCCCGCCCGTCGCCCGGCCGTCACCCCGCGACGACGGCGCCGCGCGCCGACACCCACAGGGACCTGGAGGACGTCTGCGACCACGTCCTCAACACCCTCAACACCCATCACGGCGAGGACGACATCGCGCTGCTGATGGCCAGGGTCCAGGGGCTGCCCGCCGATTCCGTCGGCGACTGGACGCTGCCGCGCGAACCCCGCAGCGTGGGCCGCGCCCGCGAGTACGCCCGCGCGCAACTGCTCGCCTGGGACCTGGAACCCCTCGTCGACACCACGGAACTCCTGGTCAGCGAGCTGGTCACCAACGCCCTGCGGTACGGCGAGGGAGAGATCAGGCTCCGCCTCCTGCTCGACCGCACCCTGGTCTGCGAGGTCTGGGACTCCGGCCTGGTCCAGCCGCGCCGCCGCCGCGCCCGCGACACCGACGAGGGCGGCCGCGGTCTCCAGCTCGTCGGCCTGCTCAGCGCGGCCTGGGGCTCCCGCCGCACCCCCCGCGGCAAGACCGTCTGGTTCGAACTCCCCCTCCCCGGCGGGGAAACCTCCCTCCCCGACCCGGCCGAAGCCCTCATGAGCCTTTTCTGACCTCGACACTTCGACACCTCGACCGACAGCCGCTCGTCTACGCTCGTCCCCATGCCCCCGATCCCGACGCCCCCGATCCCGTTACGCCTGGCAGCCGGCGCCCTCACCCTGCGGCCCTGGAGCCCGGAGGACTCCGCAGGCCTGGTCGAGCTGTTCCAGGACGAGGCGATGCGCCGCTGGACGAGCGCCGCCGTGCACGACGAGGCGAGCGCGGCGCGCTGGGTGACGGCGCAGCAGCGGGGCTGGGAGGCGGGGGACAGGTTCGCGTTCGCCGTGCGGGAGACGGGGGTTCCCGGCTCCGCTCCGCGGCTCGTCGGCCACGCCGTCCTCAAGTACGCGGCCAGGGGATCGGGTTCCGCCGAGGTGGGCTACTGGACCGCGGCGCACGCCCGCGGCCGGGGAGTGGCCCACCGGGCTCTGACGGCACTGACCGACTGGGCGTTCGCGGCCTTCACCCGGGAAGGCCTGACCCGCCTGAAGCTGGTGCACCAGGCCGACAACGTGGCGTCCTGCCGCGTCGCCGCGAAGGCCGGTTTCGCACTGACCGGTGTCCTCCCGGCGGCACCGCCCGCCTTCCCCCTGGACGGACACGTGCACGAACGGCACGCGCCCACCGCCGCCTGAAACGCAACCGCGGGCCTCCCGGCGTCGTCCTCCTCCGCAAGATCAGCCGCGCGGCCCGGACGGACCGGCGGCGGAGGGGACGCGCGATGCCGGGCACGGAGTCCACGAAGTCCACTGAACCCACGGAGCCCACTGAACCCACGGAGCCCACTGAACCCACGGAGCCCACTGAACCCACGGAGCCCACTGGACCCGCGGAGTCGGCCGCACCCCGATCCGCTGACGCGGAGCACACCCGGGACCGGCCGGGGGACCGGCCCCGGAGCTGGAAGCGCCGACTCATGTGGACCGCGCTCGCGGTCGTGCTCGTCGTCCTGGTGCCGCTGCTGACCGTCGGGGCGGTGTTACGGGTCAACTTCGCCGGCGACCCCGCCGACGGGACGTACACCCGGGACCGGGACGCCCTCTGGCTCGGGCACGCCTGGGTCGACGGGCGGAAGAAGGACGCCGACGTCACCGCGCTGGCCCGTCGGCTCGACGGCACCGGCATCCGCGACCTGTACGTCCACACGGGACCCATGGAGCACGACGGCACCCTGCCCGAGTCCCTGTACCCCGAGGCCGGCTGGCTGATCGACGCCGTGCACCGCGAGCTGCCCGGCGTCCGCGTCCAGGCCTTCCTCGGCGACGTCCTCGCCACCGAGGGCCCCGACGGCATGCGCCTGGAACGCACTGCCACCCGCGCCGCCGTCGTCCGCAGCGCCGGTCAGGTCCTGGACGTGGGCTACGACGGCGTCCACCTCGACCTGGAGCCCCTGCACTCCGGCGACCGGGACTACCTCTCCCTCCTGGACGACCTGCGCGCCGTCACCCGTGCCCGGGACGCGCAACTGTCCGTGGCCGCCCACCAGATCGATCCGCTGCCGGCCCTCCACACCGTCGCCGGTCTCTTCGCCGAGCACCCCAAGTGGTGGTCCCAGGAGTTCTTCGGCCAGGTCGCCCGGCGCGTCGACCAGATCGCCGTGATGTCGTACGACACGGCGCAGCCGCTGGAGAGCACCTACGGCGGTTACGTGGCCCTGCAGACCTCCCTCGCCCTGGAGGTCACCCCGCCCACCACCCATCTGCTGATGGGCCTGCCCTTCTACCACGAGAGCAACTTCAGCCACTGGGGCCATGCCGAGACCGTCGCCGCCGCCGTGCGCGGCGTCCGCCTCGGCCTCTCCCGCACGGACGCCGACCGGAAGCTCTTCGGTGTCGCCCCGTACATCGACTTCGCGGCGACGGAGACGAACTGGGACGAGTACCGGGAGGGCTGGGTGACCCCCTGACGACCCCTAACGCCGCCTGATCTTCGACCCCAGCCACACCAGCGGGTCGTACTTGCGGTCGACCGCCCGTTCCTTCAGCGGGATCAGCGCGTTGTCCGTGATCCGGATGCCCTCGGGGCACACCTCCGTGCAGCACTTGGTGATGTTGCAGTAGCCGAGCCCGTGCTCGTCCTGGGCCGTGGCCCTGCGGTCCAGGCCGGTGTCCTCGGCGGCGTCCAGCGGATGCATGTCCAGCTCCGCCACCCGCATCAGGAACCGCGGCCCCGCGAACGCCCGCTTGTTCTCCTCGTGGTCGCGGACCACATGGCAGACGTCCTGGCACAGGAAGCACTCGATGCACTTGCGGAACTCCTGGGAGCGTTCCACGTCCTCCTGCGTCATCCGGTACTCGCCGGGCCCGAGGCCCTCCGGCGGTACGAAGGCCGGCACCCGGCGGGCCTTCGTGTAGTTGAAGCCGACGTCGGTCACCAGGTCGCGGATCACCGGGAAGGCCCGCAGCGGGGTCACCGTGATCGTCTCGTCCCGGTCGAACACCGACATCCGGGTCATGCACAGCAGCCGGGGACGCCCGTTGACCTCAGCCGAGCACGAACCGCACTTGCCGGCCTTGCAGTTCCAGCGCACGGCCAGGTCGGGGGCCTGGGTGGCCTGGAGCCGGTGGACGATGTCGAGGACCACCTCGCCGTCGTTCACCTCGACCCGGAAGTCCTCCAGGCCACCGCCCTCGACATCCCCCCGCCACACCTTGAAGCGGGCCTCGTAGCTGCTCACTCGTAGAGCTCCTCTTCGGCGAGGTACTTGACCAGCTCCTCCTTCTCGAAGAGGGCGAGCAGGTCGGGGCGGATGGGTTCGGTGGTCTCACGGGTCAGGGTGATCTGGCCGCGCTCCGGGGCGGTGGCCGCGATGCCGCCGGTGGGATCGGTCATCGCGCACAGCAGATTGACGTTGCGCCAGGCGCGTTCCATCTCGGAGTGGTCCTCGCGGGTGTGCCCGCCGCGCGACTCGGTGCGCTCCCGCGCGGCCCGTGCCACACACTCGCTGACCAGCAGCATGTTCCGCAGGTCCAGGGCGAGGTGCCAGCCCGGGTTGAACTGCCGGTGCCCCTCGACCCCGGCCCGGCGCGCCCGTACCCGCAGCTCGGCGAGCTTGTGCAGGGCCTCCTCCATCTCGTGCTCCCGGCGGATGATGCCGACCAGGTCGTTCATCGTCTGCTGGAGTTCCTGGTGCAGGGTGTACGGGTTCTCCGGAGCGGTCGCCGGGCCCTTCGCCGGTTCCCCGGCCTCGGCGGAGAAGGGGCGCAGGGCCTCCGCCGCCGCGGCGTCGACCTGGGCGTCGTCCACCCGGGGCCGCTCGGCGGTGTACGCCCCCGCGTGTTCGGCCGCGTGCAGGCCCGCCCGGCGCCCGAACACCAGCAGGTCGGACAGGGAGTTCCCGCCCAGCCGGTTGGAGCCGTGCATCCCGCCGGCCACCTCGCCGGCCGCGAACAGCCCCGGCACCCCGCGTGTCGCCGCCGTCTCGGAGTCGACGGCGATGCCGCCCATCACGTAGTGGCAGGTCGGGCCGACCTCCATCGCCTCCGCCGTGATGTCGACGTCCGCCAGCTCCTTGAACTGGTGGTACATCGACGGCAGCCGGCGCTTGATGACGTCGGCGGGCATCCGGGTGGACACGTCCAGGAAGACCCCGCCGTGCGGGGAGCCGCGGCCCGCCTTCACCTCGGCGTTGATCGCGCGGGCGACCTCGTCGCGGGGGAGCAGTTCGGGGGGACGCCGGTTGCGGTCCGGGTCGTCGTACCAGCGGTCGCCCTCCTCCTCGGACTCGGCGTACTTCTCCTTGAAGACGTCCGGCACGTAGTCGAACATGAACCGCTTGCCCTCGGAGTTGCGCAGCACCCCGCCGTCGCCGCGCACCGACTCGGTGACCAGGATGCCCTTCACCGACGGCGGCCAGACCATGCCCGTCGGATGGAACTGCACGAACTCCATGTTGAGCAGCGGGGCCCCGGCCAGCAACGCCAGCGCGTGGCCGTCCCCGGTGTACTCCCACGAGTTCGACGTCACCTTGAACGACTTGCCGATGCCGCCCGTCGCGAGGACCACGGCGGGCGCCTCCAGCACGAAGAAACGGCCGGACTCCCGCTCGTAGCCGAAGACGCCGGAAACGTGGGAGCCGTCCTTGAGGACGCGGGTGACCGTGCACTCCTGGAAGACTTTCAGCCGGGACTCGTACTCCCCGGTCTCCCGGAAGTCCTCCTGCTGGAGCGCGACGATCTTCTGCTGGAGGGTGCGGATCAGCTCCAGGCCGGTGCGGTCGCCGACGTGGGCGAGGCGGGGGTACTCGTGGCCGCCGAAGTTGCGCTGTGAGATCCGGCCGTCCTCCGTCCGGTCGAACAGCGCTCCCCAGGTCTCCAGCTCCCACACCCGCTGCGGTGCCTCCTGGGCGTGCAGCTCGGCCATCCGCCACTGGTTGAGGAACTTCCCGCCGCGCATGGTGTCGCGGAAGTGGACCTGCCAGGTGTCGTGCTCGTTGGCGTTGGCCATGGCGGCGGCGATGCCGCCCTCGGCCATCACGGTGTGCGCCTTGCCGAACAGCGACTTGCAGATCACCGCCGTACGCGCACCCCGCTCGCGTGCCTCGATGGCGGCGCGCAGCCCGGCGCCGCCCGCACCGACCACGACGACGTCCCATTCCTGCCGGTCGACCACGGTCATCTCAAAAGGCCCCACTCATCAGAAGAAGCGCGGATCGTCGAAGGCGCCGGACGCGAGGAGATAGACGTAGAAGTCGGCGACCGCCACGCTCACCAGCGACGCCCAGGCGAGTTGCATGTGCCGGGCGTTCAGCCGGCTCACCCACTGCCACATCCGGTAGCGCACGGGATGCTTCGAGAAGTGCTTGAGCTTTCCGCCGACGATGTGCCGGCAGGAGTGACAGGAGATGGTGTAAAGCCAGATCAGCGTGATGTTGACCAGGAAGACGAGGGTGCCGAGCCCCATGTGGCCCCACGCGTAGTGCTCGTCGCGGAAGGCGAGGACGGCGTCGTAGGTCAGCACCCCGGCGACCAGGAGCGCCGCGTAGAAGAAGTACCGGTGGACGTTCTGCAGGATCAGCGGGAAGCGGGTCTCCCCGGAGTACTTCTTGTGCGGCTCGGCCACCGCGCAGGCCGGCGGGGCGGCCCAGAAGCCCCGGTAGTAGGCCTTGCGGTAGTAGTAGCAGGTCAGGCGGAAGCCGAGCGGGAAGACCAGGATGATGATCGCCGGTGAGATGCCCCACCAGCCGCCGAACAGCTCCCAGTTGGGTCCGGCGCGCATCGTCTCGCAGTTCTCCGCGAGGCACGGGGAGTAGAACGGCGAGACGTACGGCGCCGCGTAGTAGTCGGCGTTCGCGAAGGCCCGCCAGGTCGAGTAGACGACGAAGGCGAGCAGACCGGCCGCGGTGGCGGCCGGGGCCAGCCACCAGCGGTCGGTCCGCAGATGCGGAGCGGCGATCGCGGCGCGGCTACCGGCGCGCACGCCGGTACGTCGGGGGTGGGGTTCGGTGGCAGGGGGTTCCGTACCAGTGGCCACTTGTCCGCTCCGGTAGGGGTCAGGGGGCACTGCGGGTCCGGTGGGGGGTCAGGGGGCGCGGCGGTCGCGGACGCCGAGGCCCTCGTCGTCCGAGTCCACCCACAGGGAGGGGTCGTACGGCGTGTCGGAGATGGTGACGAGGTCGGGCCGCTTCGGCGCGGTGGTCCCGGTCGTGGCCGTCTCCCGCAGCAGCGCGACGCTCTCCCGCAGATGGTTGGTGTCGGATCGGACGCGGCGCATCTCCAGGCCGCCGCTGCCGAGCTGTTTCTCCAGGCGTCCCACCGACCGGATCAGGTCGTCGAGGCTGCGCTGGACGGATGCCAGTTCGTCGTGCACGGACATGACTTGCCCTCACTTCCCGCGGGTCCTTCATGGTCCTTCAGGCCCAAGGCGGCAACGTTCATGCGCCTGCGAGTGTCGCGCGTCACACCTTGCGCTGTGAAGGGATGTGCACCGATTGGCCGAGGCGCAGGGGTGCATCGTGCGGTGCGCTACGTCGTACGGGTGAGCTTCCCGCCCGTGGTCGCCGTGTCGCTCTCGGTTGCCGAACCCTTTCCTCTTCAGTGGCCGCATACATCAGATGAACACTAAAAATGCTAGCAAAAGTGATCATAACGCCCGCGGCTTCCCGGAGGTAACCAGAGATGTCCCACGACGGCGTCGCCCCGCGCGCGGTCATGCGCTCGGTCGTCTTCCTCACCGCGGGCGCTCTCGTGGTGCCCGCTCTGGCCGGATGCAGTTCCGAGGACCCGGCCGGCCTGCCTCTCGCCGCGGGGGACGTCGCACGCGCCGACCGCACGGCGATCGCCGACGGCGGCACCCTGCGCTGGGCGGTGGACACCGTCCCGGACACCCTGAACACCTTCCAGTCGGACGCCGACGCCACCACCACCCGGATCGCGCAGGCCGTCCTGCCGTCGATGTACCGGATGGACGACCGGGGACGCCCGGTGCGCAACGCCGACTACCTGGAGTCCGCCGAGGTCGTCGAGACCGAGCCCAAGCAGGTCGTCCTCTACCGGCTCAACCAGCAGGCCGTCTGGAGCGACGGCCGGGAGATCGGCGCAGCCGACTTCGCCGCCCAGTGGCGTGCCCTGTCCGGCGAGGACACCGCCTACTGGACCGCCCGCAACGCCGGCTACGACCGCATCGAGAAGATCGAGCGCGGCAAGAACGACCTGGAGGTCAAGGTCACCTTCAGTCGCCCCTACGCCGACTGGAAGTCCCTGTTCACACCGCTGTACCCGAAGGACGTCATGGGCGCCCCGGACTCCTTCAACGACGGGGCCCGCAAGAAGCTGAAGGTCACCGCCGGCCCGTTCAAGGTGAAGAAGGTCGACCGCAAGGGCGAGGAGGTCACCCTCACCCGCAATGCCCGCTGGTGGGGCGAGCCGGCCCGGCTCTCGACGATCGTGCTGCGCGCGGTGCCCCGCGACGAACGGATCGCCGCGCTCACCGCCGGCACCCTGGACCTGGCCGAGATCGACGCCACCGGCGCCCGCCGCATCGTCGCCGCCGGCCCGCGGGGCGAAAGCGCACGCGGGAGCGGGGAGGGCGGCGAGCAGGAGAGCGAGCGGGACGGGAAGGGAGGGGCCGAACGGGTGAGTGCGCCCCTGGCGGGGCCCCTCGGTGCCGGTAGGTCCGCCGCCCACGCCCTGCGCTCCTGGGCCGTCGCGAACGGCTCCGACGAGGACGCCGCGGACGAGGAGATCTCCGCCCGCGAGCAGCGGCGCGAGGCCGCCGCGACGCACGCGCGTCGGCAGAAGGCCCTCAGCGGGTTCGAGGTGCGCAAGTCGCTGGAGCCCGCCTACACCCAGCTCGCCCTCAACGGCGACGAAGGCCCGCTCGCCGACGAGCGGGTCCGCCGTGCCGTGGCCCGTGCCCTGGACCGGGAGGCCCTGGCGAAGGCGGTCCTCGAGCCGCTCGACCTGCCCGCCGAGCCCGTCGGCAGTCACGTCGCGCTGTCCGGGCAGGCCGCCTACGCCGACGGGAGCGGCGCCCTCGGCGCCCAGGACACCGCGGAGGCGCGCGCCCTGCTCGCGGACGCCGGCTGGGTGCCGGGGGGCCCGGTCGACCAGGAGAAGGACGAGAAGGACGAGAAGGAGGAGAAAGCCGAGAAAACCGAGAAGGAGGAGAAGGACGAGAAGGACGAGAAGAAGGGGGACGAGGAAGAAGAGGACGGCGAGGAGGCGGCCGGTGCGGAGGGCAAGAAGGCCGGGTCGTCCGACAAGCGCTCCAAGAGCGGGTCGAAGGACGACGACACGTACATCGTCGGCGAGGAGGGCGCGGCGGACGACGACAAGAGCGGTGCCGACGGCACCGCGGAGCACCTCGCGCAGGACGGCACCGAGCACACACAGCTGCACCGGGGCGGTGCCCCCGGCGCCTACGCCCCCAAGGGCACCGCCGCCCCCGCCCAGGCGGAGAACGCCCCGCTCGCCAAGGACGGCAAGGCGCTCACGCTCGACTTCGTGCTCCCCTCCGGGCCCGGCTCACAGACTCTGGGCGTCGTGGCCGACCGGATCACGCGGATGCTGGAGCGGGTCGGTATCCGCACCGACATCTCCACGGTCGACGACGAGAGCTATTTCACGGACCACATCGCCGCCGGTGAGTACGACCTCGCCCTCTACTCCTGGCCCGCGACCGCCTTTCCCGCCACCGACGCCCGCCCGGTCTACGCCAAGCCGGTCCCGGCCGCCGACGGCTCGCTGAACGTCGGGCAGAACTACACCCGTGTCGGCACCGACCAGGTCGACCAGCTCTTCGACCAGGCCCTCACGACGCTCAACGACGCGAAACGTGCCGAGCTGCTCCGCAAGGCCGACTCCCGCATCTGGGCGGCGGCCGGTTCGATCCCCCTCTACCAGCGCCCCCAGCTCACCGCGGCCCGGAAGGACCTGGCCAACGCGGGCGCCTTCGGTTTCCGCACCCCCGTCTACGAGGACATGGGCTTCCTGAAGAAGAGCGCGCGGGGCCCGGCCGGGACACCGGTGGAGAAGACAAGGAAGCCTTCGGGCTCCTCCTCGGCGCGGTAGTCCCGGTCACCGGGCCGACGTGAGGCAGATCTCGGCACTTTTTCCGCACTCCCCGCCCCCGGCGGAGCGGCCACCGCGGGTGGCCCGCGGACGGGGCGGGCGCCGGGGACGGCCTCCCGTCCTGCTGAACTGGGGTGAGGCCGGACCACGGGGTTCTTGACGGGGCCCGCGTCGTGGGCCCCGGGCCGCCCGTGCGCGCGGGGAGCGGCCACGACGAGGGGAAGGCCACCGGCCCCTCGAGGCACCCCGGCGGAGGAGGCGCGAGTGTCCGGTTCCATGGGCCCGTAACATGGGGAGAGGCCGTGGCGTGTTCAGCCCGGCAGGGCCCGCGCACCACAGCCGTCTGCGCAGGGCGCTTCTCACCATTTCGGGAGTACGCCAACCCATGGCTTCGTCCATCCAGCGTCACGACATCCGCAACGTCGCCATCGTCGCTCACGTCGACCACGGCAAGACCACCATCGTCGACGGCATGCTCAAGCAGGCAGGTGCCTTCGCCGCCCACCAGCTCGACCAGGTCGACGAGCGCATGATGGACTCCGGCGACCTGGAGCGTGAGAAGGGCATCACGATCCTCGCCAAGAACACGGCGGTGAAGTACCACCCCAAGGACGGCGGGGACCCGATCACGATCAACATCATCGACACCCCCGGCCACGCCGACTTCGGTGGTGAGGTCGAGCGCGCCCTGTCGATGGTCGACGGTGTCGTGCTGCTCGTCGACTCCTCCGAGGGTCCGCTGCCGCAGACCCGCTTCGTGCTGCGCAAGGCGCTCCAGGCGAAGCTGCCGATCATCCTGTGCATCAACAAGACGGACCGGCCGGACTCCCGTATCGACGAGGTCGTCAACGAGGCCTACGACCTCTTCCTCGACCTGGACGCCGACGAGGACCAGATCGAGTTCCCGATCGTCTACGCCTGCGGCCGGGACGGCATCGCCTCCCTGACCAAGCCGGCGGACGGCACGGTCCCGACCGACTCCGACTCCCTGGAGCCGTTCTTCTCCACCATCCTGCAGCACATCCCGGCCCCCACCTATGAGGAGGGCGCCCCGCTCCAGGCCCACGTCACCAACCTCGACGCCGACAACTTCCTCGGCCGGATCGCCCTGCTCCGCGTCCACCAGGGCGAGCTGAAGAAGGGCCAGACGGTCGCCTGGATGAAGCGCGACGGGTCCGTGCAGAACGTGCGGATCTCCGAGCTGATGATGACCGAGGCGCTCACCCGCAAGCCCGCCGAGAAGGCCGGCCCCGGTGACATCTGCGCGGTCGCCGGCATCCCGGACATCATGATCGGTGAGACCCTGGCCGACCCGGAGAACCCGGTTCCGCTGCCGCTGATCATGGTGGACGAGCCCGCGATCTCCATGACCATCGGCACCAACACCTCGCCGCTGGTCGGCCGCGGCGGCACCGGCAAGGGCGCCGACGCGAAGGCGGCCGTGAAGGACCGCAAGGTCACCGCCCGCCAGGTCAAGGACCGCCTGGACCGCGAGCTGATCGGCAACGTCTCGCTGCGCGTCCTGGACACTGGCCGTCCCGACGCCTGGGAGGTGCAGGGCCGGGGCGAACTGGCGCTGGCGATCCTGGTCGAGCAGATGCGCCGTGAGGGCTTCGAGCTCACCATCGGCAAGCCGCAGGTGGTCACCCGGGAGATCGACGGCAAGGTGCACGAGCCCGTCGAGCGGATGACGATCGACGTGCCCGAGGAGCACATGGGCGCGGTCACGCAGCTCATGGGCGTCCGCAAGGGCCGCATGGACAACATGTCGAACCACGGCTCCGGCTGGGTGCGCCTGGAGTTCGTGGTGCCCTCGCGCGGCCTGATCGGCTTCCGTACCGAGTTCCTCACCCAGACCCGGGGCACCGGCATCGCGCACTCCATCCACGAGGGCCACGAGCCCTGGTTCGGGCCGCTCACGACCCGTAACAACGGCTCCCTGGTCGCCGACCGCGCCGGCGCGGTCACCGCGTTCGCGATGACCAACCTGCAGGAGCGCGGTGTGCTGTTCACCGAGCCCGGCACCGAGGTGTACGAGGGCATGATCGTCGGCGAGAACTCCCGCTCCGACGACATGGACGTCAACATCACCAAGGAGAAGAAGCTCACCAACATGCGGTCGTCCTCGGCCGATTCGTTCGAGGCGATCGTCCCGCCGCGCAAGCTGTCGCTCGAGCAGTCCCTGGAGTTCTGCCGGGACGACGAGTGCGTCGAGGTGACCCCGGAGTCCATCCGCATCCGCAAGGTGAACCTGGACGGCCGTGAGCGCGCCCGCGCCGCGAGCCGCGCCAAGCACGGCTGACCCCGGCCGCACACCGCACCCGCAAGAACGGCGCCGGGCACCCCTTATCGCAGGGGTGCCCGGCGCCGTTCTTGTGCGTGCCGGAATCGCGTTCCGGAATCTCAGAAGAGAAAGGTAGGGATAACCCTCGATCTGGCCGGGAGGCGTCCCTGAACTGGCTGACTCCCACTACTCTGCTCTGGAAGCGGACCGGTGCGACGGCCCACGCGCCCCATCACATCCGGGGAAAAGCGAAAGCCGCGCCTCGTCGGCCAAAGGCCTTGCCGCCCAAGCGCGTTGAGCGCACGGCAGCCCTGAAGGGCAGCCTGCACGGAGGCCACGCTACCCGCAACGGGTTTTCCTTACATTGCCGTCCGATATGCGGACACGCACCCCCGATAGATGTGTAACAAGTCCGTTTCGCAGGGATCTTTCACCAAACCCTTTGTCCGGATTTTGGAAGATGTAGGCATCAGCTGTGATCGAACCGAGACCTCGTGGGTGTGGTTCGGTCCTGGCACATGGCAGATAGTTAGGCGCGTAGAGCTCGGAC
This sequence comes from Streptomyces sp. M2CJ-2, assembly GCF_016757295.1. Classification (NCBI taxonomy): domain Bacteria; kingdom Bacillati; phylum Actinomycetota; class Actinomycetes; order Kitasatosporales; family Streptomycetaceae; genus Streptomyces; species Streptomyces sp. M2CJ-2. The sequence goes on along the minus strand of NZ_JAESIF010000005.1, from coordinate 27,001 downwards.
GAACGGGTCACGCGCTGAAGGCGCCGACTCACGAGCGCGGGGGCACTTGACGATCTCCGACACCGGCGACGGGCGGTGGACGGTGACATGTCGGGTGCTCCTCTTTGCGGTGAACCAATGGACTCATGAGGAGGAACCCATGCGCGGTGCCAAGAGCGCCAAGTGGGTCGCGGGTGCGATAGTCGTGGCTCTGGCTGCCACTGCCTGCGGAGGCGGCAGCGACAGCGGCGACAACGAGGGGAAGGGCAAGGGCCCCGGCCCCGCCGGCTACGTCTCGATCGACGTCGGCGAGCCGCAGAAGCCGCTGATGCCGGCCGACACCAACGAGTCCAACGGCGCCTACGTGATCCGGTCGCTGTTCACCCAGCTGCTCGACTTCGACGCCAAGGGCGAGCTCGTCTACACCAACGCCGAGTCCGTCGAGACCGAGGACTCGAAGAACTGGACGGTCAAGCTCAAGAAGGGCTGGAAGTTCCACAACGGCGAGGAAGTCACGGCGAAGTCGTACGTCGACGCCTGGAACTGGTACGCCAACATCAAGAACAACCAGCAGAACTCCTTCTGGTTCTCGGACATCAAGGGCTACGCCGACGTCCACCCGGAGAAGGGTGAGCCGAAGGCCGACGCGATGTCCGGTCTGAAGATCGTGGACGACCACACCTTCACGATCGAGCTGAACGAGCGCGTCCCGTACTTCAACTACAAGCTGGGGTACACCACCTGGGCGCCGATGCCCAAGGTCTTCTTCGACGACCCGAAGGCCTTCGGCCAGAAGCCGGTCGGCAACGGTCCCTACGAGTTCGAGAAGTGGGACCACAAGAAGCTCATCCAGGTCAAGGCGTACGCGGACTACCAGGGTCCGAACAAGGCCCAGAACAAGGGCATCCAGTTCAAGAACTACTCGACCGTCGAGGCCGCCTACCGGGACGTCGTCTCCGGCAACCTGGACATCATCCGCCAGGTCGGCCCGACGGACCTGCCGAAGTACAAGTCGGACCTCGGTGACGGCGCCATCGAGCAGCCGTACGCGGCCATCCAGACGCTGGTGCCGGCGTTCTACACCAAGACGTTCAAGGACATCGACCCCAAGGTGCTTCAGGGTCTGTCCATGGCGATCGACCGTGACACGATCACCAAGACCGTCCTGAACAACACCCGTACGCCGGCGACGAGCTTCACCCCGCCGGAGGTCAAGGGCAACCAGTCGCTGGACACCGACGTGTTCACGTACAACCCGGAGAAGGCCAAGAAGCTCATCAAGGACGGCGGCGGCGTCCCGGGCAACAAGTTCTCCATCCAGTACAACAGTGACGGCGGCCACAAGGAGTGGGTGACCGCGGTCTGCGAGTCCATCCGCAAGGCCACCGGCGTCGACTGCGTCGGCGACGCGAAGCCGGACTTCCCCACGGACCTCGAGGCCCGTGACAACAACCAGGTCAAGGGCATGTACCGCGGTGGCTGGGTGGCCGACTACCCGGTCAACGTGAACTTCATCAAGGAGCTCTACCACTCCAAGGCCGAGTCCAACAACGGTCGTTTCTCCAACAAGGAGATCGACGGTCTGATGGCCGAGGGTGACAAGGCGGAGTCCCTGGAAGAGGCCGTGAAGGCCTACCAGGAGGTCGAGAAGAAGCTCCTCGAGAAGATGCCGGCCATCCCGCTCTGGTACTACCGCATCAACGGCGGCCACGGTGAAGCGGTCGACAACGTCAGCGTCGACTACCACGGTGACATCACGCTCACCGAGGTCACCGTCAAGTAAGGAGGCCCTGGGCCTCAACACTCTCGGCCGTTGCCCGTCACCGCCGGTTTCCGGCGGTGACGGGGGGTCGACCGGGGCCGTTCCCTCATGGACGGCCCCTTCGGCCGTAGCACACCCCTCACGGAGGCACGCATGGGGCGTTATGTCGTACGACGACTGCTCCAGATGATCCCGGTATTCATCGGGTCAACCTTGTTGATCTTCCTCATGATGTACGCCCTGCCCGGCGATCCCGTCAGGGCCCTCATGGGAGATCAGGCGTTCGATCCCGCGGTCGTCGCCAACATCAGAAAGGACCTCGGGCTCGACCTGCCCATTTGGCAGCAGTACGCCAACTACCTGGGCGGTCTGGTGCAGGGCGACTTCGGTACGGAGATCGTCAGTCAGCGTCCCGTCGCCGACATCATCGCCGACGCGTTCCCGGTCACCATCCGGCTCACGCTGTTCGCGTTCGCCTTCACGGTCCTCGTCGGTATCGGCCTCGGTATCGTCGCCGGTCTGCGCCCGAACACGCTGCAGGACCGCGGACTGCTGGCGCTGACCCTGGTCCTCATCTCGATGCCGTCCTTCGTGCTGGGCTTCCTGATGCAGTACCTGTTCGCCTTCCAGTGGCAGCTCATCCAGCCCAACGTGCGTGACTCCGAGAACTTCGGCGAACTCCTGCTGCCCGCCATCGTGCTGGGCTCCCTCTCGCTCGCCTACGTCGCGCGACTGACGCGTACGTCGATGGCGGAGAACCTGCGTGCCGACTACATGCGCACGGCGGTCGCCAAGGGCCTGCCGAAGCGCCGTATCGTCGGCGTCCACCTGATGCGCAACTCGCTCATCCCGGTGGTCACCTTCCTCGGTACCGACATCGGCAACCTGATGACCGGCGCCATCGTCACCGAGGGCATCTTCAACGTGAAGGGTGTCGGCAACGCCGTCTTCGAGGCGCTCCTCCGCCGCGAGGGTGCGACCGTCGTCGGCATCGCCTCACTGATCGTTCTGGTGTACCTCGCCACCAGCCTGCTCGTCGACCTGCTGTACGCGGTCCTGGACCCGAGGATCCGGTATGCCTGAGAAGACCGCCGAACCCGAGAAGACCCTCGACGGGAAGACGACCGCCGCGGTCCCCGTGCCGGCCGCCGCCGTCGAAGCGGGCCCCGCGCCCGACAAGGCGCGCAGCCTGTGGAGCGATGCCTGGTACGACCTGCGGCGTCAGCCCATGTTCCTGGTCTCCTCCGTGCTCATCCTGCTGCTCCTGGTCATGTCGTTCGCGCCGGGTCTGTTCACCAGCGCCTCACCGCGCGACGCGGACCTGGCGGCCCACTACCTGCAGCCGCCGAACTGGAGCCACTTCTTCGCCGAGGACTGGCTCGGCTACGACGGCCAGGGCCGCTCGATCTACGCGCGCATCATCCACGGTGCCCGCGCCTCGATCATGGTCGGTGTCGGCGTGACCATCCTGGTGACCGTGTTCGGCACGCTCATGGGCATGATCGCCGGTTACTTCGGAGGCTGGCTCGACAGCCTGCTGTCCCGCCTCACCGACGTCTTCTTCGGCATCCCCTTCCTGCTGGGTGCCCTGGTCATCCTGACGACGTTCGAGCAGCGCAGTGTCCCGGTCGTGATCCTGGCTCTGGCCTTCCTCGGCTGGACCCAGATCGCCCGTGTCGCCCGCGGTGCGGTGATCACCGTCAAGCAGTCGGACTACGTCGTCGCCGCCAAGGCGCTGGGCGCGTCCACCAGCCGCATCATGTTCCGGCACATCCTGCCGAACGCCGTCGCGCCCATCATCGTCGTCGCGACCATCGCACTGGGCGGATACATCGCGGCCGAGGCCACGCTGTCCTTCCTCGGTGTCGGTCTCGAAGAGCCGACCGTGTCGTGGGGCGTCGACGTGTCGCTCGGCCGCACGCAGCTGCGCAACGCGCCGTTCACGCTGATCATCCCCTCGGTGATGGTGTCGATCACGGTGCTCTCGTTCCTCATGTTCGGCGATGCGGTACGCAACGCCCTCGACCCCAAGCTGCGCTGAGGGAGGCGTACGTGAGCATCATCGACAAGAAGGACGTCGTCCTCGAGCCCAGTGCCGAGGACTTCGACGGCCCCCTGCTCGACGTCCGTGACCTGCACGTGGAGTTCCACACGCGGGACGGCGTCGCCAAGGCCGTCAACGGGGTCAACTACTCCGTGAATGCCGGCGAGACCCTCGCCGTGCTCGGCGAGTCCGGCTCCGGCAAGTCCGTGACCGCGCAGGCGATCATGGGCATCCTCGACATGCCGCCCGGGCGCATCCCGCAGGGCGAGATCATGTTCCGCGGCCAGGACATGCTGAAGATGTCCGAGGAGGAGCGGCGCAGGATCCGCGGCCGGAAGATCGCCATGATCTTCCAGGACGCGCTGTCCTCGCTCAACCCCGTGCTCTCGGTGGGCTACCAGCTCGGCGAGATGTACCGGGTGCACCAGGGCCTGTCCAAGAAGGCGGCCAAGGCCAAGTCCATCGAGATGATGGACCGGGTGAAGATCCCGGCCGCCGCGGCGCGGGTGGACGACTACCCGCACCAGTTCTCCGGCGGCATGCGCCAGCGCATCATGATCGCCATGGCGCTGGCCCTGGAGCCCGACCTGATCATCGCCGACGAGCCCACCACCGCCCTGGACGTGACCGTCCAGGCCCAGGTGATGGACCTGCTGGCGGAGCTGCAGCGCGAGTACCACATGGGGCTCATCCTGATCACCCACGACCTCGGCGTGGTCGCCGACGTCGCGGACAAGATCGCGGTGATGTACGCGGGCCGCATCGTGGAGCAGGCCCCGGTGCACGAGCTCTACAAGAAGCCGGCGCACCCCTACACCAAGGGTCTGCTGGACTCGATCCCGCGCCTGGACCAGAAGGGCCAGGAGCTGTACGCAATCAAGGGCCTGCCGCCGAACCTGACGCGCATCCCGAGCGGCTGCGCGTTCAACCCGCGCTGCCCCAGGGCCGAGGACGTCTGCCGTACGGACATCCCGCCGCTGCACCCGGTCACCGGGCCGGACGGAACCGAGCTGGTCGGCCGTGGCTCGGCGTGCCACTTCTGGAAGGAGACGCTCCATGGCTGAGCTCAGCAAGAACGACGAGCCGGTCGACGCCACACCGAACGTCTCCGAGGTGGAGGTCGTCGAGGCCCGGACCGAGGCGGAGGAGGTCGCCGCGCTCGAGGTGCCGGTGGAGCGCGGTGAGCCGATCCTCCAGGTGCGCAACCTGGTGAAGCACTTCCCGCTCACCCAGGGCATCCTGTTCAAGAAGCAGGTCGGCGCGGTGAAGGCCGTCGACGGCATCTCCTTCGACCTGTACCAGGGCGAGACCCTGGGCATCGTGGGCGAGTCGGGTTGCGGCAAGTCCACGGTGGCCAAGCTCCTGATGAACCTGGAGCGGGCCACCGCCGGCGAGGTCTTCTACAAGGGCCAGGACATCACCAAGCTGTCCGGGCGCGCGCTGAAGGCGGTCCGACGGAACATCCAGATGGTGTTCCAGGACCCGTACACCTCGCTGAACCCCCGGATGACGGTGGGCGACATCATCGGGGAGACCTTCGAGATCCACCCCGAGGTGGCCCCCAAGGGCGACCGGCGCAAGAAGGTCCAGGACCTCCTCGACGTCGTCGGCCTCAACCCGGAGTACATCAACCGGTACCCGCACCAGTTCTCCGGCGGTCAGCGCCAGCGCATCGGCATCGCCCGCGGCCTGGCCCTGAACCCCGAGATCATCATCTGCGACGAGCCGGTCTCCGCGCTGGACGTCTCCGTCCAGGCGCAGGTCATCAACCTGATGGAGGGACTGCAGGACGAGTTCAACCTGTCGTACCTCTTCATCGCGCACGACCTGTCGATCGTCCGGCACATCTCCGACCGGGTCGGCGTGATGTACCTCGGCAAGATGGCCGAGATCGGCACCGACACCCAGATCTACGACCACCCGACGCACCCGTACACCCAGGCGCTGCTGTCGGCGGTCCCGGTGCCGGACCCGGCGGCCCGCGAGGGCCGGGACCGGATCATCCTCACCGGTGACGTGCCGTCCCCGGCCAACCCGCCGTCGGGCTGCCGCTTCCGCACCCGCTGCTGGAAGGCGCAGGACAAGTGCGCCGAGGAGGTCCCGCTGCTGGCGGTCCCGGAGCGCTTCAAGGGCTCGGACACCCCGGCGGCCCACGAGTCGGCCTGCCACTTCGCCGAGGAGAAGGACGTCGTCCACGTGGTCTGACGCCCTTTCGGTCCTCTTCCGGAACCCGGCACCCTGCACAGGGTGCCGGGTTCCGGCGTCTTCGGACCCGCCCCCTCCGTACGGAGAGCCGCTCATACGTACATACGGCTGGAGTTCCGTCCGCGCAGGTGTCGCACGTACACGCGATGCCCCTTTTGCGTTGATATGTACGCGTGACGGATCGGTGCACCACCGCGTACGTACGAGGAGGCACTCCATGCGCGGAGCCACGCACGCCGGATGGGCCGTATGCGCGGTGGCGGCAGCCCTCGCGGCGACGGCCTGCGGAGGGGGCGGGCACAGCGGCGGCGGCAGCGGTGACGCGGGTGCGGTGCTGAGTGCCTCCTGGGGCGACCCGCAGAACCCGCTGGAGCCGTCCAACACCAACGAGGTGCAGGGCGGCAAGGTCCTCGACATGATCTTCCGGGGGCTCAAGCGCTACGACCCGGAGACCGGCGCGGCCCAGGACATGCTCGCCGAGAAGATCGAGACCTCGGACTCGCAGAACTTCACCATCACCGTCAAGGACGGCTGGACCTTCAGCAACGGCGAGAAGGTCACCGCGAAGTCCTTCGTCGACGCCTGGAACTACGGCGCCGGCCTGAGGAACAACCAGCGCAACGCCTACTTCTTCGGCTACATCGAGGGCTACGACAAGGTCCACCCCGAGGCGGGCGAGCAGAGTGCCGACACCCTCTCCGGCCTGAAGGTCGTCGACGACAGGACCTTCACCGTCAAGCTCACCCAGAAGTTCTCCACCTTCCCCGACACCCTCGGCTACGCCGCCTTCGCCCCGCTGCCCCGGTCCTTCTTCGACGACCACGCCGCCTGGGTCGCCAAGCCGGTCGGCAACGGCCCGTACCTGGTCGACTCGTACGCCAAGGGCTCGCAGATGTCCCTGCGCAAGTGGGACGACTACCCCGGCGACGACAAGGCACAGAACGGCGGCGTCGACCTCAAGGTCTACACCGACAACAACACCGCCTACACCGACCTCATCGCCGGCAACCTCGACCTGGTCGACGACGTCCCCGCCGCCCAGTTGAAGAACGTCAGGAACGACCTCGGCGACCGCTACCTCAACACCCCCGCCGGCATCATCCAGACCCTCGCCTTCCCGTTCTACGACGAGGCCTGGAACACGTCCGGCTCGGAGAAGGTCCGCAAGGGCCTGTCCATGGCGATCAACCGGGACCAGATCACCGACACCATCTTCGCCAGGACCCGCACCCCCGCCACCGACTGGACCTCCCCCGTCCTCGGCAAGGACGGCGGCTACCGGGCAGGCCTGTGCGGGGACGCCTGCGAGTACCACCCCGGCCAGGCCAAGAAGCTCATCCAGGAGGGCGGCGGCCTGCCCGGCGGCCGCTTCACCCTCACGTACAACGCGGACACCGGCTCCCACAAGGACTGGGTCGACGCCGTCTGCAACTCCATCAACAACGCGCTGGACGACGAACGCGCCTGCACCGGCAACCCGGTCGGCACCTTCGCCGACTTCCGCAACCAGATCACCCAGCAGAAGATGAGCGGCCCGTTCCGAGCCGGCTGGCAGATGGACTACCCGCTCATCCAGAACTTCCTCCAGCCGCTCTACTACACCGACGCCTCCTCCAACGACGGCGAGTGGTCCAACCAGAAGTTCGACGACCTCGTCGACCGGGCCAACCGCGAGACCGACAACGCCAAGGCCGTCGGCCTGTTCCAGCAGGCCGAGGAGGTCGTCCGCGACAACATGGCCGCCATCCCGCTCTGGTACCAGAACGGCAGCGCGGGCTGGTCCCAGAGGCTGTCCGACGTGAAGCTCAACCCCTTCAGCGTCCCCGTGTACGACCAGATCAAGGTGAGCTGACCGCCATGGGACGCTACGTCGTCCGGCGTCTGCTCCAGATGATCCCGGTGTTCGTCGGGGCCACGCTGCTGATCTTCCTCATGGTGAACGTGATGGGCGACCCCATCGCGGGCCTGTGCGGCGAACGGCGCTGCGACCCGGCGACGGCCGCCCGGCTGAAGAAGGAGTTCGGCCTCGACAAGCCCGTCTGGCAGCAGTACCTGACCTACATGGGGAACGTCTTCACCGGCGACTTCGGTACGGCGTTCAACGGCCAGGAGGTCACCGAGCTGATGGCGACCGCGTTCCCCGTCACCATCCGCCTCACGATCGTCGCGATCCTCTTCGAGATCGTCATCGGCATCGCCCTCGGCGTGGTCACCGGGCTGCGCCGGGGGCGCCCCGTCGACACCGGCGTCCTGCTGCTCACCCTCGTCGTCATCTCCGTCCCCACCTTCGTCACCGGTCTGCTGCTCCAGCTGCTGCTGGGGGTGAAGTGGGGCTGGATCAGGCCGTCGGTCTCCTCCGCGGCACCCCTCGACGAACTGATCCTGCCCGGCCTGGTGCTGGCCTCCGTCTCCCTCGCCTACGTCACCCGGCTGACCCGTACCTCCATCGCCGAGAACCGGCGCTCCGACTACGTCCGCACCGCCGTCGCCAAGGGCCTGCCCCGGCACCGGGTGATCACCCGGCACCTGCTGCGCAACTCCCTCATCCCCGTGGTCACCTTCATCGGGGCGGACATCGGCTTCCTCATGGGCGGCGCGATCGTCACGGAGCGGATCTTCAACATCCACGGCGTCGGCTACCAGATCTACCAGGGCATCCTGCGGCAGAACACCCAGACCGTCGTCGGCTTCGTGACCGTGCTGGTGCTGGTGTTCCTGGTCGCCAACCTCGTCGTCGACCTCCTCTACGCCGTACTCGACCCGAGGATCCGCTATGCCTGAGCAGCACCACGACCCCGAGCGCGCCATCGCAGGGACCGGCATGGGCGGCGGCATGGACCTGGGCGTCGACGAGGCGGAGACACTCGAGCGCACCCCGGACGGCCCGCAGGGCACCGGATCACAGAAAAAGCCCCGCTCCCTGTGGTCCGACGCCTGGCGCGACCTGCGCCGCAACCCCGTCTTCATCGTCTCGGCCCTGATCATCCTCTTCCTGATCGTCATCTCCCTGTGGCCCTCGCTGATCGCCTCCGGCAGCCCCCTCAAGTGCGACCTCGCCAAGGCCCAGGAGGGCTCGCAGCCCGGCCACCCCTTCGGCTTCAACGGCCAGGGCTGCGACGTCTACACCCGCACCGTCTACGGCGCCCGTACGTCCGTCGCGGTCGGTGTCCTCGCCACACTCGGCGTCGCGCTCCTCGGCAGTGTCCTCGGCGCGCTGGCCGGATTCTTCGGCGGGGTGGGGGACTCGATCCTGTCCCGCATCACGGACGTCTTCTTCGCCATCCCCGTCGTCCTCGGCGGTCTGGTGCTGCTGTCCGTCACCACCAGCAACACCGTCTGGCCGGTCATCGGCTTCATCGTGCTGCTCGGCTGGCCGCAGCTGTCCCGGATCGCCCGCGGCTCGGTCATCACCGCCAAGCAGAACGACTACGTCCAGGCCGCGCGGGCGCTCGGCGCCTCCAACTCCCGCCTGGTGCTGCGGCACATCGCGCCCAACGCGATCGCCCCGGTCATCGTCGTGGCGACCATCGCGCTCGGCACGTACATCTCGCTGGAGGCCACCCTGTCCTACCTCGGCGTCGGCCTGAAGCCGCCGAGCGTCTCCTGGGGCATCGACATCTCCGCCGCCTCCCCCTACGTCCGCAACGCCCCGCACGCTCTGCTGTGGCCCTCCGGCGCTCTCGCGGTCACCGTCCTGGCGTTCATCATGCTCGGCGACGCGGTGCGCGACGCCCTCGACCCGAAGCTGAGGTGAGTCGCCGTCATGCTGCTCGAAGTGCGTGACCTGCACGTGGAGTTCCACACCCGGGACGGCGTCGCGAAGGCCGTCAACGGCGTCGGCTACGGCGTCGACGCGGGGGAGACGCTGGCGGTGCTGGGCGAGTCCGGTTCCGGCAAGTCGGTGACCGCGCAGGCGGTCATGGGCATCCTCGACACGCCGCCCGGCCGGATCACCGGCGGCGAGGTCGTCTTCCGGGGCCGCGACCTGCTGGAACTGAAGGAGAACGAGCGCCGCAGGGTCCGGGGCGCCGAGATGGCGATGATCTTCCAGGACGCGCTGTCCTCCCTCAACCCCGTGCTCTCCGTCGGCGACCAGCTCGGCGAGATGTTCGTCGTGCACCGGGGCACGTCGAAGAAGGAGGCGCGGGCCAGGGCCGTCGAGCTGATGGACCGGGTGCGCATCCCCGCCGCCAGGGAACGGGTCGGGCAGTACCCGCACCAGTTCTCCGGCGGCATGCGCCAGCGCATCATGATCGCCATGGCGCTGGCCCTGGAGCCGGCCCTGATCATCGCCGACGAACCGACCACCGCCCTCGACGTCACCGTCCAGGCCCAGGTCATGGAACTCCTCGCGGAGCTGCAGCGCGAGTACCGCATGGGGCTCGTCCTCATCACCCACGACCTCGGCGTGGTCGCCGACGTCGCCGACCGGATCGCCGTCATGTACGCGGGCCGGATCGTCGAGTCGGCCCCCGTGCACGACATCTACAAGGCTCCCGCCCACCCGTACACCCGGGGTCTGCTGGACTCCATCCCCCGCCTCGACCAGAAGGGCCGGCAGCTCTACGCCATCAAGGGCCTGCCGCCCAACCTCATGAACATCCCGTCCGGTTGCGCCTTCCACCCCCGCTGCCCGATGGCCCGCGACGTCTGCCGGACCGACGAGCCCCCGCTGTACGAGGTCTCGGGGACGCGGGGGAGTGCCTGCCACTTCTGGCGGGAGTGCCTGAATGACTGAGCCGATCCTGGAGGTGTCCGGCCTGGTCAAGCACTACCCGCTGACCCGGGGCATCGTGATCCGCAAGCAGGTCGGCGCGGTGAGGGCGGTCGACGGCGTCGACTTCGCCCTCGGCCGGGGCGAGACCCTGGGCATCGTGGGCGAGTCCGGCTGCGGCAAGTCCACGGTCGCGAGGATGCTGGTCCACCTGGAGCGGCCGACGGCCGGCGTGATCCGCTACAAGGGCGAGGACATCACCCGGCTGTCCGGGAAGGCCCTCAAGGCCGTCCGCCGCAACATCCAGATGGTGTTCCAGGACCCGTACACCTCCCTCAACCCCCGGATGACGGTGGGTGACATCATCGGGGAGCCGTACGAGATCCACCCCGAGGTGGCTCCCAAGGGCGACCGGCGCCGGCGGGTCCAGCACCTGCTGGACGTGGTCGGCCTCAACCCGGAGTACGTCAACCGGTACCCGCACCAGTTCTCCGGTGGCCAGCGCCAACGCATCGGCATCGCCCGCGGGTTGGCGCTGCGCCCCGAGGTGATCGTCGCCGACGAACCGGTCTCCGCGCTGGACGTCTCCGTCCAGGCCCAGGTCATCAACCTGATGGACCGGCTCCAAAGCGAGTTCGACCTGGCGTTCGTCTTCATCGCCCACGACCTGTCGATCGTCCGGCACATCTCCGACCGGGTCGGCGTGATGTACCTCGGCCGGATCGTCGAGACCGGCACCGACACCCAGATCTACGACCACCCGACCCACCCCTACACCCAGGCCCTGCTCTCCGCCGTCCCCGTCCCCGACCCGGCGGCCCGCGAACACCGCGAGCGGATCATCCTCACCGGAGACGTCCCGTCCCCCACCGACATCCCCTCCGGCTGCCGCTTCCGCACCCGCTGCTGGAAGGCCCGGGAGCGCTGCGTGGTGGAGGTCCCGCTGCTGGCGGTCCCCGAGGCCTTCCGCGAGGCCGGCGGCCCGGCGGCCCACCCCTCGGCCTGCCACTTCGCCGAGGAGAAACAGGTGGTACCACCGGAGGGACCCCCGGGCCCGTGAAGCGCTCGAAGAAGACGTCCCCCTGCCCACCCGGATGGGAGGTTGTCCAGGGTCAGGATGATCGGGCGGCCGGCCACGTGCCGGTCGTGGCGTCGGCCGGCAGCAGGTGTTCGGCGTGCCCGGCCCGGTGCTGGAGTACGGCAGGGGGTCTCACCGGCCGGAGGGCAACCGAAGGTCCGTGCAGCCGTGCCGTTTCGCCGAGCGTTCGGCGAACGCGCTCAAGGTGTCGACGAGGAAGCGCGTGTCCGCCCCGTTCGCGTATTCCGTCGCGGTGATGGTGAAGAGCGCCTTCGGAGCGCCAGGGCAGGAGGCCGTGGCCCACGCCCGGCCCGGGGCGACACCCGCGGGCTCGTCCCGCAGGCTCGATTCGTAGGTCGCCGCGCGCCTGGCCTGTGCGTACGGCCCGTAGTAGGCAGACAGCCAATAGAGTTCCTCGTCGCGTGCCCTGGTCTCCCCCAGCACGCACCGCTCCACCGGCGTGGCCGCGGAGGCCCGGCTCTCCTTGATCCAGTGGATCTGGAGGTCGTCATAGGGGATCGACAGGCCTTGGCACGTTCCGGTGGCGCTCTGAGGCTTGGGAAATGACTCCCCCGCCGATTCCGACAGGGGCGGGACAGGGCCTCCCGGCTCGGCCGTGCACGACCAGTGGTCAGCCGCTTTCCGGCCGATGCCGGCGGCCAGTTCCGCCACGTCGCGAGCCTCCTGCCGGTTGGTGTGCGACGCGTCGCTCTCGACGTCGACCACGACGTACCCGGGCCTGTCGGTGCACGCCAGCACGATGCCGGTGCTCTGCAGGTCCGTGTAGCCGTACCAGCCGCCGCCGAGGGCCATGGGTAGGAAGTCCGGTGAACTCGGGGCCAGTTCGCCGAGAATGCTGTCCCCTCGCATGAGTGCCTCGCCGGCCTCGGCGGGAACCTGGCCGACGGACACCTCCATGTCGGCGACCTTGCAGAAGTGGAAGGCGTCGTCACCCGAGTTGCGCTGCCGGTCGAGCGGAAGACCCACTTCCGTGTTGTACCCGGTGAAGACGGCGGACTCCTCGAGCGGAATCAGGCCGGCGCAGTACGACGTCAGCCTGTCCTCGTAGCGCCAGCGCTGGCCGGTCTCGCTCGTCCGGTACCAGGCATAGCCCGCGACGAGGGCGACCGCCAAGGGCACCACCACGAACAGGGCGGCCCGCCGCAACACCTTCATCTCGCCCCGTCTCTCCTCCTGTTGGTCTCCATACCCTAGTGGCCGGTGTTGAGCGGCCCGCGAGCGGTCAGACCGTCAGCCGTCGGCGACATCGGAGCGCCGGCCGCGGTGAGGCGCGCTTGTCTGTAAATCTTTCGGCCGGTGTCCCCCGACGGCGGCCGTCCGTAGGCTCCGGGTGGGCAGGGGCTCCGTGCGCCTGCCCCGGTCAGTGAAAGGACCCTCCGGACGTCGTGTCGGCTTCGCTCACGGGCTCCCGCCCCCGTACCCGCATCCTGGTGTTCTCGGCCGCGCTGACCGTCGGTGCGGTGGTCGGGGTGCTCGGGCCCCTTCTGATCGACGCCACCCACCCGGTCGGCCACGCCGCTCATCTGGTCCTGTCCGCCGGATGGTCCTGGGCCGCACTGGCGTTCTGCGTCGGCCTCGCCCGGAAGTCCAGGGCCGAGTCGGTCTTCCTGGCCACCGCTTCCCTGGTCACCGCGGTGATCGCGTACTACCTGACGAAGCTGGGGCAAGGGACGTACCTGACAGTGGACTTGGACGACCCCACCGGGGTGACGCCCTATGTCCTCTGGAGTGCGTTCGCCTCGAAGACGCTGCTCTGGTGCGTGGTCGCCTGTGTCACGGGGCCCGTGCTGGGGCTGGCCGGGAACCTGGCCCGGAATCCCGGACCGCGCGGTCTGCCCTTCCGGATGCTGGTTCCCCTGCTGACTGTCGTCGAGATGTCGGAGCGGCTCCGCGTCGAATCGCCGCTGCAAGGGCCCGTGGTCGGTGCGACATGGACCCTCGTACGGATGGCAGCGCTCACTGTCCTGGTGGCCCTGGCGGGGCGCGCGGTGATGACGTGGCGGCTTCGGCCCGCCGCCGGGCAGGCGGAGAAGTGACGTGTGCCTGCCCGGCGCAGGGGCCGCGGTCGGTTCCTTCGGTGGTCAGTCCGTGAGGCCCAGCGAGCGTTTGAGGAAGTCCACCTGGAGCAGGAGCAGGTTCTCCGCGACCTGTTCCTGGGGGGTGATGTGGGTGACGCCCGACAGGGGAAGGACCTCGTGGGGGCGGCCGGTGGCGAGGAGGGCGGAGGACAGGCGCAGGGAGTGGGCGACGACCACGTTGTCGTCGGCCAGGCCGTGCACGATCATCAGCGGGCGGTGCCGGTCGGCGGGGGAGGAGAGGCCCTCGGCGGTGACCAGCGAGCTGTTCGTGTACGTCTCCGGGCGTGCGGCCGGGTCGCCCAGGTACCGCTCCGTGTAGTGGGTGTCGTACAGCGTCCAGTCCGTCACCGGGGCGCCCGCGATGCCGGCGTGGAAGACGTCAGGACGCCGGAGCACCGCCAGCGCCGCGAGGTAACCGCCGTAGGACCAGCCGCGGACGGCCACCCGGGAGAGGTCGAGGGGATGGGACGCGGCGAGGTCCTGGAGCGCCTCGATCTGGTCGTCCAGGGTGAGCGTGAAGTCGTGGTGGACCGCCTTTTCCCAGGCCGGGGAGCGGCCGGGGGTGCCGCGGCCGTCGGCGACGACCACCGCGAAGCCCTGGTCGGCGAACCACTGCGAGGTCAGATGGGGGTTGTGCGCGGCCACCACGCGTTGGCCGTGCGGGCCGCCGTAGGGGTCCATGAGGACGGGGAGCGGGGCGTCACCGGAGTAGTCCCGGGGCATAAGCACGGCGCACGGGATTTGGCGTGCGCCCCCTTGGGTGAGGGTCACCCGTGGGGACATACCGGGGTCTTCGGCGTACGAGGGGACAGTCGCCGTCTGTTTCCCGTCACGCAGGACCACCGCCCGGGAACCTGGCCGATCCGGTGTCGCGGAGACGAGCACGGTGACGCCCCCGGAGCGTACGGCGGAATGCACGCCGGGCTCCTGCGAGACGCGCTCCACGCCGAGCTCGTTCACCCGGTAGACGTGCACCTCGCCGATCTCCGGATCGGCCGCCTCCTCGCCCGCCGACGCCGAGACCAGCACATCGTCGTCGGAGACGTCCAGGACAGCCCGGATGTGCAACTGCCCTCCGGTGAGCGGTCGTTCGCCCACGGCGAGTCGTCGTGCGCCCCCCTCGTCCGTGATCCGCACCAGCTGCCCGGACGGGCTCCAGCACGGCACCCCGGGGAAAAGATCAAGCCAATCTGGATCTTCATCGGCGTGCACCATCCGGGTCGCCCCGGAATCCGGGTCCACCGCCAGGATCAGCTGACCGCGCTGGTCGCGCGCCTGTACGAGCAGCAGCGGCGCCCCCGCCGCTGACCAGTGCACATGCGCCAGATACGGATACCGCGCCCGGTCCCAGGAGACCTCCGAACGCACCCCGTCCAACCCGATCACGAACAGCCGCACCTCCGCGTTCGCGGTGCCCGCCGCCGGGTACGCCACCCGCTGCGGCTCCCGCTCCGGATGCGCCGGATCGGAGATCCACCACCGCTCCACCGGCGTGTCGTCCGCGCGCGCCACCAGCAGCCGGTCCGACCCGGGCGCCCACCAGAAGCCCCGCAGACGGTGCATCTCCTCGGCCGCGATGAACTCCGCCAGACCGTAGGTGACGTTGTCCGCCTCGGGAGTCGCCAGCGCCCGGTCGTCCTCCCCCTCCGCCCCGACGACCCGCAGCGCACCCTGCGCGACATAGGCGACGTGGCGTCCGTCGGGCGACGGGCGGGGGTCGATCACCGGTGTGGGAGTGGGCAGTTCGCGTGCCGTCCCGGCCTGCAGCTCGGCCGTGAAAAGCCGCCCTGACAAGGCGAAAGAGGCCAACTCCACGGCCGCGTCGGTGGCGTAGCCGACGATGCCGGCGCCCCCCTCACGGCTGCGCTCGCGCCGGGCCCGCTCCTCGGCCGACAGGCGCTCCGAGGCGCCGCCCAGGAGGGCTCGCGGGTCGGCCGCCACGCGCTCCCCGCCGCTCTTCGGGTCGAGGACCCACAGCGAATTCGCCCGGTCCGTACCGGAACCCGAGCGCAGGAAAACCACCCGGGAACCGTCGGGTGCCACGGTGAACGCACGCGGCGCGCCGAGCGTGAAGCGCTGGGTGCGGGCGTGCCGTCGGGGGAAGGAGTCAGCATCGGTCGTCATGCCATGACCATATTGGCCATGCGCCCCCTTGTGCGGCCGTGCGCCGACCGATGCGCACGTACGGATAGTTATGATCGTTAGCGCATAGTGGGTATGAACCTGCTGGCTGCTGTGTGGATGTATCTGCCCCCATATCCCTACCCCCCGCGACCTGGGGTCCTTGGAGGTGAGCCGCCGTGGCACTCTCGATTTCGGTGGTGGTGCTGCTGGCGATCATCGTCTTCCTGCTGATCAAGAAGTCGGGCCTCAAGACCGGGCATGCGGTGGTCTGCATGCTCCTCGGCTTCTACATGGCGTCGTCGACGATCGCGCCCACGATCAGTGAGTTGACGACCAACATCGCGGGGATGATCGGCAGCATCAGCTTCTGAGCCGGCCGACCGGGGGCGCGGGCCCGAGTCCGCGTCTCTGTCGGGGGATTGGCTCTTACGGAGCGGTGCGCACATGTTCCGGCCCGTCGCACGGGCCGGAACTGCGGCACGAAGCGCGCCACGGCTCTCACCGTCGCCTCGATCCGATTCCGGCTTCGCGCGTGACCTGCCGGGCAGGGCCTGGAGCAGGCTGAGTGCCTGCATCGCCTCGCGTTCGATGCGCGAGAGCTCGTGGAGGAGGCAGCCGGCCTGCACGAGGTTCTTCGCGTCGCCGGATTCGCCTGCTGCCGCGACGAGTGCGGCCACCTGCGTCCAGAGGGTGGCGGCCTCGGCATACAGGGCGTGGCCGGTGCGCAGGTGGCTGCTGTCGATCAGCTGGGCGCACTCGGCGAGGAAGTCCCGGTAGAGATTGCGGAACAGGGCGCCGCCGGTGCCGGCCCTCTCCATGAGGACGGCGGTCCGTGACAGGTCGTCCCGCGGATCGTCGCTGCGTCGCAGCCACTTCGGCACTTGCCCGGCGGCCTTCTCGATGCCCCGGTGGCCCAGGTTCGCGATGGGCGGGTTCAGGAAGGCGTCGGCGCAGGTCTTGATCGCGGGAATGATCCGGTCCCGCGGTGGCGTCGGGCCGCCGGGCGCTGTGAGGGTGAAGGAGCGGTGCCTGGCGGTCATGGGGCCGCGCGCGGCCCTGGCTCTGGCCAGGCCGGCGAGGCCGGTGGAGACGGCTCCGCCCTGCTGGTCGGTGTCCACCAGGTGGGCGTCCTGTCCGTCGTAGCCGTACATGGCCACGACGTGCCCGCCGAAGTGCACCTTGGTACTGAAGTAGTCCAGGTGGTAGCTGTCGAGTTGCAGGCCGACCGGCCGACCGGCGTCGAGGGGTGCCGCCACGTTCCGCCATGCCTTGCGCGGGGAGGTGGTCTCCTCGACCAGCAGCTCGAGCCCGAGGGCGGAGGCCAGGTTCCTGGTGAGCTCGAACGGCTTGACCCGGCCTCCCAGGAAGGGAAAACCCATGGCCTTGCTGTCCCAGTAGACGAAGGACAGCCCGGAGCCGAGCCCGAACAGCATGGGCTCGGACAGGTCGATCCCCTCATGCCGCAGCAGCACGCCCAGCGCCGTCGTCTCGCAGTGCTGCGTGCCGCGGGCCTCGACGCCCTTCACCATGGCCATGCCGCTCATTCTCCATACCCGACCGCCGCCCACCGCACCCACGCTTCCTGAAGGGCGACACGGCCACCTCGTCCGGTTTACTCGGTGGCCATTGTCTGACTAAGGTCAGACAATGGCCACGGAGCAAGTGATCGAGCAGGTGGAGCAGGTACGGCGCTTCAACCGGACGGTTGCCGAGCGTGTGGGAGTGCTGCACGACCACTATCTGGGCGGTGCGCGCCCCTACGGGCAGGCTCGGCTGCTCTGGGAGATCGGCGACGGGGGCACGCACGACGTCCGCAGCGTACGGGCCCGGCTCGGCCTCGACTCCGGCTACGTGAGCCGACTGCTGCGGGCGCTCGAGCGCGACGGCCTCGTCGCCGTCGAGCCCCACCCCCGCGACCGGCGGGTACGCACCGTGCGGCTGACCGAGGCCGGGCTGCAGGAGCGCGCTCGTATCGACGACCGCAGCGACGCACTCGCCGCATCGCTCCTCGACCCGCTCGATGTCCGGCAGCGAGACCGGCTGACCACGGCCATGGCCGAGGTCGAGCGACTGCTGACCGCCTCGTTGGTCTCCTTGGACGTGCTCGACCCCGACCACCCGGACGCCGTGCACTGCCTGCGGTCCTACGCCGCCGAACTGCAGGAACTCTTCGAGGGCGGCTTCGACCCCGCACACAGCCTGCTGCCCGACCCGGGCGAACTGCGCGCGCCACGCGGTCTGTTCCTCGTCGCCCGGCTGCACGGCGAGCCGGTGGGCTGCGCCGGGCTCAAGCTGCCGACCGGAGCACCTGCCGAGATCAAGCGGCTGTGGGTCTGCCCCCGCGCCCGAGGGCTCGGCCTGGCCCGGCGTCTCCTGTCCGAACTCGAGGAACGCGCCACCCGGCACGGCAGCGATCTGGTGCGGCTCGACACCAACAAAGCCCTGGAAGCGGCCACTCGCCTCTACCGCAGCAGCGGGTACGCCGAGGTCCCCGCCTTCAACGACGAGCCTTACGCCCACCACTGGTTCGAAAAGCGGCTCACCCCGAGAACGCAGTAGAAACGCAGATCGTTTCAGGCGCCGTGCTCACCGCCGTCGGCTTTCGCGCCGGACGGCTCCTAGCCCTCGACCGCGTACGGCACGAAGTCGGCCCACGCGGCGGGGGAGAAGGCCAGTCGGCCGCCGTCCACGTCCTTGGAGTCACGGACGTGGACGGTGTCGGGCGCGGTGGCGATCTCCACGCACGAGTCGCCCTCACTGCCGCTGCTGTAACTGCTCTTGAACCACACCAGGTTGGAGGCATCCCTGGCTGAGGTATTCCGGATCATGTTTCCCCCAGCAGTTGTTCGATGAAGGCCGTCGACTCACGTGGTGTGAGCGCTTGAGACCGGATGATGCCATACCACAGTTCCAGGATGCGGAGCTGCTTCAGGGCGTAAACCGGCCGTCCGTTGGCCACTGCTGGTGAGCGGCCGATCGCTGAACCGTCCTCGAACTTGAGCACCTCGATGCTGCCGTCCACCCCGGCATGTTCATCACGTTCCATCGGCATCACTTGAAGCTCGACGTTACGCAACCGTCCTGCTTCGAGGAGGTGCTCAAGCTGGGCGCGCAGGACTGCCCTCCCGCCCAGTGGTCGTCGAAGCGTCCACTCTTCCAGGATGAAGCTGAGTTCGGGCGCCGGGTCCCGTTCGAAGATCGCTTTGCGTGCCACGCGTGCGGCAATGAACTGCTCCACCTCGTCCGTTGAATAGGCGGGGCGCCGCATGGACAGAAGGGCGCGTGCGTACTCCGGGTGCTGCACCAACCCATGGATGCTCAAGGGGTCGTACAACTGAAGCTCAACTGCCCGCGCCTCCATCTGCGCCAAGTCCCGCACCTTCTTCGGGTGCCGGACCTTCTTCACGTCCTCCTTCATCGCCGAGATGAGGCCGTCGGCGTTGAACAGTTCGTCCGCCGTGTCCAGGTACTCGGGCCGGGGGATGCGTTTGCCGCTCTCGATCTTGTAGACGAGGTCGTCGCCGTAACCGACCGTCACCGCGAAGTCGCCGACCCGCATGCCCGCCGCCTCCCGGCGGAGCCTCAACTGCCGTCCCACGGTAGCCACTACTGCGAGTGCCCAGTCGTCGTCCGGGTCGACCTCCCACCCCGGTTCGTCCGTCTGGTCCGTCTCGGTCGTGACCCGCACCGCCTCGCCGTTCACCGACATGTCGCGCTCCTCCGTTGTGCCGCGCAGTACCGTCACGACGTGCGGGTGGGAGCCGCGTCGACAGTTCGGACAGGGCCGGACGAGCCGTGGACGGTCACCCTACGCAGTGCCGTGATCACTCATCACGGTATGTCCGGTCGGCCACGCTGAGTGACGTGAATCAGGAAATTGCCGAGACCAGATATCGACCCGCCAGCGGAATCCGTAACTTCACCGTGCTGCTGTCGTCCACCCCGCGCGGTGCCCGTCTCGCCCGTCTGCTCGCGGCGGACGCGCTCCGGGACTGGGGACTTCCGCAGGAGGCGGCGAGCCATGTCGTGGCGGAACTGGCGGCCAACGCGGCCACCCATGGCCGGCTCCCCGGGCGCAGCTTCCGCCTGACGCTCTACGTGGTCGGCGGCACGCTCCGCATCGAGGTCGCCGACACGCGTGGCGACCGGATGCCCGCGCTCCAAGCGCCCGATGGCGGGGCCGAGTCGGGCCGGGGCCTGCTGCTCGTCGAGGCGCTCGCCGACCGCTGGGGGGTGGTCGAGGGGCGGTTCCCGCGCAAGACCGTATGGGCCGAACTGAGCCTGACGCCACCGGAACGCGACATCGCGGGCTCCGGCGGCGTCGACGGCTGAAAAGACAAAGAACGTCGGGGGAAAGAACCCCACCAAGCCCCACCCCTCCCGCCCGTGACGCGCACTCACTCGGGCGGGTGAACATCCCCGGTCCGGCTGGATTTTGTGGCCCTCCAGGCCCGACGCTCAGCGCAGGACAACAGCCAGACATGCGACGGCCCCCGCCGGGACTGCAATCCCAGTGCGAGGGCCTGACCACCGAGGAAGACAGGACTTCCCGATGGGTACCCAGAACCCTAGCGCGCCCCCGCGCGCCCAGGCCCGTATCGCGGGCAACAAGCACCCGAACCGGGGCCACCGCACCGGCGGGCTCCAGCACGACAACACCCGCCACACCACCCGCTTCACGGTCATCGGCAACCACCTCGCCCAGCACCAGGAGCTCTCGCTGCTCGCCATCGGGCTCGGCACGCACCTCCAGTCGCTGCCGAAGGGTGCCCCCGCCGACATCAAGACCCTCGCCGCCCGGTTCCCCGAGGGCGTCACCCGTATCGCCGCCGCCCTGCGCGAGCTGGAGGCCCACGGCCATCTGCGCCGCGAACGGGTACGCACCCCCTCCGGCCGGATCGTCACCCGCGCGACCTCCTGCAACCAGCCGGAGGCGGCCCGCCACCACGCCGAGGCTCCCGGCGCCGTCGCCGACAGCCCACCAGCGGCACCGCAACGGCAGGAGACGTGCGAGGAGCGCACGCAGCACAAGGCGCGCGAGAAGCGAACGCCCCGCAAGCCGCTCCCCGCCGTACCCGGCCCGGCGTACCCCGCCCCCGCGCTCCTCCAGGCCGCCACCGACCTCCTCACGGATCTCCACCGCCACGACCCCCGGCTGCTCCTCTCCGCCTGCGACACGGCCCACCTGGCCCCCGGCGTCGCCGCCTGGCTGGAGCGGGATGTCACGCCCACCGCCGTACGCCGCGCCCTGACCGCCGACCTGCCGCCCGAGGGCGTACGCCGCCCCGCCGCCCTCCTCGCCCACCGCCTCACCGCCCAGCTCCCGCCCCGCCGCCCTTCCGCGCACCGGCCGAGCCCTCACCCATCCGGTACGGGATGCGCAACTGTGACGGCTGCGACCGCGGCTTCCGCGGACCCGAATCCGAAGCCCGCTGCCGCGACTGCCGAACCGACCTTCAGGAGGACGCCTAGCATGGACGTGACGATCCTTGCCCCTGGGCACAGACGACGAGGAGCGAGCGCCATGACCATCGCACCTGACGACACGTACCAGGGCGCCTCTCACCCGTACCGGGCCATGCGCGACTTCGTTCAGTCCACGGGCGACACGCTGCCGGGCAAATTCGAGATCACCAAGGAAGGGATCGTCCACGACATGATGTCGCCCAGCGGTCGGCACGAGCTGACGGCACTGCGGCTCCGGAAGCGCCTGGAGAAGGTCATGCCGGGGGAGCTTGTGGCCCATACGGGCGAGCCCGATGTGGAGGACGAGCCCGAAGGCGTCATGCGTCGGCCCGACGTCATGGTGATCGCTGAAGAGGACATGGACATCGAGGGATCCTTCGACGCCCGTACGCTCATCGCGGCCATCGAAGTCGTCTCCCGGTCCAATCCGCGGAACGACTGGGTGGGCAAGATGCGCGACTACCCGCTGCTCGGCATCCCCGTCTACGCGATCTTCGACCCCCGCACCGGCAGTGGCGCGGTTCTCACCGACATCCATCCCACCCCGGACGGCCCTCGCTACGCCACGCGCAAGGACTTCGTCTACGGCGAGGACGTCACCATCGGGGACTGGACGATCCCGACCGACGGCCTGCCGCGCTACGAGGACGGCAACGGGTAGGGAAGCCGACTCACCTGGAGCCGACACGGGCACTGCTGGAACGGGCAGCCGGGCACTCGACATCGCCCTCGGGAAAGGGACTTGGCCCGGCTTGCGGTGACTTGAAGAACGTGGGGATGCCTGCAGAGGAAAATGACGGTTCCTGGTAGGACTGGGCCGTGCCGCTCAGGAGCAGCACGGACAGCCACCTTGCCCGGCGGATCCCCTCCGCCCCGGCCTTCCTCCTGGAGCCTGCTTTGTCTTTGCGGACAGGTACCACTCGCCCGATATCCCTGCTCCTGTCGACCGTGTTCGCGGCCGGAACGCTCACCGGCTGCGCGCTGCAGGAACTCGCCAGGGACTGCGGGGGGACCGACGGCCGGGTGAAGGAGATGGCCGCGCTCGGCATCCTCGACTCCCGGCCCGGCAAGGCCACCGTCGCCCGGGGCTTCGAGGAGGTCGACGCCGGCTGCTGGGCGGACAGCGGCGATGTCGCGGTGTACGCCAACCGGACCTACGCCTTCCCCGGAACGCAGGGCGAAGTGGCCGCCCACTACCGGACGGCAGCGGCACGGGACGGATGGAATCCGGACCCCGAAGCCTCGTCCGACGACCTGTGCTTCGTCAAAGAGAAGATGTCCCTGTACATCGCCTTCCTCACCGCCGAGGGCCTCGCGGAGGACGGCCACGGAAGCCGCCCCGATCTCACCACCGGGGCCGGCTACTCGATCAATGTCCACTCGTTCGTGAACAGCGGCGTCGAAGCGGGCTGCTAGGAGTCGCTGCCGCAGTGTCACGCCCGCCTCAGGAGTGATGCGAGGGTGACGGATGCGGTGTGCGTGAGCGAAGCCCTCCGGCCGCAGGCCGTGAACGGGTCCGGACGCAGGGCCGACGCTACGGGGTGGGGCCGGGGATGCGCAGGTTGCTCTTTCGGTTGACGGTGGGGTCCTTCGTGTTCTGGAGGGAGTCAAGGATGGCCAAGCCCTGGCTCACCAGGCCCGCGGCCATCTGGTTGACGCCCTCGGTGCCGTTGAGGACGGTGAGGTGGGCGCCCGCCATACCGCGGGCGGCCGCGTCGGCGAGGGCCGGCAGGTTCTCCACCACACGGTTGGCGGCGATCAGCTCCTGGTTGCCGTCGCGCAGCGAGCGGGCGCGGGCGGTGTTCGCGTCGGCCTGGGCCTGGGCGAGGGTCCGCTCGGCGTAGGCGTCGCCGTCCGCCTCGAACTTGGCCCTGTCCCGGGCGGCTTCGGCCAGGGTGCGCTGGCGGTACGCCTCGGCGTCCGCCGGGCGCCTGACCTCTCCTTCGAGGCGCTGGGCCGCCAGTTCGGCCCGGCGCTTGGCGAGCGCGGTCTGCTCCTCGATGACCTCGTGGGACGCCGTGGCCTCGGCGAGCGGGCCGGCCTGGGCGGCCCGGGCCTTGGACTGCTCGGTCTCGGCGAGGAACCCGGCCCGCTTGATCGCGGTGTCCCGCTCGTACTCCGCCTTGAGGGCTGCCGCCTGCTGTTCGCGTTCGGTCGCCTCCTGGTCGGCCTTGGCCTGGGCGATGCGCGCCTGGCTGGCGACCGCGGCGGCGTGCGGGGCGGCGAGGTTGTTGATGTACCCGGTGGCGTCCTCGATCTCCTGGATCTGGAGCGCGTCGACGACGATGCCGAGTTTCTCCATCTCGCCGTGACTGCCCGCCATCACTTCCTGGGCGACCCGGTCGCGTTCCCGGATGATCTCTTCGACGGTCAGTCCACCGACGATGGACCGGAGGTGTCCGGCGAAGATCCGGCCGACGAGCTCCTCCATCTGCTCCTGTTCGGAGAGGAAGCGGCGGGCCGCGTTGGCGATCGAGACCGCGTCGTCGCCGACCTTGAACACGCAGACCGCGCGCACCCGCAGCTGGATGCCCTGCTGGGTGACGCAGTCCTCCGAGATCTCCGCTTCCCGCAGGGCCAGGGACAGCATGCGGGCCTTCTGCATCACCGGCAGTACGAAACTGCCGTGACCTGTGACGATACGGAACTGCGTGCCCTGCGCCTGCCGTTTCGTACCGGATATGAGCATGGCCTCATTGGGCGCGGGGACCTGCCAGAACAGCATGGGAGAACTCCCGTCGAGCAAGCGGGACGCAACATGTTTTCCAAGACCCTCGCAGGGCCGTTCAGGACGGCAGCGGCTCGACGATCACCGAGCGCGCCGAAAGGGAGTCGACGACGACGACCCGTGCGTTCCTCGCGAGGGGGGTGTTGGTACGCGACCACGCCGCGTAGGTCTCCGACCCCCCGCGCACGGCCACCAGGACCTCGCCCGGTCCGTCCGGAGGAATCCCCACGGTGATCCTTCCGATCGCTCCGACCGGACTCCGGGAGGACTCGTCAGCGCTGGGCACGGGCCCTCTCGCCGGGCACACGCCTCATGATCACAGGCGATCACCTCCGGCCCTGTCCTCGATCGGGAGCGGTCACGACACTCGAGTCGGCGGCGACGACTCTCTCGACGTCTTCACGGTACTCCCGCTCGGCAGGGGGCGGGACGGCGCCGTGCCCGCGGGGCGGTCGGGCGGCTCGTAGGCTGGGCCCATGACGGAACTGCCCTCTCGGCGGATGATGCTCGTACACGCTCATCCGGACGACGAGTCGATCAACAACGGCGCCACCATGGCCCGGTACGCCGCCGAGGGCGTGCACGTGACGCTGGTCACCTGCACGCTCGGTGAGCGTGGCGAGGTCATTCCGCCCGAGCTGGCCCACCTGAGCGGTGCCGCCCTCGGACAGCACCGGATGGGTGAGCTGGCCGAGGCGATGCGCGCACTCGGTGTCGACGACTTCCGGCTGCTCGGCGGCGCCGGGCGCTACAGCGACTCCGGGATGACGGGACTGCCCGACAACGACGACCCCGGGTGCTTCTGGCAGGCCGACGTCGACCAGGCCGCCGGTCTGCTCGCCGAGGTGATCCGCGAGGTCCGGCCCCAGGTGCTCGTCACGTACGACGAGCGCGGCGGCTACGGGCACCCCGACCACATCCAGGCGCACCGCGTCGCCATGCGCGCCGTCCAGCTGGCCGCAGCGTCCCCGGAGGACGGGCGGGACGGGTGGGACGTTCCCAAGGTGTACTGGAACCGGGTGCCCCGCTCCGTCGCCGAGGCGGCCTTCGCGCGTCTGGAGGAGGAACTGGCCGGGCTGCCGTTCGACAAGGCGGGCAGCATCGGTGACGTACCCGGTGTCGTCTCCGACGTGCACGTCACCGCCGAGGTCGACGGCACGGCGTACGCCGCCGCCAAGGCCGCCGCGATGCGGGCGCACGCCACCCAGATCACGGTGGCCGAGCCGTACTTCGTGCTCTCCAACGAACTCGCGCAGCCGCTGTTCACCACCGAGTACTACGAATTGGTGCGCGGAGAACGTTCCGTCGGCAGGGAGAACGACCTGTTCGCGGGAGTGGACACCGGAGTCCTGGCGGGGGAGGCGTCGTGAGCGACCGGAGCGACCGGAGCGACCGGAGCGACCGGAGCGACCGGAGCGACCGGAGCGACCGGAGCGACCGGAGCGACCAGGGCCGGCCCGTCTCGGTGCTGGCCCAGCCGCTGCGACTGCCCTCCGCCGGGCGGCTCGCCGCCTGCCTGGGGCTGTTCCTCCTCGGTGCCGTGGTCGGTGTGGCCGGGGCGCTGCTGCAGCCCGCCTGGTTCCCGGGCGGGCTGCTGCTCGCCCTCGCGGGCGAGGCCGGGCTCTGTCTCGGCGCGGGCCTCGCCCTCCGCAGCCGGGCCGGGGTCGCGTCGGCCGCCGGTGGCTGGGTGCTCGTCGTCCTCCTGCTCACCGCCAGCCGCCCGGAGGGTGACTTCCTGTTCGCCGCGGGAGCCGGCTCCTATCTCTTCCTGCTCGGCGGCATCGTCGTCGCTGTGATCTGTGCCACCCTCGCGCCGGTGCGGCAACCGGACGGCCGCACCGTCCGACTTGGGAAGTGACGTACCACTTCGCCGTGGTACGCGCGTGCCGGTCCCGTGCGGGTTTCCCCGGCGGTCCCGAGAAACGGGCCGGACGCGGCCAGTATGGTGGTGCGCGCGCCGCTGAGCCTCCCCGAACTCTCGGCTCCGCTCGAGTTGGGGGGGACCCCACCGTGAGGTCGTGACGGGCGGCGGAGCCAACCGGGAGAACCTGCCTTGAGTCGTGAAACTGACACTCCGTCCACCGGGCCCAACGGGCGCGGCGGAGCCGCGTACCCGTCGGGCACTCCGCCCTACGGGATTCCGGCGGTTCCGGACGAGGCGACGGCCGCGGGCCGTCCGGCCGCGCGGTCGGGCGAACGGCGTCCGGACGAACGCAAGACCGAGACCACCCTGACGACCAGAATCCGGATCAACATCCCCGGATCGAGGCCCATTCCGCCGGTCGTCGTGCGCAAGCCCGTCGCGGACGGCGAGGGCACGGGCGACGGCGGCGACGAGTCCGACACCCGTGCCGAGGGGCAGGCGTCGGCGCCTGGTGCACCCGGGCCCGCGGGCACCGGTACAGGCATCGGCCCCGGTTCCGTCGAGCCGCCCGCGGTGGCGGCTCCGGGTGCGCCGTCCGGCGGCTCGGGGCAGCTGGTTCCGCGGCAGGCGGCCCCGCAGCAGTCGGCCCCGGCGGAGAAGCCGACCAGTGACTGGTTCGCGCCCCGCAAGTCCGGCGCGGGCAAGGGCGGTACGGGCGGCGGCTCCGGCAACGGGGCGGGCGCGCCGAGCGGTTCGGGTTCCGCGGCGCCCGCGGGCGGCCCCTCCGGTGCCGGTGCGCCCGGTGGTGCGCGGCCGGGTGGACGTCCGGCCGGCGTGGTCGGCGGCATGAGTGTGACGAGCGGCGGCGCCCGGCCCGGTGTCCACGGCGGTCCCGGCGGCACGAACGGTTCCGCACCCGGCGCCGGGGCGGGCGGGCT